>NZ_JBEPLY010000003.1:0-459899 GCF_040545495.1 Martelella mangrovi
CCGGCGCGGAACTGCTGTTCGAGTTGATCTCGCAACGCTATGAGCGGGGTGCCACCCTGATCACCAGTAATCTGCCCTTTGACGAATGGACCGAAATTCTGGGATCCGAGCGTCTGACCGGCGCTCTGCTCGATCGCGTCACGCACCATGTCAACATTCTCGAAATGAACGGCGACAGTTACCGTCTCGCCCAAAGCCGCGCCCGAAAGGCCGGCTGAAACCCTTCAGAAAATCGCAACGCAGGCATGAGACCCCCGCTCGGGCTACGCCCTCCCGCGGCCCTCATGCCTGCGTCCAAAGTGGCCGACTTTTGCTCCGCCCCGCGGCCGGTTTTTACACCGCCGTTGACATCCGCAAGCAATCACGGTTTTGCCTCCTTCCCCGCCGTCATTCCGGCCTTGAGCCGGAATCTAGTAAGGGCCAAGTCCTTGCGCGCAAAGACTCTTTCTGAAAGCGCATAGCAAGCGGCCCTGGATACCGGCTCAAGGCCGGTATGACGAAAAAATTTGGGAATAGCTCTGTCAGCAGTCTGAACCCGGTCGAAAGGCCGGGTTTTTTATGTTCGGACTTGGTGGTGGCCGTAAGAAGGACGCGCCCATAGCGAGGAGGCACGGCAGCGGGACATGTGCGGACAGGATCTTGCTCGAGAAGCGGGATGACAATCAGGTTGCCGGCATTGCCAGCTTGCTTTCTTGGAGGCACAGCAGCGCAGTCAGAAACAAAGACATGCAGCAGTGTGCTCAAGGGGCGGCCATTCAAACCCGGCCAAAAGTCAGGGGCGGCATGCAAAACCCCGCCCGCCGCGATAGCGAGCCAGGCACAGTACAAAGACGTAACCGTATCGCCCGAACTGAGACAGCGGCACAATGAAAAAACAAAAGAAAACCCAGGCGCGGCCGAAAGACGCGCCTGAATCTGTTCACTGTGACCAGAAGGCTGCCGCCTTCGGTCCTATCCGGCTTCAAGGAAGACCGGAGGGAACAGAGACTATTCCGTGACCTGCAGATTGACCGCTTTCGGGCCCTTGCCACGGCGGTCGGGCTCGGTATCGTAGCTGACTTTCTGATTTTCCGTCAGCCCGGTCAGGCCCGAGGACTGCACGGCGGAGATGTGGACGAAAATGTCCGCGCCGCCATTGTCCGGCTTGATAAAGCCGTAGCCCTTGTCAGTGTTGAAGAATTTCACGGTGCCAGTTTCGGCCATGCTTCAAGGTCCTTTTCTCACCGCCCCGCTTGCACAAATGGGCGGATATTCCAATGCTCGTTTGCCCTTGTGGGCAGCGCAGGCGTTTCTCGAATTGTTAAGGAAAGGTACCTTTATTACCGCGGCCTTCTGTCGCCTGGACACGTTTACAGGCCAAATCCTACAAGGGCCGCCCGGAAAATTAGCGTTTCCGACGCGCATCAGATTATATGGTCTTCCCGTGCTCGCAAAATGCCCGAACGCGATCAGAATGCGGTTTTTACACGACTTTGGCAAGCGAAACTTTGAGGCTTTGTGAAAAGTCGTGTCGATGCAGGGGCATGTCCTGTATTCATGCTGACTAACGGATACTGTGGCAAGAACATCGATCATGGATATACTGGCGCCACTATCCTCCTGTTTTAGGCCGCCGGGGACACGATGGCGGCAGGCATTGGTGCGTTGTTTTGCAGGGGATCGGGCCAGGCCTAGCTTTTTGACCCGAAGCTGGTGTAGGAGCGTGGTGCCGGCGAAGCCTCCGGGCGAGAGCGCGCGCCGGCGGTGCGCAATGACATATGATGAAATTCCGGGAGATGCCCATGCGTCGACACATATCATTGAGGATTGCTGCACCTGCCTTGCTCGCGCTCGCATTGTCCAGCCTGCCTGCCGGCGCTTTTGAATATCGTCAGGTCGGGGGATGGGCCGTCAGCTGCAACAACGCCTATGTCTGCACGATCTCGCTCAATCCGCAGGCGGCCCAGGACGAGGATGCGGCGCTGGCGGCCATTCAGTGGCACAGAACGGCCAATCCTTCAGCGCCGCTCACCCTCAGCCTGCCGTCTCCGCCCGGCTTCTTCCAGAGAGGCGATGACGACGGGCAGTTCACGATCAGCGTTGACGGAGAGGAAGCCTTTGCGGTCGGTGTCGACGATCTGATCCGGGACGAGGCTGTCGGCACGTTCGGCGTCAACAATCCCGATGCGCTCCCGCAACTGTTTGCGAAGATGGCGCACGGTCAATCTGCAACGATTGCCTATAGCGGCGATCTGGGAGCGTTTTCGACGACGATTGCACTGGATGGGCTTCTTGACAGTGCGCGCTTCGTCGATGACCTGCAGGGGCGCAAGGACCGGACGGACGCGCTGGCCGACAAGGGCGACATTGCACCGCCCGAGGATATTCGGGTGTGGTCAATCAATAGCTACGCGCAATTGCCGGAATCGATCCTGCGCAATCTGTCCGACGCGGAAAGTGCCTGTTACACCGACGAGGCGCATCTCGATCAGGCCGATGCCTTTGCCTTTGCGACCGGGGCCAGCACGATTATGCTTCTGCCCTGCGGCCCGTCGGGGGCCTATAATCAGCCCTACCAGCTCTATGTCGGCAAGGATCAGGAATTTCGTCGCGCCGAATTCCCGAATGTCAGCGAAGCCGGCATCACGGTTCTCGATACGGTCTACAACGTCAATTTCGATCTGGAAAACCGCAAGCTTTCATCCGTCTATCTCGGACGCGGTCTTGGCGATTGCGGGCTGGCGCACTACTGGAGCCTCGACGCAAAGGCGACCGGCAACCCGCTGGTGCTGACCCATGAGCGCGCCAAGAGCGCGTGTGACGGCAGTGATGTCGGTGCCGCCAAGTGGCCGGTGACATGGCGCTCGGATATCGGGGGCGACGCTAATGAAGCCGACACAACGGCGGACAAATAGGCTCAGTCCCTGAAGGGCTGCTAGAGCCCTTCAGTTTTATATGGAATCGTTCTGCGGCAAGGAATTTGCGCCGGGATCAAGGGCTTTGGCGCAGGGCATAGCCGAAGCTATGTCCAAGCCGAAGACCGCCGGTAATGGCGCAAATTCATGCCGCCCTTCAGGGTTTGCCGAAACCGGCCCTCCACTTTGTCGAAGCCCTTCGCCATAGCTATGGCTATGCCGCGCGGGCTTCTTCGCGTGGAATGACCGGTTTGGGCAAACAGAACTGCTTCCATATAAACCTGAAGGGCTCTACGGCCGATATATTCGCAGCAAGCCCCCGTCGGGCTCGTCGGTGGTTACGAGAACGGCGCCGTCCGGCGCAATCTTGACGTCGCGCAGCCGGCCGAATTCGCCGGCAAAGAGGCGGTTTTCCGCCGTCGGCATGCCGTTTTCGTCCACCGCGATATGGGCGAGAAGCTGGTCCTTCAGCGCGGTGACGAGAAAGTCGCCGTCCCATTCGGGAAACATCTTGCCGCGATAGACGGCAATGGCGCCGGGTGCGATCGACGGGTCCCAGTAATAAAGCGGCTGCTCCAGCCCTTCGGCATGGGTGCCCTGACCGATCTTTGCGCCGGAATAGTGCACGCCATAGGAAATTTCGGGCCAGCCGTAATTGGCGCCTGCTTCGGGTGTATTGATTTCATCGCCGCCGCGCGCGCCGTGTTCGACGGTGTAGAGCGTGCCGGTTTCCGGGTCGGTGGTGATGCCCTGGGGATTGCGGTGGCCGATTGACCAGATTTCAGGCTGCGCCGCGCCCGAGCCTGCGAAGGGATTGTCCGCCGGCGCGCCGCCATCGGGGCGGATCCTGAGAATTGAGCCTGCATGGTCGCTGCCGTCCTGAGCCCGGTTGCTTTCTCCTCGGTCGCCGATGCCGAAGAACAGATTGCCTTCGCGATCGAATGCGATCCGGGAGCCGAAATGCCGGTTGGTTCCGGAAAGGCGGTTCATGACGAAAATCTGTTCGACGGCTTGAAGACTGGCCTGACGGCGGTTCAGCTGCGCGCGGAAGACGGCGGTTCCCTGACCTCCGTTTCCGGAAACGGATGCGGTGAAGTAGATGGTGTCGTTGGTCGCAAAATCGGGATCAAGCGCCACATCCAGAAGGCCGCCCTGACCGGCGGCGTAAAAGTCGGGAAGGCCGGAAACGGCGCGTATCGTGCCATCGGCGGTGACGATGTTCAGCCGGCCCGGCCTTTCGCTGACAAGATAGGCGCCGTCTTCCAGCGGTTCGACGGACCAGGGATGCGCCAGCCCGGAAGCAATCTCCTCCACGGCAAGCGGTGGCATCTGTGCGCTGGCAACGAAAGCAGGCAGCATCCCGCCGAGTGTAGCGACAATGGCGAACAGTCGGATTCCGATAAGCGAGGCTTTCACAGGCGTCCTCCCCGGGCAAAACGTGAGTGGTGTTGTCCTGTTCAAAAAGCTAGGGCCTGCACGCGCATCAGCAAGGGGTGGTTGTCACACAAGATCGTGAGCCGTTGTCAACGCAAGCGAAGACGGGAAGGAACGCGGCGGTTTTCGGGGCGCAAACGACGTGCCGGATATTCGGGTTTTGCAGAAAAACGGCACGCCGCGTGACGTTTTGAACGATGTCCACGCTATAGGCGCCTGCAAACAGGCTTCCGTCGGCAAATGGCCTACAGCGTCGTTGAGCATTTATTCCGGGTTCGGCAGCGATACATGCCCGACCGCGTAGATTTGCGCATTTGTCGGTTCCGGTACTGTCGGCCAGAGGCAGAACTGCAATTGCCGCCATGCGCCTGGATCAAAGGCCGTGATGACGGCGAGCGCGCCTTTATCAAGGGCGGCCTGGGCCTCTCCGCAGGCGGCCTTACGCGTGTCGGCAAGGTTGGAATAAGGTGCAATCGGCAGGATCTGCCGCGTTGCAAAGCGGGCTGCTGCAAGGTCCGGGCCGAGATCGGCTTGCCAGATCAGCCATGTTGCGACCGATGGCCAGCCGAAATCCCGTGTCAGCGTGGCAAAGCCGGGGCTGGACAGAAAACTGTCTATCCCTTCCGGCTCGTCCCAGAGATAGAAGGGGGCGTAAAGGTTTTCACTGCTTGAAAAGCCGGCGTCCTTCTTTCTCGCCGACAGATACGCCTTGAAGCGCAAGCGGGGAAAACCATCGAGCAACGGACCTTTGTCGCGGATACGCCGATCGATGATCGTCATGTCGTAATCGGCCGGCAAGGTGAAACTGTATTGCATCGCGATCATTGCTGAAAACCTTTCTGATTGACGGGGCCGAACCATGCGACCGCCGTTCCGTTCTTCACCGGTTGGACACTGAGATAGCTGAAGGGGCATGCCGGCGATGCACCGTGCCAATGGGTCGCGACGCCCGGCGGCACGAAAGCACGCATCGCCGTCATTTTGCCCTCCGTGCGGCTTGACAGCAGCATCTGCACCAGAAACGAGCCGCTTGCGATATCATCGGGCGCGGCGACAATTCCGGCGCCGGCGCGATGGATATGCATCATGGACGGGCAGCGTTCCTGCATGTCGAAAGCCGTGCTCATCGGCGCGCTTCCTCAGGCAGCGCGGTGGCGGAAACGCCGGATGCGAAAGACCAGTCTTCCATGGTCGAATTGACGATGGAGACCATCACGTCTTCCGGCCGGACGCCCGGAGACGCCGCTAGGTTTTCGACCAGTCGACGGTAGAAACGCGCCCTGGTTTCCGGCGAGCGCATCTTGCCGGTGGTGATCTGGAAAAAGATATAGTCGTCCGAACGCGGCCCGCCATTATAATTTCGATCGAAAATGAGTTCGCCGGGCAGGTGCTGGTGGATGGCAGCGAAACGGTCCTTCTCGGGAACCTCGAAACAATCGACAAGCGCACGGTCGAGGCTGTCGGATACGGCGGCGAGATAATCCGGCGACTTGCCGGCCAGAAGAGAAATGCGGGTGAACGGCATATGTGGGCTCCATCAAATGTGATTGACAGGCACAGTATGACGCGGCACGATCATCCTGATAATCAGATTATTCAGGATTTAATATCCTGTTTTTCAGGAAAGAGGATGCGTTTTACCAATCTCGATATGGATGCGCTGCGCAGTTTTGTCGCTGGCATTGAGGCCGGCTCCTTCGCGCAGGCCGCCGACCGGCTCGGCCGCTCGACATCGGCGGTGAGTGCGCAACTGAAGAAGCTGGAGGAGCAGACGGGCACCGAACTCGTGCGCCGTTCGGGGCGCGGGCTGGTCCCGACGGATGGCGGCGAGGTGCTTCTTTCCTACGCCCGACGGCTTCTCAATCTGAATGACGAGGCGGTCGGTGCGGTTCGAAGCCCGGAACTTGAGGGCTGGGTTCGTCTCGGCATTCAGGAGGATTTCGGCGAGACCGTCTTGCCGGAGGTGCTCGGTCGCTTTGCCCGGGCGCATCCCAAAGTCCGGATCGAGGGCCGCATAGGCAGAAACAGCGAATTACGGGAAAAGATTGCCTCAGGTCATCTCGACCTGGCGCTTGTCTGGGATGACGGGGCTTCGTCGGATGCCGAAAGGATCGCCGCACTGCCGCTGTGCTGGCTCGGTTCCGCACAGGAGGAACCGCTTTGGCAAGCAGCGCGAAACGAGCCGCTGCCACTTGTCACGCTGGAGGCGCCGTGCCTGCTTCGCACGCTCGCCTGCAATCGCCTCGACAGCGAAGGTCTTGCCTGGCGCATTGCCTTCGTAAGCCCAAGCCTGAGCGGGCTTTGGGCGGCAACGGCGGCGGGTCTCGGGGTCGCGCTGCGCACACCGTTCGTCCGGTCTGCGGACGTGCGCGTGCTGGATGCACTCCAGCATGGCCTGCCCGAACTGCCGTCACTGGGCCTGAGCCTCCTGCGTCCCGCAAGGACCGAAAGTTCAGCGAGCCGCCATCTCGCAACGATTATCCGCCAGGCGCTTCACGACACACTGCCGGAAGCATGGATGTCACAGCCGTGACTGACATACGGCTCACCAGTCGCAACGAAACGCAAATCCGGCATAGTCCGCCGTTATGCAATATCGTCCCCACTGGATTTCAGTAAGCCTGTTGATTGCACCGTTGCACAAAGCAGCCGACGAAGGTGTGCTCCGTGCAACCGGGCAATGTTTGAAGGTCTGGAATGGGCGGTGAAACGGACCGTCGGGTTTCGGCGGGAGGTTTAGCGAAAGCTGCCGTTCGCAATTTTCGATATGTGCTGAATGCGGTCGGCTAATCGTCGGGGTCCAGAAGGTGTGAGTTCCGGTCGAATGCCTCGATCAATGCGTCCATCGTGGCGCGCATTCGGGGCATCTTGCGGAGGTCGGTATGGATGCCCATCCAGATTTCACGTCTGAGGTCGGGTAGGTCTTTTCGAACCCGCATGAGCCGCGCGTCATGGTCCGCACGGAAGCGGGGCAACAGACCTATTCCGCCGCCATTGCAGACGGCCTGGTATTGGACGTTACGGTTGTTGGAGCGGAGCCCGATCCTCAATTCAGGAAAGTGTTCCACGATTCGCCGCGCTTCGGGCAGATGCGATTGATCCTGTAGAACGGTCACGATCTGTGGCGCAGGATTTTCCTTGAAACCGGACGCGTCTGCCGCCTGATAATAGGCAAGGGCCAGCGATCCGATCTTGCGCTCGACAATGAGCTCGCCCTCAAACCGTCTCGTCCTGATGGCGATGTCGGCCTCTCGCCGTGACAGATTAAGGGATTGTTGGGAGGGAACGAGCTCGAAGGACACGCCGGGATTTTCACGCTGCAGTCTCACCAGGGCGGGGGTAACCAAATCGCCTCCGAACATGTCGAGGGTCGTCACCCGAACAACTCCGTCAAGGTGAACATCGCTTGCATTGATCAGGAGTTCGGCGCCCAGCATTTCTTCTTCTACTCTTTCGGCCTTGATGAGGATCTGTTCGCCGAGCGGCGTCAGCAAGAAACCATCCGGGGTTCTGATCAGAAGCCTGGCGCCGGTCGATTTCTCCATTGCTGCCAGTCTGCGCCCCATGGTGGGCTGGGTCACGCCAAGCGCGCGCGCCGCTGCCGAAAGACTACCGTGCCTGGCGATGGCGAGAAAATTTTGCAGGTGGTCCCATTCCATATGTCATATCCATGCGAAAACGCATGGACCATAGTCGATTTTCGCCAATTTCGAAAGACTTTCGTTTGCCGTAAGTTTCCAGTCACACCAAGCCAAGTGTTGGTCGTCAGCTTTGAGTGAACCTGAAAGGTAGATATTATGTCATTGAAAATAGAAACATACGTGCCTGAAAACGCAATCTTCCCGATCGCCTCCACCTTGATCTACGGCGACAGGGAGGTGGTTCTCGTCAACGGACAGTTTCAGGCCTCCAGGGCGCGCGAACTGGTTGAGCGCATCCAGGCAACAGGGCGAGAACTGACAACGATTTTCGTATCGCACAGCGACCCTGACTATTATTTCGCTCTCGATACGTTGCGCGCTGCATTTCCGGCCGTCAAAATCGTGGCGACCCCGCAGACCGCCTGGCTGATTGAAGCAACCAAGAATGACAAGCTGGCGGTTTGGAAAGATCAGCTTGGGGATGATCTTCCGCAAGAGTTGATCACGCCGGACGCCTTCACAGGAAACATAGAGATCGAAGGCGAGGTCGTGGAAGTCCGTCAGGCCAGCGACGATCCATCCCATATCTTCCTGTGGGTTCCCGCATTGAAAACAGCATTGGGCGGGATTTCGGTCTTCACCGGAGCGCACCCGTGGCTGGCCGACACGACCGATCTGGCGGCGGTCGATCAATGGATTTCGCGACTTGAAGATATTGCCGCCCTCGCGCCGGAAAAGGTTATCGGCGGGCATATTATCGGCGCATATTCGGATTCACCCGAAATTGTGGCCTTCCTGACCGGTTATCTGCGTGACTGGCGTGCGGCCGCGGCGAATGCCAAGTCCTCCAGCGAGATCATTGACCCGATGGCTGCCAAATATTCTGACCTTCCGGCACGAGAGTTTCTGGACATGGGGGCGAAAGCCTTCGTCGGCGAAATCCCGTGGGAGGTCGCCCAGCTTTATCCGTTCGTCGGGCACAAGGCGAAGGCCGACTTTGGCGACTTTGCCTTCCAGCTGGACTTCAAGGATCACCGTCAAATGACATTCACGGACCTGACCGGCGCCTTCGGCGGTATCAGCGATACGGTGAATTACACCGCCGTATCCATCCGGCCGGGTGTGTTCATGGTTTACTGGTCCGAGCCAAACAGCACGGGTGCCAACGTGACCCATGTACAGGACATTGCCCAGGGCATCCTCTACACCAACATCGCCGGCACTGATGGCTCTTTCACCAATCTGAAGGGCAAGCTGAGCTTGCTGGACTAACAGTTCAAAGCCATCGCAGGGGCGGGCTCACCTTGCCCGTCTCTGTATGAGGCCTGGACTACAGACCGAGTTGTGAGGCCATCAAAGGCTCCCAAAAGGGAAACAACGACTGTATTGAAAATAAAGGGTAATCAGTTGCAACATGGCGCAACACGACTTTAGATACTGTGTCGTCCACGTTTTTGATTTGATTGGCGCGCCCGACAGGATTCGAACCTGTGACCTTTGGAATCGGAATCCAACACTCTATCCAGCTGAGCTACGGGCGCCCTCGCAGGCCGGCTTGCGCCGTCTGCTTCGCGGGGTTGTTTAGCGCAGCTTGCCGCGTGCATCAATCTTAAAAACAGTCGAGTCTTTGAAAAAGCGGGGACGACGGCGGCAAACGACTTCTATGTGCGATCGGTGGATACCGGAGGTACTAAACTAAAGTTTAAGTAATTGAATACGAACATAAGCGCGTGGCCGTGAAAAGCTCATATCTGCCAAAATCTTACCGTCCTGTCATTTCGACATATAGCAGAATTGGTATATCTGCTTCGGTGTTCTCAATTTGACAGCTCATGCCTCTTCTACCAACCTCCAACCGCGATCTGCCCCTTGCAAATTGCTTCGTATCAGCCCGCCGGGAGGGCGGAGGCCGCCTGAGGGGTTCCGGCGCAAGGGCAGACGAAACGCACGTTTCGTGAATTGGGAGAGAGAAATGAAACTGGTAGTATCTGCACTGGCCGTTGCGGCAATGGCCGTGACAAGTTTTGCCGTGCCGGCCTTTGCACAGGACAAGGGCACGATCGGTATCGCGATGCCGACGAAATCATCGGCTCGGTGGATTTCCGATGGTGAATCCATGGTCCGGCAGTTCGAGGAGGCGGGTTACAATACCGACCTTCAGTATGCCGAGGATAATATTCCCAACCAGCTGTCGCAGATCGAAAACATGATCACCAAGGGTGTTGACGCGCTGGTTGTCGCCTCGATTGACGGCACCACGCTTTCCAACGCGCTTGCCAACGCGGCCGCCGCCGGTATTCCGGTTGTTGCCTATGACCGTCTGATCCGCGAAAGCGGCGATGTCGACTATTATGCGACCTTCGACAATTTCCAGGTCGGCGTTCAGCAGGGATCCAGCCTCGTCAAGGGGCTCGAGGAGCGCTTCCCGGAAGAAGAAACCTGGAATGTCGAGCTGTTCGGCGGTTCGCCGGACGACAACAATGCCTATTATTTCTACGACGGCGCCATGTCGGTGCTGCAGCCGCTGATCGATGAAGGCAAGATCGACATCGTTTCCGGTCAGATGGGCATGAACCAGGTCGGCACGTTGCGCTGGGACGGTGCCGTTGCCCAGGCCCGCATGGATAACCTGCTTTCGGCCAACTACACCAATGAAACCATCCACGGTGTGCTTTCCCCCTATGATGGTCTTTCCATCGGTATCCTGTCGTCGCTGAAGGGCGTCGGTTATGGCTCGGACGATCAGAAAATGCCGATCGTGACCGGTCAGGATGCCGAGCTTCCCTCGATCAAGTCGATCAATATGGGTGAGCAGTATTCCACCGTGTTCAAGGACACCCGTGAGCTGGCCCGTGTCACCGTCGGCATGGTTCAGGCGCTGCTTGAAGGTGGTGAGCCGGAAATCAACGACACCGAAACCTATGACAACGGCGTCAAGGTCGTGCCGTCCTACCTGCTTTCGCCGGTCGCCATCGACAGCTCCAACTGGGAAGAGATCCTGGTCGATCAGGCCGGCTATTACACGCTCGAAGAAATTCAGAACTGAGATTGAACTGAGCGATATGAAAGGCGGGGTTTTCATTCCGCCTTTCAGTATTTTTCGATCTTTGAGAAAGCGTAAGGTTACAGAATAAACAGACTGATGAATTTGAATTCGATATTGTTTCGGGTTCAAATTCATTCGTATGTATAATTTTGTTTTATGATGATTTTTTCATTTTTATACAGTGCGTTTGTATGCATTGTGAATAACTATTCAATCGAATAAATTTATTTGACTTACGTTACTCAAGTTGTATCGTCATCATGTCCGCTGTGACCGGAACGGCAATTGCCGGGTGTCTTGCGGAAAGAGCCGGAAAGGTGCGTCGGCATTGTGTCCGGCGGATTTTTACGTTTCTGAGGACAGGCCGGAACAAGAGGTTACGGCCGCCAAATGGGAGAGAGACATGAAAAGCGTTATCTCTATGCTTGCTGCCGCAGGCGTGGTCGCTGCGGCACTTGCAGCGCCTGCGATCGCGGCAGATAAGGGCTATGTCGGTATTGCCATGCCGACCAAGGGGCTCGACCGCTGGAACAAGGACGGTGCGTCCATGGTGCAGCAGTTCGAGGAGGCCGGTTACAAGACCGACCTTCAATATGCGGAAAACGAAATTCCCGCACAGCTTTCGCAGGTTGAAAACATGATCACCAAGGGCGTCGACGTCCTCGTGATCGCCGCGATCGATGGTGGTTCGATGACAGCGCCGCTGGCCAATGCCGCCGCTGCCGGTATTCCGGTCATTGCCTATGACCGGCTGATCCTGAACACGCCGAATGTCGATTATTATGCCACTTTCGATAATTTTCAGGTGGGCGTCATCCAGGGCAACAGCCTTGTGGAAGGCCTGAAAAGCCGTTTCCCCGACGTTCATCCCTGGAATGTCGAACTGTTCGGTGGTTCGCCCGACGACAATAACGCCTACTTCTTCTACAACGGCGCGATGTCTGTGATCCAGCCGCTGATCGATTCCGGCGATATCGTGGTGCCGTCCGGCCAGATGGGCATGGACAAGATCGGTACGCTGAACTGGTCCAACGCTGCTGCGCAGGCCCGTATGGATAACCTGCTGTCGGCCTACTATACGCAGGAGCCGCTGCACGGCGTCTATGCCTCCAATGATGACCTGGCCATGGGCGCAATCTCCTCGCTGAGAAGCCTCGGTTATGGTTCGGGCGATATGCCGATGCCGATCATTACCGGTCAGGATTCGAACCTGCCCAACGTGAAGGCGATCATCGAAGGCCTGCAGTATTCCTCGATCTTCAAGGATACCCGCAAGCTGGCCGAAGTCACCGTCGATATGGTCGAGGCGATTTCCGAAGGCAAGGAACCGGAAATCAACGACACCTCGACCTATGACAATGGTGAGAAGGTCGTGCCGTCCTATCTGCTGGAACCGGTCGCCGTGACCCAGGACAACTGGAAGCAGATCCTGGTCGACGACAGCGGCTACTACACCATGCAGCAGATCGAAGAATAACCCCGAGAGTTTGCGCAAGGGCTGCCGCCGGCCTGAACGGTCGGCGGCGGTGCCGGGCGCCAGCCGGGTGAGGGTGTCATGACAACATTGCTCGAAATGAAAAAAATCACAAAGACCTTTCCGGGCGTGAAAGCGTTGAGTGATGTCGATCTCGCTGTCGAGGAAGGTGAAATTCACGCGCTTGTGGGCGAAAACGGTGCCGGGAAATCGACACTGATGAAGGTGCTCTCAGGCGTCTATCCCCATGGCAGTTACGAGGGCGAAATCCACTATGACGGCGAACTGGCGTCGTTCGCCAATATCGCCGACAGCGAAAAGAAGGGCATTATCATTATCCATCAGGAACTGGCCCTGGTTCCGCAATTGTCGATCGCCGAAAATATCTTTCTCGGCAACGAGGTCGCCAGGTCCGGCGTGATCAGCTGGCCGGATACCTATCAGCGTACGGAAGGCCTTTTGAAGAAGGTCGGGCTGAGTGATCCGCCTGCCACGCTCGTGGAAAAGATCGGCGTCGGCAAGCAGCAACTGGTCGAAATCGCCAAGGCGCTTTCCAAGGATGTGCGGCTTCTGATCCTCGACGAGCCGACTGCCGCACTTTCCGAAAGCGACAGCGCCAAGCTTTTGAGCCTGCTGCTGGAACTCAAGCAGCAGGGCATTACCTCGATCCTGATTTCCCACAAGCTGAACGAGGTCGAACAGATCGCGGACACGATCACGGTGCTGCGCGACGGGTCGTCGGTTGCCAATATCGACTGCCGCGAGGAAGAGGTCAGCGAGGCCAGCATCATTCAGGCCATGGTCGGCCGTGCGATGGAAAACCGCTACCCCGAAAGGGAACGCAAGATCGGCGAGGAACTGCTGTCGGTCAAAAACTGGACCGTCTGGCATCCCGAACAGGCCGATCGCAAGGTGATCAAGGGTGTCGATTTCAACGTCCACGCCGGCGAGATTGTCGGCATTGCCGGCCTGATGGGTTCCGGGCGCACCGAGCTTGCCATGAGCGTTTTCGGCCACAGCTACGGCCGCAACATCTCGGGCGAAGTCACGCTTGGCGGACAGAAAGTCGATGTCTCGACGGTGCCGAAGGCGATCTTTGCAGGCCTGGCCTATGTGACCGAAGACCGCAAGGCGCTGGGGCTGGTGCTCGATGAGCCGATCACCAAGAATGTCACGCTCGCAAACCTTCCGGGTGTGTCCAAATATGGCGTTTTGAACACGGCAGAGGAAACCAAGACGTCGGAATATTATCGCAAGGCGATGAATATCCGCACGCCGACGGTGGCCCAGAGGGTGGTGAACCTTTCCGGCGGCAACCAGCAGAAGGTTGTCCTGTCCAAATGGCTGTTCACCCAGCCCGACGTGCTCATTATGGATGAGCCGACGCGCGGTATCGATGTTGGCGCGAAGTTCGAGATCTACAGCCTGATGAACCAGCTTGCAGCCGAAGGCCGCGGGGTGGTGATGATCTCGTCGGAAATGCCGGAACTGCTCGGCATGTGCGACCGCATCTACGTTATGAACGAGGGGGCATTGGTGGGAGAGCTGGACGCCGAAGAGGCGAGCCAGGAACGCATCATGTCCTTCATTGTCAGAAAATAGAAAGAGATGACGATGAGTACTCCTGAGGAAAATGCAGGCCAGAGCAAACCCTCGATCCGCTCTTACCTGACCCTTCGAATGCGCGACTACGGCATCCTGCTTGCCCTGATCGTCATTATCGCGTTCTTCCAGATCGTGACCGACGGCGTGTTGATGCGTCCGGTCAATATCACCAACCTGTTCCTCCAGAACAGCTATGTCATCATCATGGCGCTTGGCATGCTGATGATCATCGTGGCCGGGCATATCGACCTGTCCGTCGGCTCCATCGTCGGTTTCATCGGTGCGCTTGCGGCGGTGATGATCGTGCAGTGGCACCTGCCGGTTCTGGTGGCCATTCCTGCCTGTATCCTGGCGGGCATGCTGATCGGCGCCTGGCAAGGCTATTGGGTGGCCTATTGGAAAATCCCGTCCTTCATCGTGACGCTGGCGGGCATGCTGATCTTCCGCGGGCTGTCGCTGTGGCTGTTGAACGGCCAGTCCGTCGGGCCTTTCCCGTCCGGCTTCCAACTGCTGTCCACGGGTTTCGTTCCGGATATCTTCGGGGTCGGACGCCCGAACATGACGGCGCTTGCCGCCGGCATCATCGCCGCTGCCGCAATCGTCTATCTCGCCTGGCGTGCCCGTTCGCGCAATGTCGCCTACGGCATCGAGGATGAACCCTATTCCTTCTTCCTCGGCCGCAACATCATCGTGGCTGCGGTTCTGGTGTTCGTCTCGTGGAAGCTTGCATCCTTCCGCGGTCTGCCGAATGTTCTGGTCTCCATGGCCATCCTGACGGTGATCTATACCTTCATCACCGAAAGCACGACATTCGGTCGACGCGTTTACGCCATCGGCGGCAATGAAAAGGCGGCAGCGCTTTCCGGTATCAATACCAGACGGCTGAACTTCATCGTCTTCGTCAATATGGGCATGCTGGCAGCCCTTGCCGGTCTCGTCTTCGCAGCCCGCCTCAACATCGCGACGCCGAAGGCCGGTAACGGCTTCGAGCTGGACGTGATCGCGGCCGTCTTCATCGGCGGTGCGTCGATGTCGGGTGGCGTGGGCAAGATCGTCGGCGCGGTTGTCGGTGCCTTCATCATGGGCATCATGAACAACGGCATGTCGATCATGGGTATCGGCATCGACTACCAGCAGGTCATCAAGGGCCTCGTCCTGCTCGCAGCCGTCGTCTTCGACGTCTACAACAAGAACAAGGCCTGACGGCGAAAGCCATGGTCTGACAATCCAAAGGGGCAGGGCGGTTTCCGCTCTGCCCCTTTGTTTTCGCCTTGCAGGTCAATCCGACGTGACCGCTCGGTCAAGCTTTCACAATTCGGTTCTGCCCGCGTTGAGGAAGCAGGCTTTGGAAAACGTTGCTTCTGCGACCGGGTTTGGCAGGCGAATTGCGCTCAGTTCCGGCACGGCAGAGCGCGATCGATCTGCGAAATGAAGCCCAGTATGACGCCGGTTTCGCGAGCAAACTGTACGGAACCTCCATTGCGAGCCGAAAACGCAATCCCTCCTTATGCGCATGCTCGAATGGTTGATTTGGTGATCGTTTTACCCCGTATGTGCAATACTTCCCGAAACGGAGGGCGTAGGCGCGGGTCGAGCCTGTCGATAGAATATATCGCCGCGTGGGAAACCCGGCAAGGACGGCGAAGGGGCTCAGTTTCCGCTGACCGACCGGCAGGACGAGCGCACGATCAGCCGGGCCGGCAGTCGCTGGAGCCGTGGTGACCCGGCGCGGGCGGTAGCGCTTTCTGCCTCCAGCCGCTCGACCAACATGTCGGCTGCGGTTTCGGCGATTGCCGGAATGTCCTGATCAAGCGAGGTGATCTCGGGATCGAAGCCAGCTGAATGGTGCAGCCCGTCAAAGGAAATCAGCGAGACGTCATCCGGCGCCTTTAGCCCCATGGAGCGCAGCCCCAGCAATATGCCGCGGGTTTGCGCCGTATCGACGGTGACGATTGCTGTCGGCCGCTTTGGTCGCGACATCAGGTCCTGAGCGGCGCGGAAGGCCTGGTCCTCGCGCTCGTGGTTGGTATAGATGTAATCGTCGGAGACCGGATATCCGGCCTCTGCCATCGCCGTGCGGATCCCCGCCAACCGCTCATCGGAAGCCGAAATGCCGGTGCGCCCGGCAATGACGGCGATATTGCGATGGCCAAGCTGCAGCAGATGGTGGGCGATCAGCCGAGCGCCGAGTGCATTGTCGTCGACGACACAGTCGAACGGCGCGCCCGCAACGACGCGGTCGACAACCACCGTCGGGCACTTGATCGCCGATAGGATGTTTTGGGCATAGTTTGCGCCACGGCAGGTCGGCAACAGCACCAAGCCCGCCACCTGATGATCGTTCATGCGGGCAATATCGGCAAGCTCGCGCACCGGATCATCGCCATTTGAGGCGAAAAACGTTGAATAGCCCTTGTCGGACAATACCTGCTGAACGCTACGGGCGATGCCGGCGGCATATGGCGCGGCGATATCGGGCACCAGCAGACCGATCTGGCGCGAGCGGCCACTGCGCAAATTGCGGGCAACCGGGTTGGGGACATAGCCGACCGCCGCGATGGCGGCATTGACGCGTGCGCGCAAAGTTGCGCTGACCGGCGCGCTGTCATTGATCGTGGCCGACACGGTTGTCACCGAAACCCCGGCGGCCTTCGCTACATCCTTGATTGTCGCCATGTTTCTCCGCGCTCCAATGCCCTCTATTTAAGGGCTTGTTCGGCAATAGCCAGCGTTTTCGGAGACCTTGGCTGATCGGAAACCGGCCGCAGCGCTGTTTCAGCCGCTGCAGCCGTTTCCTGACCCTTGAAACCATCCCCGGCACATTTCATGTGCCGGGGCGGGCCGCACCCATCCCGGACCGCAGTTTTTTTGCTCGCACTGCTTGTCCGGTAGACATGTAACGGCAATCCTCCCGGATTGGTTTCCGATTCGCTAAAATTTAATTCTGCTGCCTTTCTTGATCCCGCATTGCGTCATGCAATTTCATCATTCGCCAAAATGCGCTAATGCGGTCGCAGGAAAGCGCCCCGGAGGAAAGAAAAACAATGGCCAGTCTCACGCTGCGCGACATCGTCAAGAAATACGGTCAACGCCAGGTCATCCACGGTCTCGATCTTGACATTGCCGATGGCGAATTCGTTGTCCTCGTCGGCCCGTCCGGTTGCGGCAAGTCAACGCTGCTCAGGATGATTTCGGGGCTGGAGGAGATCACCGGCGGTGAGGTGCTGGTCAACGGCGTGGTTGCCAACAAGATGCAGCCGCGCCAGCGCAACATTGCCATGGTGTTTCAGGATTTCGCGCTCTATCCGCATATGAGCGTGCGCAAGAACATGGCGTTTGCATTGCGCATGGCCGGTATCTCGCGCGCCGAGCGGGATGCCGCCGTCGAGCGCGCGGCCGAGATGCTGGGCCTGACCCCGGAGCTGGAGCGCTATCCGAGCGAGCTGTCCGGCGGCCAGAAGCAGCGCGTTGCCATGGGCCGGGCGCTGGTGCGCAATCCGGAAGCCTTCCTGTTCGACGAGCCGCTGTCGAACCTTGACGCCAAGCTCCGCGCCCAGATGCGCGCCGAAATCAAGGCGCTGCACCGCAGGCTCGAGACGACGATGATCTATGTGACCCATGATCAGATGGAAGCCATGACCATGGGCGAGCGTATCGTGCTGATGCGTGCCGGCGTGATCGAACAGGTCGGAACCCCGCTTGAGCTCTATGATCGGCCGCAGAACGTTTTCGTCGCAGGCTTTATCGGTGCGCCGGGCATGAACCTCATTGAAGGCATGGTCGAGGAAAAGGACGGTGCACCGGTGCTGCGCAGCAAGGGCGGCGCGCTCTGGCCGCTGCCGGCGCTTCCCGCAGTGCAGGCCGGGGCTGCGATCACCATCGGCGTGCGGCCCGAACACGTGGCGTTTTCCGAGGCAGGGACCGGAGCCGTGATCGAGTTTACCGAGACCACCGGCTCCGAAACCCATGCGACAATGACGGCGGGCGGCGATCAGGTGCTGCTGCTGACCCCGGAGCGCGTTCCCTATGAGCGTCATCAACCGGTGACGATTACCTTCGATGCCGAACGGATGCACATCTTCGACACGGAAAGCGGCGCAAGACTGAACTGAGGCGCAAGATGATCCGTCGTGACCTCGACCCGCTTTTCGATCGGCTGTCGCATTCGAGGTTCAGAAGCCGTTTTGCGCTTTCGGCCAAAGACAGGGCCTATGCCGCGGCAAAAGGCCGGGCGGAGGTGAATGCCCATGCGGAGGATTTTATCCGCAAGCGGCTGGCCCCCGCCGCACCGGCCAATGACGGAAAACAGACGCCGATGCGTGGCCATCCGGCCTTTGTCGCCCAGCATGCCACGGCCACCTGCTGCCGGGGCTGCCTGATGAAATGGCACGGTATCGATGAGGGTCGGGCGCTTGATGAAGACGAGATCGCCTATGTGGTTTCGGTGCTGGACCGCTGGATCGTCAGCCAGATGTCGCCTGGCAGCGACTGACGCGGGCTGCGTTAGGCGGAATGTTTCAGCGCTTTCAGTTTTTCGGGCTTCTCGCCGCCATAGGCCCAGTCCAGCAGTTCCACCGTATGCAGGATCGGCACGGCGGTGCCCGAGGCAATCTGGGTGATGCAGCCGATATTGCCGGTGGCGATGACATCCGGTTTCACAGCTTCGATATTCTTCACCTTGCGGGATTTGAGCTTGGCGGAAATTTCCGGCTGCATGATGTTGTAGGTGCCCGCCGAGCCGCAGCACAGATGGCCTTCCGCCGGCTCGCGCACGGTAAAGCCGGCTGCTTCCAGCAGCAGTTTCGGGCCGGCCTTGATCTGCTGGCCATGCTGCATCGAGCAGGCGGAGTGATAGGCGACGGTCATGTCCTTGCGCTGCTGTTCGGCAAGGTCGAGCGTGGTCAGATATTCGGTGATGTCCTTGGCCAGCGCGGAGACCCTTTCGGCCTTTTCGGCATAGGCGGGATCGCGCGCCAGCATGTGGCCGTAATCCTTGATGGTGGTGCCGCAGCCCGATGCGGTGATGATGATGGCATCGAGCCCGCCGGCATCGATTTCACGACACCAGACATCGACATTGCGCCGGGCTTCAGAAAGCGCCTGTTCCTCGCGGCCCATATGGTGGACCAGCGAACCGCAACAGCCTTCGCCCTCCGGCACCACCACTTCGATGCCGAGCCGGGTCAGAAGCCGGACTGTTGCCTCGTTGATCGCCGGGTCGAGCACCGATTGGGCGCAGCCGGTCAGCAGCGCCACGCGGCCGCGTTTTTCGGCGCTTGCCGCATGGGTGGCGGGCTTTGAAACGGAAGATGCGGGCGGCAGGCGCGCCGGCGCCAGTTTCAGCATCGCCTCGAACGGTTTCAGGGCGGCAACGCGGCCGAAAAGCCCCGCAAACGGCCGCCCGAGCCTTGCCAGCGAAAGTGCCGCGCGGAAACGGGCGGGATAGGGCAGGACCGCCGCCAGAACAGCGCGGGTGAAGCGGTTCATGAACGGCCGCTTGTAGGTCTCTTCGATATGGGCACGGGCATGGTCGACCAGATGCATGTAATCGACGCCCGAGGGACAGGTGGTCACACAGGACAGGCAGGATAGACAGCGGTCGATATGGGTGACCACTTCCTCATCCGCCGGCCGGCCGTTTTCCAGCATATCCTTGATTAGATAGATGCGCCCGCGCGGGCTGTCCAGTTCGTTGCCGAGCGTCACATAGGTCGGGCAGGTCGCCGTGCAGAAGCCGCAATGCACGCATTTGCGCAGGATGGATTCGGCTTCGGCGACCTTCGGATCGGCGAGCTGTTCGTCTGAAAAACGGGTCTGCATGGCGGCTGCCTAGACCAGCCAGCTTTCCGGGCGCTCGATCGGCTCGGAACGGTTGACCTTCTGCAGGCCGACAATCACGCGGACGATGACCCAGACACCGGTTGCGACAAAACCGAGAATGCCGATGAGCACAAAGGTCAGCACGAAGGAAATCGCCGAGAACAGAAGCGCGATCCAGAAGGTGCGGATTGCCCAGGTATAGTGGGTCTTCAGCCAGTCCTCAGCCTTGTCCCGGTTTATGTAAGCCGAAATCAGGCCGATGATGCCGGCGATGAAGATCACGCAACTGACCAGATAGAGGATATAGATCAGGATGACGTTGTTCTTGGTCGGGTCCATCCATCCATCGCCAAAGCGTGGGGGCGGTGTCGTTTCGGGGTCGCTCATGCTGCCATCTCCTCGGTGTTGATCTTGCCGGGGCTGAATATCCCCTTGGGGTCGAGTTTCTGTTTGATCCGCGCTGAAAGTGCCGCGATTGCCGGTGCTTGCGGCTCGAAAGCGGGAATTGCGGCGCGCGCTTGCGGGTCTGCGCGCACCAGCGTTGCGTGCCCGCCGCCATGCGTCTTGACGAGCGCGCGCACCCGCTCGGCTTCCGGTGCGCCATCCATGCGCATCCATATGAGGCCGCCCTGCCAGTCGTAAAGCGCATCGACGGCAGCCTCGAGGCGAAGGGCGGCAACAAGTCTTGCGGCTTCGGACGGGGCGACGCTGACACGCCAGAGCGGCCGCAGCGATTTTTCGGCATAGGGCGCGACATCGCGGATTTCGCGCCACAATGTTTTCGTGTCGGAGCCGTCGCGTTCGAAAACCGGCCCGAGCGCGCTTGCATAGTCTTTCAGCTTTTCAGCCCGCACGGCGACCGATTCCGGCAGGCCTTCCAGCCGCAGGCAGGTGGCGCTGTCGCCTGGAAGTGCACCGGAGAGGAACGCGGAGCGGACACTGTAGGGCAGGTGGGCAGCACCCGAAACTTCCAGCGGCAGCGCCATGGCGGCCGCCATCAGGGCAATGGCGTCATCCTCGGTGAGGTCGGAAACGACGATGGTCGCGGCGGCCTTCGGGGCGGGCAGCACCTTGAAGGTCACCTCGGTCAGAAAACCGAGCGTGCCGTGGGAACCGGCCATCAGCCGCGCCAGATCGAGGCCGGTGACATTCTTCATCACCCGGCCGCCGGCCTTGATGCATTCGCCCTTGCCATTCACGAACCGCGCGCCGAGCAGATGGTCGCGTGCCGCTCCTGCCAGAGCAAAACGGCGGGGCCCGGAAACATTGGCCGCAAATACCCCGCCGATCGTCGGCGTGCCTTCGGTGTTCATGATGCCGCGATGGTCCATCGGCTCGAAGGCCAGGAACTGCCCGTTTTTGTGCAGCGCCGCCTCGATTTCCGCAAGCGGCGTTCCGGCCCGCGCCGTCATCACCATTTCGGATGGCTCATAGGCGACAATGCCGGAAAGCGCTGAAGACGACAGGCTGATCTCCGCCACGGGCGGATTGCCGAAGCCCGAGCGGGTGTTGCCGCCGCAAAGGGCAAGCGGCACGCCGCTTTCGAAGTGACGGGCGATGATGCCGGCAGCCTCTGCCTCGCTTTCAGGTGTCAGTCGTTCAGTCATTCTCGTCCCTCGAGCGGGAAAACCTTGGACGGGTTCAGGTTCCAGTCCGGATCGAAAGCCGCGCGCACCGCCATCTGCTGGCGCAGGTCGGTCTCGGAATACTGGTGGCGCATCAGGTCACGTTTCTCGATGCCCACGCCATGTTCCCCGGTCAGGCAGCCCCCGGCGTCGACGCAGAGTTTTAAAATTTCAGCGCCTGCCTCTTCCGCACGCGCGGCATCTTCCGGGTCGTTGATATTGTAGAGGATCAGCGGATGCATGTTGCCGTCGCCGGCGTGAAACACATTGGCGACGCGCAGGCCGTAACGGTCGGTGATCTCGCTGGTCTTCTGCAACACCCAGGACAGCTGGCTGAGCGGCACGGTGCCGTCCATGCAGATATAGTCGGCGATGCGCCCGGTGGCGCCGAAAGCGGACTTGCGGCCCTTCCAGATCAGTGCGGCTTCCGTTGCCGACTGGCTGCGACGGATCGCCATCACGGCGTGGCGTTCGGCAATCGCGACGATTTCGGCCAGCATTGCCTCCATCTCTGCTTCCGACCCCTCGACCTCGATGATCAGCAGCGCGCCGGCATCCAGCGGATAACCGGCCTTGGCGAAAGCCTCGCAGATTTCGATTGCCGGCTTGTCCATGAATTCGATGGCGACGGGAATGATGCCAGCGGCAATGATATCGGTGACGCAGGCACCGGCCTGTTCCGATGTCGGGAAACCGAACAGCACGGGGCGTGCGCCTTCCGGGCTTGCCAGCAGCCGGACGGTGGCCTCGGTAACAATGCCGAGCTGGCCCTCGGACCCGCAGACCAGCGCCATCAGGTCGTAGCCTCCGGAATCGAGCGCCTTGCCGCTGAGATCAATCACGGTGCCGTCGATCAGCACCAGTTTGACACCGAGCAGGTTGTTCGTGGTCACGCCGTATTTCAGGCAATGGGCACCACCGGAATTCATGCCGATATTGCCGCCGATGGTGCAGGCAAGCTGGGAGCTTGGATCGGGCGCGTAGAAAAAGCCTTCGGGCCTCACCGCTTCGGAAATGGCGATATTGGTGACGCCGGCCTGGACCACGGCCGCGCGGTTCGGCAGGTCGATGTCGAGAATGCGGTTCATGCGCGAAAGCCCGAGGATGATTGCATCCTCCTGGCCGATGGCGCCGCCCGAAAGCGAGGTGCCGGCCCCGCGCGGGACCACGGGAATGCCGTTTTCATGGCAATAGGCAAGCACGCTGGCCACCTGCTCCGTGGTTTCCGGCAGGCAGACAGCCAGCGGCACGCGGGTATAGGCAATGAAACCGTCGGTCTCGAACGGCACCAGTTCGCGCCCCTCGCTAACCAGCGCGTCATTGGGCAGCAGGGCTTGCAGATCGGAAATAATCTCGTCCCGCCGCGCCAGAACTTCAGCCTTTGGCGTGCTGAACGCAATTGCGCCTGACAAGGGCTCACCTCCGCATAACAGGAAACGCCATTCCGGCCGTTTCGATCTCCTGTCGCGTTCTAACACTGGCTGTAGAGCAAGACAAATGCTAACACTTGTTCCAAAATGGAAATAATGGTGAGGACTATGAACCTCAACGATATCGAGATCTTTGCCCGTGTGGCGGCAACCGGCAGCATGACCGAGGCGGCGCAGGAATTGCGCCTGTCGCCCGCCGTGGTTTCCAAGAGCATCAAACGGCTGGAGAGCGGCCTTGGCGCGCGACTGTTGCAGCGCACCACCCGCCGGGTGATGCTGACGGAAACCGGCCGTGGCTATTATGAGCGCATCCTGCCGGTTCTGGCCGGCGCGGAGGAGGCGCAGGCGTTTGTGGAGGGGCGCACGTCGGCTGTTCGCGGCCGGCTTCGCGTTTCCGCGCCGACATCTTTCGGGCGCATGCACATTGCGCCCCATCTGGCCACCTTCATGAATGCCCACGCGGCGCTGCAGATCGAGCTGCTGCTGAATGATTCATTCGTCGATATCGTCGCGGAAGGCTTCGATGTCGCCATCCGCATCGGCGAGTTGAGCGACAGCACGCTGGTGGCGCGCAAGCTTGCGCCCGTCCGGCGTGTCCTTTGTGCCGCGCCCGCCTATGTCGCGCGCATGGGACAGCCTGAAACCCTGGCCGCACTTGACCGCCATGTCTGCCTGCCGGCGCATAACGGCGAACACTGGAAGCTGGAAGGGCCTGAGGGGCCGGTCGCGCTGCGGCCGGAAGGCCGCCTTGTCACGAATTCGAGCGAGGTCATTCGCGAAGCGGTGCTGGCGGGCATGGGCATTGCACTGCGCTCCACCTGGGATATCGGGCCGGAGCTTGCCGAGGGACGGCTGGTTCAGATCCTTCCCGATTATGAAAGCCCGGACGATGTCGGGCTGTTTGCCGTCTATCCGAGCCGCAATTTCCTGCCCGAGAAAGTGCGGCTGTTCATCGATTTTCTGGCCAGGCTCTACGCCCCCGCATCCTATTGGGACAAGGGGGCGTGAGGTGTATCGTCAGGCCACGATCAGTATGCCGGTGACAAGCGAGATCAGGATAACGACAAGGACGATAAAGATCAGGATACGCGCAATGCCGGCCGAAAGGCCTGCCACGCCGCGGAATCCCAGAAGGCTCGCAACTGCTGCGATAATCAGCAATATCAGTATCCACTCAAGCATCGTTTTTCCTTTCCTCAAGGTCACATGTTGAAATGAAAACGGCGTCGCTGGCGGAAAGTTCCGCGATGCCCTGTGCTGGCGGCGGCGCGGCGGGATGGTTTTGCCGGGCGAAACCGAAATTTCATAAAAGCTTCACCTGCCGGTCGTTACGGCCTGTGCAAGCTGTGATAGAAACATCTTTTATCAAATTTGCAGGATATCCAGTCTGTGCTTCAGCAGGCATGACGTCCGGAAGGAAAACAGCGGGAAATGCCATCAGACAACAGGTTGGCTGCCAACAAGACCATGCGCGAAGCCCGCCAGCAATACGCCGCCCTCTGCTACAGGCTCACGAAAACCAAAAAGAAGACCGCGATCGAGGTTCTGCTGATCACCAGCCGCGATACCGGGCGCTGGGTGACGCCGAAGGGCTGGCCGATGGCCGACAAGGCCCCGCATGAAGTTGCCGCCCAGGAGGCTTTCGAGGAGGCCGGCATCCGGGGCAAGGTCTCGGAAAAGCCGCTGGGAAATTTTTCCTACCTGAAACGGCTCGACAATGGCACATCAGTTCCCTGTATCGTCGATCTGTTTCCGCTGCGGGTGCGCAAGGCCAAATCGAAATATCCCGAAGCCGATGAGCGCACGCGCAAATGGACCTCGCCGGAAGAGGCGGCCGAACTGGTGCAGGAAAGCGAACTGAAAACCCTGCTGATCGATTTCATCAACCGTCTCGACGGCTGAGGTTTCCTGCTGTCCGGGGATTCTGATCCGGTATAATTTGTACTAGGCTACCCGCATTCGAATCGCGGGAGCCTTTATGCGCGCCAATTATCGCCTGCAGCGCCTTTTTGTGGATGCCGAACTCTCCGTCGGCGCACAATTTGAAGCCGACAAGGATCAGTTCCATTATCTTGCCCATGTCATCCGTGCCGAGGAGGGAAGCGAGCTTCTGCTCTTCAACGGGCGTGACGGGGAGTGGTTGTCGCGGCTTTCCTATCCGACCCGCAAGAAGATCGTGCTTGAGCCGATCGAGCAAACCCGCCCGCAGCCGCCTTTGCCTGACCTGACCTATCTGTTCGCCCCGCTGAAGGTCGGGCGGATGGACTATATGGTGCAAAAAGCCGTCGAGATGGGGGCAGGGCGCATCCAGCCCGTTCTGACACAGCATGTTCAGGGCAAGCCTGCAAAACCCGAGCGGCTACGGGCCAATATTGCCGAGGCTGCCGAGCAATGCGGTGTGCTCGCCGTCCCCGAACTGGAAGACCCGGTGAAGCTTTCAGACCTTATGGAAAACTGGGACGACGGGCGGCGGCTGATCTTCTGCGACGAGGCCGACGCGCACCAGAACCCGGTAACCGCGCTTGCGGGTATTCAGGAGAAAAAACTGGCGCTGCTGATCGGGCCGGAGGGTGGTTTTTCCGATGATGAGCGTGCTCTTTTGCGGGCACAGCCGTTTGTGACGCCAATACCGCTCGGTCCGCGCATTCTGCGCGCCGATACCGCTGCCGTTGCCGCCCTTGCCGTCATTCAGGCCACAATCGGCGACTGGATGTGAAATCAGCGCGCACACAAACGGGTCACGTCCACGTGCATTTACGCCCCAATCAAGGAAATTGACTTGATCGTCCGGAAAAACCGGGCCAATAGCGGGGACGACCGGCCCGAACCGGCATTTGATATCGAGGACGCTTCCATGGCCCGTGACATTTCCGACGACACGCCGATTACCGACACGGCAGAACTCGCTGCCTATCTGGAAACCGGCTGCAAGCCCGAAGCCGAATTCCGGATCGGCACCGAGCATGAGAAATTTCCTTTCTTCAAGGCCGACAATTCGCCGGTTCCCTATGCGGGCGAGCACTCGATTTCCGCCATTCTGGCGGGCATGAAGGAAAAGCTCGGCTGGGATGCCATCATGGATGGCGACAATATCATCGGTCTTGCCGAACCCGCCGGCATGGGCGCGATCTCGCTGGAGCCGGGCGGCCAGTTCGAACTTTCGGGCGCCGCCGTGAAGACCCTGCACGAGACCTGTCGGGAATCGAACCGGCATCTGGCGGTGCTGCGCGCCGTGGCCGAACCGATGGGGATCGGTTTCCTCGGTGTCGGCGGCAGCCCGAAATGGCGCCTTGAAGAAACCCCGCGCATGCCGAAATCGCGCTACGAGATCATGACCCGCTATATGCCGAAAGTCGGCAGCCAGGGCCTCGACATGATGTATCGGACCTGCACGATCCAGGTGAATGTCGATTTCTCCTCGGAAGCCGACATGCGCCGCAAAATGGCGCTGTCGCAAAAGCTGCAGCCGCTGGCAACCGCGCTGTTTGCGTCCTCGCCTTTCACCGAGGGAAAACCGAACGGGCTGCTGTCGTGGCGCGGCGATATCTGGCGCGATACCGACAATAACCGTTCCGGCCTGCTGGACTGCGCCTTTGAGCCGGGCTTCGGGTTCGAGCGCTATGTCGAATGGGCGCTGGATGTGCCGATGTATTTCATCATCCGCGACGGGCGCTATCGCGACTGCACCGACATCACCTTCCGCCAGTTCATGGCCGGTGCGTTGAAGGGCGAGATCGAGGCATGGCAGCCGACCATGGGCGACTGGACCAATCACCTCTCGACGCTGTTTCCCGATGTGCGGCTGAAGCGTTTTCTGGAAATGCGCGGCGCTGACGGCGGCACCTGGCGGCGCATCTGTGCGCTGCCGTCCTTCTGGGTCGGCCTGCTTTACGATGCAGGCGCCATGGATCAGGCTGAACAGCTGACGGCGGACTGGTCGATTGCCGATATCCACCGCCTGCGTGATGAGGTTCCCCGTCTTGCGCTGAAGGCCGAAATGGGTGGCCGCTCGCTGCTTGATGTCGGTCGCGATGTGATCGAGATCGCGCGGGCGGGACTGAAAGCCCGCAACAATCTCAATGCCAGCGGTCAGAGCGAGGCGGTGTTCCTGATGACGCTTGACGAGATCATCGCCAAGAAGGCGACCTTTGCAGAGGATCTTCTCGCGCTCTATAACGGCCGCTGGAACGGCTCGGTCGATCCGCTGTTTGCTGAATTTCAGTACTAGAAGTCGGGACAAAGAGCCGGAAACTGGTCTTTCCAAAATCCGCTGCTGAACAGTCGTCAATTTCCAAACGACAGGCACCTGTTGCCGGTCTATAGTCGCCGCATCCGGTTTTGAGCGGAGGCTTTGCGATGGGTGTTACAGGGATTGGCGGTTTCTTTTCCGGGCGCGTGATCAGGAGGCGCTTCGCGTCTGGTATGCCGAACATCTCGATGTTGGCTCGGTGCCCTACGGAAGCTGGGAGACGGCATCCGGCCCTTCGGTGTTTGCGCCGTTTCCGGCCGATTCCGATTATTTTCCGGAAGATCGCAGCTTCATGCTTAACCTGCGTACCGACGACCTCGACGGGCTGTGTGACAGTCTGCGGGCGGCGGGTATTGCGGTGATCACCAATCCCGACTGGGATATGCCCGGTGTCGGTCGCTTCGCGCGCATTCACGATCCCGAAGGCAATCCCCTCGAACTCTGGCAGCCGGACACGCGCGGACAAAAAAGCCCGGAAACATGAGTTTCCGGGCAAAATGCAGAGTGAAGGCTGAACCACTCTGCGGGGAAAATGACGCTTATCTCCGGCCGTGGTTGGGAATACGACCTTCAAACCGACGTCAAATCTTCAAAAGCAATGCGCAATACCGGCGATGTCGGATGCGCAGAACCGGACGGGCATAAAGCCCGCCTGCCATCAATGGCCGGCTGTCAGAGCACCATGCGCTGGGCGCGGTTGCAGGCTGCCTGCTGCAGCTCCACCATCGGGTCTTCCTTGACGGTGCTCATGTAGGCGCGCTCGACTTCAGCGCGGTCAAGGCCGATATCCTTCAAAAGAGCATCGTCCATTTCGTTCATGTAGCGGATGGCCGACCGGTTTCTCACAAAGCGTGCGACAGCGGCGCGAAACGCGCGCAGTCCTTCTATCCAGAAGTGGGGCCGGTGCGCCAGAGACCGGCTTTCAGACGCTCTTTCAATCAACGACATTGTCGCCTCCTTCGGTCGGCCGCTCCCATTGTGGTTGCGGCCCGGTAAACAGTTCCGGCTGCATTCCCTCCACGCACGTTTCGATGCGCCTGCGTCCGGTCAAATGTGAGCAAACCGAAAAAAACGTGCTGCTGCCACCCGATTCATGCCAGGGTGCGTTGCGCTGCCAATGGAATGCTCATTTCGTTGTTTGACAAAATGGTGATTCCTTATTGATCAGTCCAACGAATGTTTCTAATATCAAACATCAATAGTGTTGATGGGTGGTTTTATGGTTGCGCCTTTGGATATCGATCAGCTTCAGACCTTCGTTTCCATCGTGGACAACGGGTCGTTCACACGTGCTGCAGAACAGGTGTTCAAGACCCAGTCGGCCGTGTCGATGCAGATGCGCCGGCTTGAGGAGCGGATCGGCAAACAGCTGTTTACCAAGGATGGCCGCGGGGTGCGGCTGACGGACGAGGGCGACAAGCTCCTGAATTATGCGCGCCGTATCATCCGGCTCAACAACGAAGCGATTTCGGCTTTCGATGACAATCGCCTCGAAGGCCTGATCCGCATCGGCACGCCGGATGATTATGCCGACCGCTACATGCCCGATATCATCAACCGGTTTGCGAAATCGCATCCCAATGTCGAGCTTTATATCGTTTGCGAGGATTCCAACGATCTGGTCGAACGGCTGAAGCGGGGCGAGCTGGATATGGCGCTGGTCACCCACAATCCGCGCACGCGCAATTCCGAAGTTGTCCGCACCGAGCCGCTGTGCTGGGTTGCCTCTGCCAACCACGCCCTGCCGATAGACCGCCCCGTGCCGCTTGCCGTCGGGCGTCGTGACTGCCGCTGGCGTCAGCTGGCGATCTCTGCCCTTGAAGGCGTGGATCGCGAATATCGCGTTCTGTTTACCAGCTGGTCGGCAACGGTGGTGGCATCAGCCGTGCTTGCCGGCATGGCGATCTCGATCCTGCCGGAATCAGCGCTGCGCAACGGCATGCGCGTGCTTTCCCAGGCCGATGGCTTTCCGCCGCTGCCGCCGGTTCAGATCGGCCTGATGAAGCGGCCCGGCGCTTCTGTTTCGCTGACAAATGCGCTCTCCAACCACATCATCGCCTCGCTCGACAACATCAGCGCGGTGGACGTGTCTTCGGATATCGATCTGGGCGTGAAGGCGCTGTCGCGTCCGCAGCGGATGAAGCAGGGACATGTTTCTGCCAGCTGGTAGGCGCTGGCCGATCGCTACACAAAAAAAGGCCGACGCGGATGACGCCGGCCTCCGGACCGTTTTCAACGGCTGAGCTTATTCCGCGGCGTTCGGTGTTCCCGGCGTCGAGATCGCGTTGGCCTCGTAGCCGTGGGCTTCCTTCAGCGCGGCGCGCACGCCGGCCTCATAGTCGGGGTGGACCTGTTTGAACAGGGCGAGCTGGCGCTCGATGATCTCGCCCGGCACGCCGCCCATGGCCGCGGCAACATTGGCGAACAGACGCGCCTTCTGACCGTCATCGAACAGTTCGAACAATGCGCGGGGCTGTGAGAAGTCATCATTGCCCTCACGATGATTGAACCGGCCCATATTGCCTTCGATTGCGAGCGGCGGCTCCATGGCCGACTTGTCCTCGACCGCGCCACCCATGCTGTTGGGTTCGTAATAGGCATCAGTTGCCCCGGTCTTCTGGCCGAAGAAGTTCATCTGGCCATCCTTGTGGTAGTGATGGACCGGACATTTCGGCGCGTTGACCGGCAGCGCCTCGTAATGGGTGCCGAGACGGTAGCGGTGGGCGTCTGCGTAGGAGAAGATGCGCGCCTGCAGCATCTTGTCCGGCGAATGCGAGATGCCGGGGACGATATTGGAGGGCGAGAACGCCGCCTGCTCGATTTCGGCGAAGTAATTGTCGGCGTTGCGGTTCAATTCCATATAACCGACATCGATCGGCGGATAGTCGCTGTGCGGCCAGACCTTGGTGAGATCGAACGGGTTATAGGATGTCTTGTCGGCGTCCGCTTCCGGCATGATCTGCACCTGCAGCTTCCAGCGCGGATATTTGCCGGTCTCGACCTTGTCGAACAGCGCTTCCTGATAGGTTTCGCGGCTCTTGCCGACCAGCTTTTCGGCCTCATCATTGGTGTAGTGCTGATGGCCCTGTTCCGTCTTGAAATGGAACTTGACCCAGAAGCGTTCGCCGGCCTCGTTCCACAGCGAATAGGTGTGCGAGCCGTAGCCGTTCATGAAGGTCGGGTCGACCGGGATGCCGCGGTCGGACATCAGAATGGTGACCTGATGCAGGCTTTCCGGCGACAGCGACCAGAAATCCCACATTGCCGTCGGGGAGCGCAGATTGGTGCGCGGGTGGCGCTTCTGCGTGTGGATGAAATCCGGGAACTTGTAGGGATCGCGGACGAAGAACACCGGCGTGTTGTTGCCGACCAGATCCCAGTTTCCGTCTTCGGTGTAGAATTTCAGGGCAAAGCCGCGCACATCGCGCTCGGCATCTGCCGCACCCAGTTCGCCGGCGACGGTGGAAAAACGCGCGAGCATCGGCGTTTCCGCCCCCGGCTGGAGACACTTGGCCTTGGTGTATTGCGAAATGTCGCCGGTGATTTTCAGCGTGCCGAACGCGCCCCAGCCCTTGGCATGCACCACGCGCTCGGGGATGCGCTCACGGTTCTGGTGGGCGAGCTTTTCGATCAGCTGATAATCCTGGATCATCACGCCGCCGCGCGGGCCGGCGGTGATCGAGTTCTGGTTGTCCGGCAGCGCAGCGCCGGCCGTCGTCGTCAATGTCGGTTTCTTGTCGGTCATGGTTTCCTCCTTCTCTGGACATATTGTCATGCCGAAAACACGGCATTTTCACGGCGTGTGCCGCAAACTTGGGGACGCAGTAAAATCATCGCATTGGTTTGGAATAATTTCCAATTGTGATTTCTGTATTTTTAGATAAGAAAAACCTATGGTAACGCTCAAACAACTCCGCTATTTCGAAGCGCTGGCGCGCGAACGCCATTTTGGCCATGCCGCCGAGACGGTGAATGTCAGCCAGCCCGCACTTTCCGCGCAGATCATGGAGATGGAGGCCGATCTGGGTGTGCGGCTTGTCGAGCGCGGCCGCCGACAGGTTCTGCTGACGCCGGAGGGCAAGCGCGTGCTTGGCCATGCGGGCACGGTGCTTGCGGCGATGGCTGCGCTGGAGCGTGCGGCAAAGCCGTCCGTCACGCCGCTTTCGGGCCCTCTCGCCATTGGCCTCATTCCCACCGTTGCGCCCTATCTGATCCCCGGGCTCGTACCCTATCTGAACACGCATTTTCCCGATGCCGAGGTCTCCCTGAGGGAGGCGGTCACCGACCGGCTGCTTGATGATCTTGAGGCGGGAACGCTTGATGTGGTGATTGCCGCGCTGCCGCTGGAGCGCGACGGGCTTTCAACCGTAAAGCTGTTCGAGGACCGGTTCTTCATGGCCGTCGCGCGCAATGACACGACCGTGCTGGCCTCTCCGCTGACACAGGCGAGTATTGCGCCCGAACGGCTGCTGCTGCTGGAGGAGGGGCACTGCCTGCGCGATCAGGCGCTGGCGCTTTGCACCCGCACGCCGCGGCGGGCCATTGTCAATGTCGGCGCCACCTCGATGACGACGCTGCTGCAGATGGTTGCAAACGACATGGGCATGACGCTGATACCGGAGATGGCCATTGCGGCGGAAACCGCGCGCACCGCGCTTTCGATATTGCCCTTTGCGGACCCGATGCCGGCGCGCTCCATCGGCCTTGCCTGGCGGCGTTCGGATGCGCGCAAAGGCGACATGACCGCGCTTACAGAGGCCATTATGGCCTGCCGACAGCCGTCACCGCCGCATAAAACGCGTTGATCGTGTCACCGGGGTGTCAACAGAGATAGCTATTTCTCTACAGACACGGCATGATTGCGGTGACGGGCGCCGGGGGCTTGGCGTCGCCCCCGCATTCAGGAGAGGGACATCATGATCGATACGGCAAAACGGCTGCTCACTGCAGCATTGTTGGCACTGATACCATCGGTGGTGTTTGCCGATGATGATGTCATGGTCTTTGGCGGCGATACCTATGCCAGCGGGAAAATGTCCAACCTCGATACGGACAGCCCGCGCAGCGCTTTCGTCTCGGGTTTTTCAGCCTCCCTTGACGGCCCGGTGGCCAAGGACGCCCATATCGCCGGCGGTCATGTCAGCGTCGATGCGCCCGTTTCCGGCGACCTCTATGCGGCCGGTGTCTGGGTTGCGGTCGATGGTCCGGTCGGCGGTGATCTGTCGGTCTCGGCCTATTCGGTCGCGGTCGAAACGAAAGCCACGGTCGGCGGCAACAGCCGGATCGCTGCCCGCTCGGTCGAGATTGACTCCGATCTTGCCGGCAGCCTGCTGGCGGTGGCGCAGGATGTCACCATCAACGGTACGATCACCGGCGATGTGATGCTGGCGGTCGACAATCTGACCTTCGGACCCGATGCGAAGATTGCAGGACTGCTGTCCTATGTCGGGCCGCAGAATATCGAAATCCCCGAAAGCGTGATCGCGGCCGATCGCGTCATCCACCGGCGGGTTGCCGGTGCGGCGCTCTCCTCGCTGGCGCAGATGACGGCGGCGGGCGAAGCGCTGCATGACCTGCGCGAAAACGGCACCGTGCGCACGGCAGCCGAAATTGCCGCAGGCAAGGAAGCGGTGAAGATCGCCGGGGAAAAGACCTTCGGCCACGACGACGGTTTCTGGGCGCTGCTGGCTGGTTTTCTGGTGACGCTGATCGCCTACGTTATCGTCGCTGCGATCTTCTTCAACTTTGTGCCCATACGCACAGAGGCGACCCGCGCGCGCCTGATGGCAAAGCCGCTTGCGTCGCTGTGCTACGGCTTTCTGGCGCTGTCCATGCTGGTGGGCGCGGTGCCGGTTGCGGCGATCACGATTGTCGGCATCGTCTTCATTCCCTTTGTGGTGCTGGCGATCTTCGTTGGCTGCGTGCTGGCCTATCTGGTGGCAGCCTATGCCTTTGCCTGGGCGATCCTGTCGCGGATCAAACCGATATCCCCATCGCTGACCAACAAGCTGCTGGCGACGGCTGCGGGTATCGTTCTTTTGTCGATGACACACTACCTCTGGTTCTTCGGCTGGATCATCAATCTCGCCGTGGTTCTGATGGGGCTTGGCGCGCTGGCTGCCGTCTGCGGCCGGCGGATGCTCTCGCGAAAGGATGGTCCGGCCGCGACCGCGCCGGAGAACATCGAGCCGCAAGGTGCCCCGGCGCGCGAGAACGGCGAGGGGCCGGCTGGACAGCCGTAACGTCAGAAGCTGAAACTGACGCCGAGATTGACGGCGTTGGTCCAGATATTACTCTTCATGCTGTCGCCGCTGTCGATATTGACATCGACCCAGGAATAGTTGGCCTTGTATTCAAGGAAGGCGTCCCAGTTTCGGGCGAAGCTGTAGGCGAGGCCGGCCTGGGCCTGAAGGGTCGGCCCGCCGAACTGATAGCCGTAGGTTCTGCCCGAAGGCCGGGTGACCTCGACATGCGGCACGTTGATGCCGGCGCCAAGGCCGACATAGGGCGTCCATTTGCTGTCATTCAGCGGAAAGCGGTAGAGCGCGTTCAGCGTCAGCAGGTTGAGGCCATCGGAGTATTCGAAATGGCTCCAGCCTGCTTTCGCCAGCGTTTCATCATCGGCATAGACCTTGGTGTGACTGAAATCGAGCGCGATGCCGAGATTGGGCATCTGATAGTCATCCAGCCACAGCGTCCCGCGCGCGCCCCAGTAGACGGGCCACGTAAAGGAACGTCCTTCCCAGCCGGCGGTAAATGCGCGCACGCCATCGATATCGATTTCCGAATACGGGGCGGACTGATAGCCGCCGTAAAGCGAAAGCGCCATCTCCGCCGCGGCAGAACCCGCCGATCCCGCCATCGCGGCAAAAGCGAGGGAGATGAGGGAAGCTCTTTGCAAAAATGGAGAAAGCATTGGCAACGGTACTCTTGGGAGAGGATTTTATACTGCATGCAACCTGAATATAGTATGTTTAAAATTGCCTTAAAATGCAATTCAGAATTGTGTTATCCACACTTCTCTAGCGTGCGCCCAAACGCGGCCTTGCGAATGATCCGAAAACATGTTTCTGTTTTGTTCTTGGTGGAATCAGGAGAGATACGTGACGGATAAACCGGGTCTGATCGCGAGCGAAGATGGCAAGCTTCGCTGTTTCTGGCATGGCAATCTGCCGGATTATCTGCGTTATCACGATGAGGAATGGGGCCGTCCCGTCACCGATGATTTTCGGCTGTTCGAGAAAATCTGCCTTGAAGGGTTTCAGTCGGGGCTTTCCTGGCTGACCATTTTGCGCAAGCGCGAAAACTTCCGTGACGCTTTTGACGGTTTCGATTTTCACAAGGTCGCCCGCTATTCCGAAGCCGATGTCGAGCGGCTTCTGGGCAATGCCGGGATCATCCGCCATCGCGGCAAGATCGAGGCGACGATCAACAATGCCGGCCGCGCCATCGAGATGGAGCGCGAATTCGGCTCGCTTGCCGCCTGGTTCTGGGCGCGGGAGCCGGGCCCGGACGAACGGCCCGAGACCGTCGACCGCCAGACGCTTGTCGCCAATCCGACGACGCCGGTTTCCGTGAAGATTTCGAAGGAACTGAAAAAGCGTGGCTGGAAATTCGTCGGCCCCACAACCGTCTATGCCTTCATGCAGGCCATGGGGTTGGTCAACGACCACCTCGAAGGCTGCTGCTGCCGGGGCGAGGTGGAAAGGCTGAGGGCGGAACTGGTCCGCCCGGCGATCAGATCGGCTTAGCCGATCTGCAATACGAAGATCAGGCCAAGCGCGATCGCCGTCAGCACGAGGATGGAGAGGATCGCGGTGGCGATCACCCGGCCGCCGGCACGGCCGAGCGAGCGGACATCGACCGCAAGCCCGAGGGCGGCCATGGCAAGCACGGTGAGCGCATTCGACGTATGGGCCAACGACGGCACAACAGCCTCGGGAATGGCGCCGGCCGAACGCAGCGCCATCATCAGCGCAAAGCCGATGATGAACCACGGGGCGACATGCCTGAGCCTCACCTTTGCCCCGGCGCCGTTGGAGGCGGCGCGTGCGCTCATGCCAAGCGTGAACAGCACGGGGCCGAGCATCATCACCCGGATGAGCTTGACCAGTGTGCCGGTCTGCACGGCGATCACGCCGCCCGGCTGGGCGGCGGCCAGCACCTGCGGCACGGCATAGACGGTGAGTCCCGACAGCACGCCATATTGCGGCCCGGTCAGCCCGAACCCGACAAGCGCCAGCGGCAGCGCCAGCACCATGACGACGCCGAGCACGGCGGTAAACGCGATGGCCGAAGCGATATCCTCCGGCTCCGCATCGATGACCGGGGCGGCAGCGGCAATTGCCGAATTGCCGCAGATGGAGTTGCCGCAGGCCACCAGCGTGGCCAGCTTGTGTTTCAGCCCGAGGCCTCGGCCGATCCCGTAGGAAATCGCGATGGCCGCAACCACGGTAAACACGATGCCCAGCACCAGCGCCGGGCCGGCTGCCTTCAGCGCCTGCATGCTGATCGACGCGCCAAGCAGCACAATGGCGACTTCGAGCACGAATTTCTCGCAGAAGCGAATCCCGGGCGTGAATGCTGCCGGCAGGTTGATGAGCGAGCGGATCGCCGTGCCGATCAGGATGGCGAGCACCAGGTTTTCAACGAAGCGATGTTCGGTTAGATGCACTTCGACCGCCTCCAGCCCGAAGGCTGCCAGCGCGACGATGCATGACAGCACGATGCCGGGCGCCAGCGACAGAAAGGGGGCGGCCCATGGATGGGTGTTTTCGTTTTGAAGAGCAATGCGCATCGGAAAATCCTGTGTTACGCAAAGCATGTCATGCTCAAATATAACCTTCCATCGAATAATAATTGACGTTTCGTTCGATTAAGGCGAATGTTTTGCCATGATGACGCTTGAGCAAATCGTGGTGTTCGTGGCGGTCGCCGAGCGTGAGCATCTGACGCGGGCGGCCGAAAGCCTGCATCTGACGCCGTCGGCGGTCTCCAGCGCCATCCGCAAGCTGGAGGATTTTTATTCCGTCACCCTGTTCGATCGTGTCGGGCGCGGAATCGTGCTGACGGCGGAGGGCAGGGCCTTTCTGGACGAGGCGCGGGCAACACTGGCGCGGGTTCGCGCCGCCGAACGCGTGTTGGGCGAGCTTGGCGGGCTGGAACGCGGCGCGCTTTCGGTGTTCGCCAGCCAGACCATCGCCAGCTACTGGCTGCCGCAGGTGTTGATGCGCTTTCACGCGCGCTATCCCGGCATCGAGCTGAAACTGTCGATCGGCAACACCATGCGGGTGGCCGATGCGGTGGCCCATGGCGAGGCGGAGCTTGGCTATATCGAGGGCACGCTCGACAATCCGCTTCTGGCCAAACGGCACCTCACCGACGACGCGCTGATGGTGGGGGTGGCCCCCACCCATCCGCTGGCCGATGGCAGGCCGGTCACCCCCGGCGAACTCGCCCGCAACGTCGCCTTCGTGCTGCGCGAGGAAGGCTCCGGCACGCGCTTTGAGTTCGAGCATGCCATGGCCGATTTCGGCATTTCCACGGCCGATCTCAATGTGGTCATGGTGCTGCCGTCGAACGAGGCGGTGTTGTCGGCTGTGCGTTCCGGCCATGCGGCAACGGCGATTTCGGGCGCCGTCGCCGCCCCCTGGCTGGCCTCGGGCGAGCTGAAACGGGTCAATTTCGACCTGCCGTCGCGCGCTTTCCAGCTTCTGAGCCACAAGGAACGGCACCTGAGCAAGGCGGCAAACGAACTGGTGGCCTTCTCGCTCGATGCCTGAGCGTTCAGTCGATGCTGACCGCCAGGACGCGGGAGATTTCGGTGAGCGAGCGGCCGGATTGCGCCCGCCATGTGTTGAACGCGGTCTGCACCGCCGCCATGGCGGATTTTGAAGACGGCGCCTTGTCGACCACGCCTTCGGCGATCAGCCGGTTAATCACGCTGGCCGACAGCACGAAGCTGTCGACGCCGGAAAACCGCAGGAAATACTGCCCGGTGTTGCCGCCAAGCCGGCTTCCCCGCTTTTTCAAAACGTCCAGAAGGCCGACATAGTCCTCCGCCGGCCAATCGGCGAAGAATGCGCCCGCGGACCCGTGTTCTTCTGCAAGGGTTGCGATGAACCGGGCATTTTCCTGCACGGCGCGGATTTTTTGGCCGTGGCGGACGATGCGGGTGTCGGAGACCAGCCGCTCGAAATCCTCGTCATGCAGCATCAGGCAATGGCCGATATCGAAACCGGAAAAAGCCGCCTCGAAACCCGGCCACATGGCCTCGACGACCTTCCAGTTGAAACCGGCATTGAAAATGCAGCGCGTCATCAGCGACAGATAGCGGTCATCCGGCCGCGCGCGGATTTCATCTGCGGGGGAGGGGCGCTGCAGCACCGCTTCCACCGCTTCCGCGCCGCCCTTGCGGGTCTCTGCGATGGCATGGATTTCGTCGAATGAGCGCATATCTTTCCGTCCTTGGGTGTCGTTGCGGGCAGAATACGGCTTTCGCGGCATTTGGAAAGCTGATCTTCGGCCGGACTTCCGGTTCCAAAGCCTTGCCGCACGGGCGTGCATCTTCTAAGACTGCCGCCAGATTTTGACCGAGAGATACGGATCCCATGAGCGACAAGAAGAAAAAGAAACCGCAGAAACTGAAGGCCCGCCTGCCGCGTGGCTTTGTCGACCGCTCGGCCGCCGATATCCGCGCGACGGAAGAGATGGTGGCGAAGATCAAGGCGGTCTACGAGAATTACGGCTTCGATCCGGTGGAAACGCCGCTGTTCGAATATACCGATGCGCTGGGAAAATTCCTGCCCGATCAGGACCGCCCGAACGAGGGCGTGTTTTCGCTGACCGATGACGACGACCAGTGGATGAGCCTGCGCTACGACCTGACGGCTCCGCTCGCCCGTCATGTCGCGGAAAATTTCAACGACATCCAGCTGCCCTACCGCACCTATCGCGCGGGCTACGTGTTCCGCAACGAAAAGCCGGGCCCCGGCCGCTTCCGCCAGTTCATGCAGTTCGACGCCGACGTCGTCGGCGCGCCGGGCGTCCAGACGGATGCCGAAATGTGCATGATGATGGCCGACACCATGGAAGCCCTCGGCATTCCGCGCGGAGATTATGTGATCCGGGTGAATAACCGCAAGGTGCTGGATGGCGTGCTGGAGGCGATCGGCCTCGGTGGTGAGGAGAATGCCGGACAGCGGCTGACGGTGCTGCGGGCGATCGACAAGCTGGACAAGTTTGGCGTCGAAGGTGTGAAGCTGCTGCTGGGTGAGGGGCGTAAGGATGAGAGTGGCGACTTCACCAAAGGAGCTGGGTTGAGTGGGGAGCAGATCGAACAGGTGATAAAACTTGTTGATTGGACAAATACAACAATTGCGTCCAAGCAAGTTGGAGATGGTTTTCCGGTGGAGTGGAGTGAGCGAACCGAGACCAACGAAAATCGGATGGCTCAGGTGTCGTCAACGAATTCGTCACGGATTCGGGCTTTGGATATTGCATTTGGTTGGCATAAGGCGACGCGGTTAGGGATTGAGGAATTACAGCAGATTTCTGCGTTGATTTCTTCAGCAGGATATGACGACCGCATCGCAATTGATCCATCGTGCGTCCGAGGTCTCGAATACTACACCGGCCCTGTCTACGAAGCCGAACTCACCTTCGACGTCACCAATGAAAAGGGTGAAAAGGTGGTGTTCGGTTCGGTCGGCGGCGGCGGGCGGTATGACGGGCTGGTGTCGCGCTTCATGGGCCAGCCGGTGCCGGCAACGGGCTTTTCCATCGGCGTGTCGCGGCTGATGACGGCGCTGAAGAACCTCGGCAAGCTCGGCGCCTCCGAGGTGGTCGAGCCGGTGCTGGTCACCGTCATGGATGGCGATGCCGAGGCCATGGGCCGTTATCAGAAGATGACGCAGGAACTGCGCGCCGCCGGCATCCGCGCCGAGATGTATCAGGGCAACTGGAAGAAATTCGGCAACCAGCTCAAATATGCCGACCGTCGCGGCTGCCCCATCGCCATCATTCAGGGCGGCGATGAGCGCGCCGAGGGCGTCGTCCAGATCAAGGACCTGATCGAGGGCAAGCGCTTGTCCGGCGAAATCGAGGACAATGCCGAATGGCGCGAGGCCCGCGTGGCGCAGGAAACCGTGCCGGAAGGCGATCTGGTCGAAAAGGTGCGCCAGATGCTGGAAGCGCAGGCGGAAGACCGGCGTCGGGCCGGATGATGCAGCGGGGGAGGCGTCGGCTCTCGCAACCTCCCCCTCGTGAGGGCAGGGCTATCGCAGATGGCTTTGGATCTCGCTCCCAATACTCTCTCCCGCTTGCGGGAGAGATGCCCCGAAAGGGGCAGTGAGGGTGAAGCAGCGTTTCAAAATCGTGAAGGCGTCCGTGTAGATACGTTCCCCCTCACTGTCGCTGTCGCGACATCTCTCCCCTCCGGGGCGAGAAGATTTGGGGGCTGTGCGGCAAAGTCATCTCGATGGCCGTTCCTTCAAGGGTGAGAATGGTGGCCTCGGCGTTCGTCGCGATTTTCCGGCAATCGTGCTACATATAGCGGCTAGGATGACAATCCTATCGATGAGGTAAGCCATGAGTTTTGAACAGGTCTATATCACGATACCGCTGATCCTGCTGGTCCCGGCATTGGGAATGCTTGGCTTCCAGCTTTGGCGTGCCCGTCATAACCATTGAGGATTGTGTAACGGACGGCATCGTCTTGTTCCGACCACATTGCTTTATGTTTCTCAAATCCATCCATCACATCCAGCTTGCCATGCCCGAGGGCCGGGAAGATGAGGCGCGGGCGTTTTATTTCGGCGTGCTTGGCGTGCCGGAGGTGGAAAAGCCTGACAATCTGAAGGCGCGCGGTGGGTGCTGGTTCGAGGCGGATGGCCTGCGCATCCATCTGGGCGTCGAGAAGGATTTCCGGCCCGCGAAAAAGGCGCATCCGGCGTTTCTGGTCGATGATGTCGCGGCGGTTGCGGCGGCGGTGGGAAAGGCCGGTTATGTGGTGAAGCCGGACGCGTCGCTTGAGGGCTTTTTGCGGACCTATGTTTACGATCCCTTCGGTAACCGGATCGAACTGATGCAGGTTTTGGGCTGAAGCTGGCCGCAATCGTTGACTTTTGCCGCAAAGGATGGTCATCGGATGCGGAAACTCGAATGACGATGGGACAACGATGCCCTCCACCAGCCTGCCGGATTGCGCCGGCGCCATCCTTGCCGCTTTTTCCGCGCGCGACACGGTCCTGACCGATACACCGGTGATCCAGCCCGCCGCGCCGTTTCTGGACATGACCGGCGAGGCGCTGCGCCGCCGTATCTTCATGACCGAGAGCGAGACCGGCGAAAGCCTGTGCCTGCGCCCCGAATTCACCATTCCCGTCTGTCGCCACCATATCACCGACAATGCCGGAACGCCGAAGCGCTATGCCTATTGCGGCATGGTGTTCCGTCAGGCGCGCGAGGACGGCGCGGACGAGTTCTTTCAGGCCGGTATCGAAGACCTCGGCACGGTGGATGTGGCCGCCGCCGATGCACGCGCCATCGCCGATGCGTGGAGCACGCTCGGCGCCTGCCTGCCGGGTGCGCGTTTTTCCGTGACGCTGGGCGATCAGGCGATCTTCGAGGCCGTGGTGCAAGCACTCGGGCTTCCCGGCGGCTGGCAGAAGCGGCTGATCCAGGCTTTCGGCAACCATGCCCGTCTTGCAGCCCTTCTGGAGGCGCTGGCCCGCCCGCAGCCGGTTTCCGGGCTCGACCGCCGCGTGGCCGCCTTTCTCGCCGATGGCGACGAGGCGGGGCTGATCGATCATATCGACCGGACCATGCAGCAAACCGGCTATTCCACCAATGCCAGCCGCAGCCCGAAGGAAATTGCCCGGCGGCTGAAGGAGAAACTGGCGCTGTCGGTCACCAGTCTCGACCGCGAGGCGCTGGAAGCGCTGAAAACATTCCTGTCGCTTGAAGTCGGCCTTGATGCCGCATCGTCCGAACTGGCTGCCTTTTCGGAGAAATTCGGTCTCGATATCGGTGCGGCCATCGGCGTGTTCGAGCGGCGCATCGCCGCGTTGCGGGCCGCCGATGTTGACGTTGCGGCGATCACCTACCGCGCTGCCTTCGGCCGTCCGCTCGATTATTATACCGGCCTGGTGTTCGAGATCGCGGAGACCGGCGCGCGCGGTGCGCTGCTGGCCGGTGGCGGACGCTATGACCGCCTGCTGACGCTGCTTGGCGCCAGCGATCATATTCCCGCCGTCGGCTTTTCGCTGTGGCTCGACCGGATCGAACGCGCCGGAGAACAACAATGACCGTCACCATCGCACTGCCCTCCAAGGGGCGCATCAAGGAAGGCGCGGAAAAGGCCCTTGAAAAGGCCGGGTTCCCGGTCGAGACCAATGGCAATGACCGCTCCTATCGCGGCCAGGTGCGCGGACGCCCGGATATCGAGATTGCCTTTCTGTCGGCCTCGGAGATTTCCCGTGAAGTCGGCAACGGCGCAGTTGATTTCGGCGTCACCGGCGAGGATGTGGTGCGCGAAAACGTAGCCCAAGCCGATGCCCGCGTCGAGTTTATCTCCCGTCTCGGTTTCGGTCAGGCCGATGTAGTCGTCGCCGTGCCGGAAATCTGGCTCGATGTCGACACCATGGCCGATCTCAACGATGTGGCCTCCGAATTCCGCAGCCGTCATGGCCGCAGGCTGGCAATCGCGACAAAATTCTGGCGGCTGACGCAGCAGTTCTTCACCGCCAAGCACGGCATCCAGCTCTATCGGATCGTCGAAAGCCTGGGCGCCACCGAAGGCGCGCCGATGGCCGGCCAGGCCGATATCATCGTCGATATCACCTCCACCGGTTCGACGCTTGCGGCCAACCACCTGAAGATCCTCTCCGATGGCGTGATCCTGAAGTCAGAGGCCTGTTTCGTGCGCGCCCGCAAGGCCGCGCATGAGGGCGACCCGGTGGTTGATGAAATCCTCACGGCGATGCGCAGCTGAGGGGCACGCAGGCCAATACCCGTGTCGTTTTTCCTGCGGTGAGGCAGGCGGTGCGTAAATTTTAAGTGATGTTTCCGGAAAAACGTCATTTTTTTGGCGTTGTGACACCGTTTTGCCAATAAAGTGACAAGTGTGGGCTTGCGATTCCTTTTTGCACTGCACATCTCGCACCTATCCCTATAACTTTTCAGGAACATCCATGCCACGCTTGTCCGCATTTCCGATCACCCAGAAATGGCCAGCACAAAACCCCGACGTCATTCAGCTCTATTCTCTTCCCACTCCGAATGGCGTGAAGGTTTCTATCGCTCTGGAAGAGCTGGAACTGCCGTATGAGGCGCATCGTGTGTCCTTTGATACCGATGATCAGATGTCGCCCGAGTTTCTGTCGCTCAATCCGAACAACAAGATCCCGGCGATTATCGACCCGCACGGGCCGGACGATACGCCCATCGGCCTGTTCGAATCCGGCGCCATCCTGCTTTACCTCGCCGAAAAGGCCGGTCGGCTGATCCCCAATGACCCGATCGGGCGCTATGAGACGATCCAGTGGGTGATGTTCCAGGTTGGGGGCGTGGGCCCGATGTTCGGTCAGTTCGGCCATTTCTACAAATATGCCGCCGACAAGGTTGCCAACAATTCCTATCCGGTGGAGCGCTACACCAAGGAAGCGCGCCGTCTGCTGGGTGTTCTGGAAGGCCGACTGCTCGACCGTCAGTTCATCATGGGCGATGAGTATACGATTGCCGATATCGCGATCTTCCCCTGGGTGCGTGGCCTGTCTAACGGCTATGATGCAGAGGAAACCCTGCGGCTTTCCGATTTCAAGGTCGTCAATGCCTGGGTCAAGCGCTGTTCCGAGCGTCCGGCCAGTGTCAAAGGTCTGACGGTTCCGGCGAAGAACTGAGCCGGTCTCAGGACAGTACAAACGATAAAAGGCGTGGCCGGGCGGCCGCGCTTTTTTATTGGCAGGATCATGTCTTGGGAGGCGGGGCCCATAAAAGGGAAGGGGGTATCGGTATCTGAGGGCGCAGTGCAGAGCCTGAATACCCGGGCCATCGAGATCTGTATGTAACAAAAAAAAGGCGCCCCGAAGGAGCGCCTTTCTGAAATTTCGAATGGTCGAGCTGGGCTCTACGCAATCAGGCTTTCGCCTGATTACATCATGCCGCCCATGCCGCCCATTCCACCCATGCCGCCCATGTCGGGCATGCCGCCGCCGGCAGCTTCCTTCTTCGGAAGTTCGGCAACCATGGCTTCGGTGGTGATCAGGAGCGAAGCAACCGAGGCTGCGTCCTGCAGAGCGGTGCGGACAACCTTGACCGGGTCAACGATACCCATGGTGATCATGTCGCCATATTCACCGGTCTGGGCGTTCCAGCCGAAGTTGAAGTCGTTGTTTTCAAGAACCTTGCCAACAACGATGGAAGCTTCGTCACCGGCGTTCGTGACGATCTGGCGGGCCGGAGCCTGCAGAGCGCGGCGAACGATGGCGATACCGGCATCCTGGTCTTCGTTTTCACCCTTGACCGTAACGGCAGCCGAGCAACGCAGGAGAGCAAGACCACCACCGGGAACGATGCCTTCCTGAACGGCCGCGCGGGTTGCGTTCAGAGCGTCGTCGACGCGGTCCTTCTTTTCCTTCACTTCGACTTCCGTGGAGCCGCCAACGCGGATCACGGCAACACCGCCGGCGAGCTTCGCAAGGCGTTCCTGCAGCTTTTCGCGGTCGTAGTCGGACGTGGTTTCCTCGATCTGAGCCTTGATCTGGGCAACACGTGCCTCGATGTCGGCCTTCTGGCCGGCGCCGTCGACGATCGTGGTGTTTTCCTTGGTGATCGAGACCTTCTTGGCCGTGCCGAGCATGTCGAGCGTGACATTTTCGAGCTTGATGCCGAGATCTTCGGAGATGACAGTGCCGCCCGTCAGGATGGCGATGTCTTCCAGCATGGCCTTGCGGCGATCGCCGAAGCCCGGTGCCTTGACGGCAGCAATCTTCAGGCCGCCACGCAGCTTGTTGACGACGAGCGTTGCAAGAGCTTCGCCTTCGACGTCTTCAGCAATGATGATGAGCGGCTTGTTGGACTGAACGACCGATTCCAGAACCGGCAGCATGGCCTGCAGGTTGGAAAGCTTCTTTTCGTGCAGCAGGATGTAGGCGTCTTCCAGCTCGGCAATCATCTTTTCCGAGTTGGTGACGAAGTACGGCGACAGGTAGCCGCGGTCGAACTGCATGCCTTCAACGACTTCCAGCTCGGTTTCGGCGGTCTTGGCTTCTTCAACCGTGATCACGCCCTCATTGCCGACCTTCTGCATGGCGTGGGCAATGTCTTCACCGATCTGCTTTTCGCCGTTGGCGGAGATGGTGCCAACCTGAGCGACTTCAGCAGAGGTGTTGATCTTCTTTGCCTTGGCAACGAGTTCCTTGGCAACTTCGGCAACAGCGAGGTCGATACCGCGCTTGACGTCCATCGGGTTCATGCCGGCTGCAACAGCCTTCGAACCTTCCTTGACGATGGCCTGGGCCAGAACGGTCGCCGTGGTGGTGCCGTCACCGGCGGTGTCGTTGGTCTTCGAAGCAACTTCGCGGACCATCTGGGCGCCCATGTTTTCGAACTTGTCTTCGAGTTCGATTTCCTTGGCGACCGAAACACCGTCCTTGGTGATGCGCGGAGCGCCGAAGGACTTTTCGATAACAACGTTACGACCCTTGGGGCCGAGCGTGACCTTCACAGCGTTGGCGAGAATGTCGACGCCGTCGAGCATCTTTTCACGCGCCGTACGGCCGAATTTGACTTCTTTGGCAGCCATTTGAAAACTCCTGGTTTCTCAAACCTTGATGGGCTTAAAGCCCGGCTGAATGGAATGGTAAGCGTCAGGGATGACCGCCGATCAGGCGACAACACCCATGATATCGGCTTCCTTCATGATCAGAAGGTCTTCGCCGTCGAGCTTGACTTCAGTACCCGACCATTTGCCGAACAGAACGCGGTCGCCGACCTTGACGTCGAGCGCGACAACCTTGCCGCTGTCGTCACGGGCGCCGGAACCGACGGCGACGATTTCGCCTTCCTGCGGCTTTTCCTTGGCGGTGTCGGGAATGATGATGCCGCCCTTGGTCTTTTCTTCGGACTCAACACGACGTACGACAACGCGGTCGTGCAGGGGGCGGAAAGAAATGCTTGCCATTGTCTATACCCTCGATCAAATGACACTCGCAGCCGGCATGTGCCGGCGGCCTGGATATGGTGTTAGCACTCTCCTCTATTGAGTGCTAATGGCGGACATTTAGGCAGGGGGTGACTGAGTGTCAAGAAATTGGCGAAAGATTTTTTGCCAGTACCGGTGAAGGAGGGCGGCACGTCGTTTTCACAAAGCCTTCGTATCATCGCGATAGATGCAACGAAACCTCTATCTGTAATGCGGGGATATTGTGGCACGTGGCATGGCGAATGTAACCGGCCCCTCCTTTCGTGAATTTCTCGCGGTGTTTTTCCGCATCGGCATGCTGTCGTTCGGCGGGCCTGCCGGCCAGATCGCGTTGATGCACCGCATCGTGGTCGATGAAAAACGCTGGATCGGCGAAAGCCGGTATCTGCATGCGCTCAACTACTGCATGCTGTTGCCCGGCCCGGAGGCCCAGCAACTCGCGACCTATCTCGGCTGGCTGCTTTTTGGCGTCCGTGGCGGCGTTGTCGCCGGTATTCTGTTTGTGGTGCCCGGGCTTGTCGTCATCATCGCCCTGGCGCTGGCCTATGCCTTTTTTGCCGATACCGGCTGGCTTCAATCCGTTTTTCTGGGTCTCAAGGCTGCCGTGCTGGCCATTGTCGCGCAGGCATTGTGGCGCATGGCGAAAAAGTCGCTGAAGGGGCCGCGCTATGCCGGTTTCGCATGTCTGGCGTTTCTGGCGCTGTTCGTTTTCGGCATTCCGTTTCCGTTGGTCATCCTGTTTGCCGCGCTTGGCGGGTATCTGCTGCTGCAGGCTGAAATCGCGGACGCCGATGATGAAGATGCGGTGGCCCCGCACGATGGCGGTCACGGGTGGCGCGCCCTTGCAAGCGTGGTCGTCTGGGTGCTCGTCTGGCTTGCGCCGCTGGGCCTTTTCATGGTTTTCGGCGGCGGCACTCTGGCCGAAATCTTCACATTCTTTGTGAAAATCGCCGTCTTTTCCTTCGGTGGCGCCTATGCGGTTCTGTCCTATGTGGCGCAGGAAGCGGTCAACACCTATCACTGGTTGACCCCGGCTGAAATGCTGGACGGGCTGGCGCTGGCGGAAACGACGCCAGGGCCGCTGGTGCTGGTGCTTTCTTTCGTCGGCTTTCTTGCGGCCTTCGGCGCGCCGGTTTTCGGCAGTGCCGTCCTTTCCGGTATTCTCGGGGCGCTTTTGACGGCGTGGGCGATTTTCGTGCCGAGCTTCGTCTTCATCTTCGCCGGCGCTCCCTATGTCGAAAGCGTGCGGAAGAAACCGGCTTTATCCGGTGCGCTTGCCGGCATCGGCGCCGCTACGGTCGGCGTCATTGCCAATCTAACGTTCTGGTTTGCCCTTCACGTCCTTTTCCCGTCCGTTGGCCGTATTGAATTATTTGCTTTTCATCCGTTCCTCGATGCCGCGCTGGTATGGCCTCAGTGGCAAAGCCTCAGCCTGTCATCGCTGGCAATCGCCGTTGCCGGCGGTGTTGGCGTTTTCCGGTTTCGCCTTGGCGTCATCCCGCTGCTTGTGGCGGCGGGCGTTGCGGGGCTTGCCATCGGCGCGTGATTGTGACCTTTTGTGCGCGCCCGCCCGACTGCATTCTGATCAATGAGGATATTCATGGCCCGATCCATTCCCGCGCTCAGCGCCGTTTACGATGCCTATGACGTCATTCTGTGCGATGTCTGGGGCGTTTTGCACAATGGCGTTGCCTCTTTCGATGCGGCGAAGAAAGCGCTGGCTGATGCCCGGGCCGCAGGCAAGACCGTCATTCTGCTGACCAATTCGCCGCGTCTTTCCCCTGCGGTTTCAAAACAGCTGGTCAATCTTGGCGTCACGGATGCCGCCTATGACGGTATTGTCACATCCGGCGATGTGACCAAGAAGATCGTCAGTGAAGGGCCGCGCAAGCTTTTCTTCCTCGGGCCGGAGCGCGATATCGGTCTTGTCAGCGAGACCGGCGTTGAACTGGTTGAGGCGCAAGAGGCGGAAAGCATCCTCTGCACCGGCCTTTTCGACGACGAGACGGAAACGCCGGAGGATTACCGCGACATGCTGACCGGGTTTGCCGCGCGCGGCCTGCCGCTCGTCTGCGCCAATCCGGACCTGATCGTCACACGCGGCGATCGCCTTATTCCCTGCGCAGGCGCTCTTGCCGCGCTTTATGAGGAGCTTGGCGGCACCACGCTGATTGCCGGAAAACCGCATCAGCCGATTTATGACGCGGCGCTGGAAAAGGCCCGTACGCTTCTCGGCGCTGTCGACAAGGCCCGCATTCTGGCCATTGGCGACGGCATGCCGACCGACGTTCTGGGTGCCATGAATTACGGCCTCGACCTGCTTTATATCGCCGAGGGCATTCATGCCGCCGACTATACCAGGGAGGGCACCGTTGACGAAGCGTTGCTGAAACGCTTCTTGACGGACAAGGGCGCAACCCCGAAATACTGGATGCCGGATCTGGCCTGAGACGGCCATCGACATCCATCTGGACCTGAGCAATGACGGTATTTCATCGTAACGAATTTCTGGAACCCCTCCCTTCCGAACTGAAGGGGGGCGTTGTCGCCATCGGCAATTTCGACGGTGTCCATCGCGGACACCAGAGCGTGCTGGAGCGGGCGCGGGATATCGCAACCGAGCGCGGCGTGCCGGCGCTGGTGCTGACATTCGAGCCGCATCCGCGCACGGTGTTCAATCCGCAGGCGCCGGTTTTCCGCCTGACGCCCGCGCCGATGAAGGCGAAGCTGCTGGAAGCGATGGGCTATCACGCCGTGATCGAATATCCCTTCGACAAGACGTTTTCGCAGCGCTCGCCGGAAGAATTCGTCACCACGGTCCTCGTCGACTGGCTGGGGGCAAGCGAAGTGGTGACCGGTTTCGACTTCCATTTCGGCCGCAACCGCGAAGGCGGTCCGGCCTATCTGATGCAGGCGGGAAAACGCTTCGATTTCGGCGTCACGCTGATGGATGCCTTTCGCGACGAAAATGCCGATGTCGTCTCCTCGAGCCGTATCCGCGACCTGTTGAGCCGCGGCGAGGTGGTCGAGGCCTCCGGCCTTCTGGGCTATCGCTATACGGTGAGCGGCGAAGTCATTCACGGCGAAAAACTTGGCCGGACGCTGGGCTTCCCCACGGCCAACATGGCCTTCGACCCGCATGCCAAGCTGCGGCCCGGCATTTACGCGGTCCGCTATCGCCGGCCATGCGGCACGCTGCATGACGGCGTTGCAAGCTTTGGTCGCCGGCCGACCGTTGTCGAGGACGGGCGCCCGCTGCTTGAGACCTATATTTTCGACTTCAAGGGCGATCTTTACGGCGAAACCGGCGCGGTATCCCTGTTCGGCCGGCTGCGCGACGAGTTGAAATTCGATGGTCTCGAGGCCCTCGTCGCCCAGATGCACCGCGATGCCGACCAGGCCAAGGCGCTGCTGTCGTCTGTCCAGCCATTCTCGCCGCTGGATGCGAAGATCGCGTTTTAGCCAAATCCGGCATGGGTTTGCCCTGCTTGCCTGCCGATGCCTCGGCAGTAGTTGGATTTTCTCATTATATCTTCATAAATGCGAAAATTTGTCTGTTTGAATGTGCGTTGTTTGACCTATATCCAGGCTGGCAATGCGAACCGGTTTAGACCGGTCGTGCATTGATTGCGAAAGTTTCGAGGTCCTCCCATGACTGAATTCACCCCTCTCATGTCATTTTCCGGCGGTCTGCTGATCGGGCTGTCGGCTGTGTTGCTCATGTTTTCATGGGGCCGGATTGCCGGAATGACGGGCATTCTCGGCGGCCTGCTGCCGCCGTTCAACCGTGACCTTGCCTGGAAGTCCTGCTTCATCGCGGGCGCCATTGTCGCCGCTTTGCTGTTCCGTCTGTTCGGCGGCGCGGTTGCCTATACTATGCCGGTCTCCACGGCGGCGATCATTGTCGGCGGCGTGATCACCGGTATCGGCGTGACCTACGGTTCGGGCTGCACATCGGGGCATGGCGTGTGCGGGCTTGCCCGCTTCTCCCGTCGTTCGGCCGTGGCGGTGCTCTCTTTCATGAGCTTCGCCTTTCTGACCGTGTTTGTTATCCGCCATCTTCTGTGAATGGAAATCGTGATGCGTTATCTGGTTGCAGCCGTCATCGGCGCGATCTTCGGTCTCGGGATCGTCATCTCGGGCATGGCCGACCCCGCCAAGGTGCTTAATTTCTTCGATCTGTTCGGCACGTTCGACCCGAGCCTTGCTTTCGTTCTGGCGGGCGCTCTCTGCGTTGCCGTTCCCGGCTATTTCCTGATTTTCAGATCCCGCAACAAGCCGGTCTTCGATCATGAATTCCGTCTTCCCGGAACACGGAAGATCGATGCGAAACTGGTCGCAGGCTCTGCGGTCTTCGGTATCGGCTGGGGGATTGCCGGTTTCTGCCCGGGGGCGGCCATTCCGACACTGGGGCTTGGCCACACGTCGACGGTCATCTTCGTCGTTGCGCTTCTGGCCGGGATTTTCATTGCCCGATTGCTGCAAAACTTCAAGCTGCCATCCTCTTCGGCCAGGCCTTTGCCGCACAAGCCGTAAAACATGTGAGGGCGCGGGCAGATTCTTGGCGCCCGCCCTCTTTCCATTTGCGGCAAAACCGCTTAAACAACCGCCGCTATGCTGAAAAAAGTTCTGGTCGTCATTTTCCGAATTATGAGCCCGGCCCTTTGAGGCGCTCGTGTTGAGCATGCCCGAGGGTCCGGGATTTTGGCGTCCGAGAAGGATGCATTTTACCAGTTTTACCTGAACAGTTGCGCGCTGCCTTTATGGTGGCGCTGCCCAGCAGGAATGCACAAGAGATGACCGACAAAAACGATACCGTCGACTATTCCGAAACCCTTTATCTGCCGAAAACCGATTTCCCCATGCGAGCGGGCCTTCCCAAGAAGGAACCCGAAATCGTTGCCCGCTGGGAGGAAATGGGGCTCTACAAGAAGCTGCGCGAAGACGCTGCGGGCCGCGAGAAATTCGTGCTGCATGACGGCCCGCCCTATGCCAACGGCAATATCCATATCGGCCATGCGCTGAACAAGATCCTGAAGGACGTCATCACCCGTTCGTTCCAGATGCGCGGCTTCGATTCCAACTACGTTCCCGGCTGGGATTGCCACGGCCTGCCGATCGAATGGAAGATCGAGGAAGCCTATCGCGCCAAGGGCCAGAACAAGGACGAGGTGCCGATCAACGAATTTCGTCGCGAATGCCGCGAGTTCGCGCAGCACTGGATCGACGTGCAGACGGGCGAATTCAAGCGTCTCGGCATCGAGGGCGATTTCGAAAAGCCATACACCACCATGGCCTTCCACGCCGAAGCACGCATCGCCGGCGAATTGCTGAAAATCGCCAAGTCGGGCCAGCTTTACCGCGGCTCCAAGCCGGTGATGTGGTCCGTGGTTGAACGCACGGCGCTGGCGGAAGCGGAAGTCGAATATCACGAGGTTCAGTCGGACACGATCTGGGCGAAATTCCCGGTTGTCGAAGGCCCCGATGATCTTCTTGGAACCTTCGTCGTCATCTGGACGACCACGCCCTGGACCATCCCCGGCAACCGCGCCGTGTCGTTTTCGTCGCGTTTTGCCTACGGGCTCTACGAGATCACCGAAGCGGCCAATGATTTCGGTCCGCAGCCGGGCGAACGCGTGCTGTTTGCAAAGAACCTGGCTGATGAATGCGCCGATAAGGCCAAGCTGACAATGAAGCTTGTGCGTGATCTCGATGCGACCGAACTTTCCGGCGTTATCTGCGCCCATCCGCTGATCGACCTTGGCTATGACTTCAAGGTCCCGCTGCTCGATGGCGATCACGTCACCGATGATGCCGGTACCGGTTTCGTCCACACCGCGCCCGGTCATGGCCGTGAGGACTTTGACGCATGGATGGAACAGGCGCGCGATCTGGAAGCGCGCGGCATCTCCTCAAAAATCCCGTTCACTGTCGGCGATGACGGCTTTTACACCGACGAGGCGCCGGGCTTCGAGGGCGCGCGCGTCATGGATGACAACGGCAAGAAGGGCGATGCCAATGAGCGTGTCATCAAGGCGCTGATCGCCGCTGACCGCCTGTTTGCCCGTGGCCGCATCAAGCATGATTATCCGCATTCATGGCGTTCGAAAAAACCGGTGATCTTCCGCAACACGCCGCAGTGGTTCGTCTACATGGACCGCGACCTCGGCGATGCGTCGACGCTGCGCTCGCGGGCGCTGTCGGCCATCGATGACACCCGTTTCGTGCCCGCCGCCGGCAAGAACCGCCTGCGCGGCATGATCGAGACCCGGCCCGACTGGGTGCTTTCGCGTCAGCGCGCATGGGGCGTGCCGATCAGCATCTTCTGCGATGCGAAGGGCGAAGTGCTCGTCGATGAGGCCGTCAATGCCCGCATCCTCGAAGCCTTCGAGGCGGAAGGGGCCGATGCCTGGTTTGCCGAAGGCGCGCGCGAGCGTTTCCTTGGCGAGCGTGCATCGGAAGACTGGGAACAGGTCACCGACATTCTCGATGTCTGGTTCGACTCAGGCTCGACGCACACCTTCGTTCTGGAAGACCGTCCGGACCTGAAATGGCCGGCCGATGTCTATCTCGAAGGCTCCGACCAGCATCGCGGCTGGTTCCATTCCTCGCTGCTGGAAGGCTGCGTCACGCGCGGTCGTGCGCCTTACAACGCCGTTGTGACCCATGGCTTCACCATGGACGAAAAGGGCCGCAAACAGTCGAAATCGCTGGGCAACCAGGTCTTCCCGCAGGACGTGATGGCAAAATCCGGCGCCGATATCCTGCGTCTGTGGGTGATGACCACCGATTACTGGGAAGATCAGCGTCTGGGCGACACGGTTATCAAGACGAATGTCGATACCTATCGCAAGCTCAGGAACTCGCTGCGCTGGATGCTCGGCACGCTGGCCCATGACGAGGGCGAGGATATCGCTGCCGCCGACATGCCGGAGCTGGAACGGCTGATGCTGCATCGCCTGGCCGAACTGGATGCGCTGGTCCGCAAGGGCTATGACGACTTCGATTTCAAGAAGATCGCCCGCGCGCTGACGGATTTCGCCAATATCGAGCTGTCGGCCTTCTATTTCGATGTCCGCAAGGATGCGCTTTACTGTGATGCGCCATCGAGCATGCGCCGCCGTTCGGCCCTCGTCGTCATCCGCAAGCTGTTCGATTGCCTGGTGACATGGCTTGCGCCGATGCTGCCCTTTACCATGGAAGAGGCCTGGCTTTCGCGCAATCCGGAGGCGGTTTCCGTCCATCTGGCACAGTTCCCGGATGTCTCGGCAGACTGGAAGGACGAGGCGCTTGCCGCTCGCTGGGCCAAGATCCGCGAAGTCCGCAAGGTCGTCACCGGCGCGCTGGAAATCGAGCGCCGCGAAAAGCGCATCGGCTCCTCGCTGGAGGCCGCACCCGTGGTCTATGTCAGCGACAAGGCATTGCTCGAAGCGTTGGGAGGCCGTGATTTCGAGGAAATCTGCATCACCTCGGCCATCACGGTGAAGGAAGGCGACGGCCCGGAGGATGCCTTCCGCCTGCCTGACGTCGCCGGCGTTGCCGTCGTGCCCGAACTGGCAAGCGGCACCAAATGTGCCCGCTCGTGGAAAATCACCGATGATGTCGGCTCTGATCCCGATTATCCGGATGTCTCCGCGCGCGACGCTGCAGCCCTCAGGGAGCTTGCAGCCGGGGCCTGATCGATAATGGCAGCCGGGCGCATCATTGCCCGGCTGCCCCAAGCCCGTTATTCTCCCTGAGAATAATTGCGAAAAGGACAGTTCTACGGTAGGAATGTCGCGTTTTCGCCGGATTTATCGCCGAAATATGGCAGATGGCGTAGTGTGAGTGGCGCCAGCGACGCCGAGGAGTGGTTATAGAGCGCATGACTTTTGTTACCCGTTCGATGAAAATTGCAATCGCTCTTTTGGGCGTGTCCGCGCTCGCATCCTGTGTCAGCGGCCCGACCTATGGCACTGGCAAATCCGCCACCACCCAGCTTGTCGAGGACCTTGGCGAGGCTGTTCTGGTGATCAATCCCGATGATCCCGACATCACCTATGAGGCGCGGCCTGAGCTGGTGAAGCCCGGTAAGAACGTGGCGGGCCGAACCTTGATACCGCCGCAGAAATCGGTGGCTTCGGCTGATAATCCCAACTGGATCGAATCGCCGGAAGAACAGCGCGAACGGGTCTACCAGGAAGCCGAGGACAACAAGGACAATCCGTTCTACGAATCGCCGCTTCTGGTGGGCAAGAACCGCGACAACATGACCGAGAAGGAACAGCTTGAAGCTTTCCGCAAGGCGCGCGCCGAAGCCAATACGATCGACATCACCCAAAGCCGTTACCTGATCGATCCGCCGGAACAGTATCGTCAGCCGTCCAGTCCGGAAGCGTTGAACGATCTCGGTCAGCCGGAGCGCGCCAAGGAGCGTCGCCGCCAGAAACTGGCCGAGGGCAAGAACCCCGATCGCTGCTTCCTGTTCCTGAACTGCAAGAGCGGCAAGACGGAAGACTTCCTCGAATCGTCCAAGAACGCCGGTCAGTAAGCGCGTTTCATACCGGGGATATCATGACGTATTCGATCCGTCCGGCGGTGCGTGCCGACGCCGCCACCATCTATCGTTTTGTCTGCGAGCTTGCCGAATTCGAAAAGGCGCTGGACAAGGTTGAAACCACCGAAGAGGGCCTCGCCGAGGCGATCTTCGGCGATGGCTCCGTCACCGAAGGGCTGATTGCCGAGATCGATGGCAAGCCGGCAGGCTTTGCCGTCTATTACTTCACCTTTTCAACCTGGCAGGGCCGCAACGGCATCTATCTGGAAGACCTCTATGTCTCGCCGGAATTTCGCGGCGCGGGGCTTGGCAAGGCGCTGATGCGCGCGGTCGCCGATGTTGCGGTTTCAAGGAATTGCGGGCGGATGGAATGGAGCGTACTGGACTGGAATGTCGGTGCGATCCGCGTCTATGATGCCGTCGGCGGCAAGCCGCAGAGCGAATGGATCCGCTACCGGCTGGAAGACGAGACGCTGATGGCCTTTGCCGGGCGTTGAGGTTTTACCGGCGTTCGTTGAAGAAGTCCCTGAGAAGGGCAGCCGCGCGGGTTTCGGAAAAACCGGAATAGACATCGGGACGGTGGTGGCAGGTGTCCTGGTCGAAAAAGCGTCCGCCGTGGTCGACGCCGCCGCCCTTTGGATCGGCCGCGCCGTAATAGAGCCGTTCGATGCGGGCGAAGGAGATTGCCGCCGCACACATGGCGCAGGGTTCGAGCGTGACGTAGAGATGGGCACCGTTCAGGCGTTCGGAGCCATTCTTTTCGCAGGCCGCGCGGATTGCCAGCACTTCGGCATGGGCCGTCGGGTCGTTCAGTTCGCGCGTGCGGTTTCCCGCCGAGGCGATGACCGATCCTTCATGGGTGATGACGGCGCCGATCGGCACTTCGCCGCGCGCGCCCGCCTTTTCGGCTTCTTCCAGTGCCAGTGCCATGAAATCGCGGCGCTCAGCCATTTTGACAAGTTTCCTCTTAACCAATTCGCCCTGTCCTGTTAGAGCGTTTCAATCCTAAAATGAAGCGTTCCGGCGGACAGGGATCAACAGGCGAAGCGAAATGAACCAGAAAGACAAATTCCCCAAGCGTGGCGGAAAGCCGAAAGCCAGGCCTGACCGCAAGCCCGCTCCGGCCCAGGACGCACCGAAGGTCGAGGCGGAAGGGCAGACGCCTGAGCGGATTGCCAAGCTGCTGGCCCGTGCCGGCGTCGCCTCCAGGCGCGATGTGGAGCGGATGATCCTTGATGGACGCGTGAAGGTCAACGGCAAGACGCTCGACACGCCGGCGCTGAACGTCACGCTTGCCGACCGTATCGAGGTCGATGGCGCGGAAATTCGCGGGATCGAGCGCACGCGGTTGTGGATCTACCACAAGCCCGCCGGTCTGGTGACCACCAATTCCGATCCGGAAGGCCGGCCGACGGTGTTTGAAAACCTGCCGAAGGATCTGCCGCGGGTGATCTCGATCGGCCGTCTCGACATCAATACCGAAGGCCTGCTGCTTTTGACCAATGATGGCGGGCTTGCGCGCGTGCTGGAACTGCCGGCAACCGGCTGGCTGCGCCGCTACCGGGTGCGCGCCCATGGCAATATCAAGCAGGACGATCTCGACAAGCTGAAAGACGGCATCGCCGTTGACGGTGTGTTGTACGGCGCCATCGATGCGACGCTCGACCGCGAGCAGGGCTCCAATGTGTGGATCACCATGGGCCTTCGCGAAGGCAAGAACCGGGAGATCAAGAACGTGCTCGGCGCGCTCGGTCTTGAGGTTTCGCGTCTGATCCGCATTTCCTACGGGCCGTTCCAGCTCGGGGAGCTGGCAGAGGGGCAGGCGCTGGAAGTGCGCGGCCGCACGCTGCGCGACCAGCTTGGTCCCCGTCTGATCGAGGAGGCCGGTGCCAATTTCGACGCGCCGCTTTATCACGACGGCGAGGCGGCGGTTGCAAAGCCCGAACAACAGGCGGAAACGCCGAAACGTGCCCCGCGCAAGGAAAAGCTGGACCGGGGGGAGCGCGCCGAACGCGGTCGCGACCGTCTCGATACCAAGCGCAAGGGTGATGACGAAAAGCCGTTCAAGGATATCGTAACCCGAAGCCGGGCCGCCAATGTCTGGATGGCGCCGGGTGCACGCCCGCTTGGCCCCAAGGCCAAGAAGAAGGCAGAGGACAAGGCGCGCGAGGATGAACGGCGCGATGCCCGTCGTGATGCACGGCGCAAGACGGACGGCGATGCGCCGCGCAAGCCGCGGCCGGCAGGCGGCAAGGGCCCGGCAAAGGGCCCGGGCGGCGGCAAGGGCAAGTCCTTTGGCGACAAGCCCGGTGCTGCATCGGCCAGAGGCGCCGGCAAGCCGCGTGGCGATGTTGGTGCCGATGCGCGCGGGGGCAAGCGTTTTTCCGGGCCGAAGCGGCCGGACGGCGCCAACCGTTCGCGCTCTGAGGGCCGGCCCGCAGGGGATCGCCCTTCGGGCGGCAAGTCCGGCGGTGACAGGCCGCGCGGCGGTGCAGGCAGAAAGGGGCCGAGGGGCAATGCGGATCGTCGGCGGTGAATTTCGCGGACGCGCGCTTTCCGCCCCCAAAACCTCTGCCATAAGACCGACGACGGACCGGTCCCGCGAGAGCCTGTTCAACATTCTCGCCCATGGTTATCGCGATGCGGTCGAGGGTGCGCGTCTGCTGGAGCTTTTTGCGGGCACCGGCGCGGTCGGGCTCGAGGCCCTGTCGCGGGGTGCGCGTGCCGCACTCTTCGTTGAAAACAGCATTGAAGGGCGTGGTCTACTCTGGGCCAATATCGAGGCACTGGGCCTTGCCGGGCGCACCCGTATCATGCGTCGCGATGCGACCAGGCTTGGCAGTGCCGGGCGGCTTGAGCCGTATGATCTTCTGTTTGCCGATCCGCCTTATGGCAAGGGGCTTGGCGAAAAGGCGATTGCCGCGGCCGGCGAGGGTGGCTGGCTGAAACCGGAGGCGCTCGTCATTCTGGAGGAAGCCGCGGATGTCGCCCCGCAGCTTCCGGACGGTTTTGCGCTGTTGGAAGACCGGGAATTCGGCGACACGCGCATGCACTTCTTCCGCTACAGGCCGTAGATCGACAGAGCGACCGGCCCGACCGGAAATTCAAAGCGCGCTGTGCGGCAGGACGAAGGTCGTGTCGTCAGTGGGTGTCTGATTGACCGAAAGCCGCGCGCCGAAAACGGTAAAGAGGTTTTCGTTGGTCAGAACCTGTTTCGGCGTTCCCGCAGCGGCAACCTCGCCATCCTTCATCAGCACGATCCGGTCGGCGAAAAGCGCCGTCAGGTTGAGGTCGTGCATCACCGCGACAACGCCGCCTCCGTTGCGGCAGAACGTCTGCGCCAGTCGCATGATCGCAAGCTGGTGGAGAATATCAAGACTTGCCACGGGTTCATCCAGAAGCAGCCAGCGTGGTGATCCATGGGCAAGCGGCGCCTCGATCTGACACAGCACCCGGGCCAGTTGGACGCGCTGCTGCTCGCCGCCGGAAAGTTCCTGATAGAAACGGCCTTCGAAGCCATCCAAATCGACGGACTTGAGCGCTTTTGCCATGGTCCGCCGGTCGGCCTCTCCATCCCGGTGGGCGCGGCCGGAAAGACCCATGCGCAGCACTTCAGTGACCGTGAAGGGAAAGGCGAGGTTCGAGGCCTGCGGCAGCACGCCGCGCAGCTGTGCAAGCTGCCAGGGCGCCAGTCCGGCAATGTCCTTGCCATTGATGGTGACATTGCCGGTGTCGGGCTTCAGATCGCCTGCAATCGCCTTCAGCGTTGTCGTCTTGCCGGAGCCGTTCGGCCCGCAGATGGCTGTCAGTTCGCCGGCCTCAGCCTCAAGCGAAACATCTTTCAGAACCGGGCGACCCGAAAGCGCCACGGTTATCCGGTTGGTCGAGATTATGGTCATGGTGTCACAGATTGAGCCGCGAGCGGTTCTTCAGCAGGATCCACAGGAAGAACGGGCCGCCGGCAGTTGCGGTGATGATGCCGATCGGCAGTTCGGCAGGCGCCACGACCGTCCGGGCGAACAGATCGGCCAGCACCAGCAGCGCGCCGCCGAGAAGGGCCGAGGACGGCAGCAGGTAGCGATGATCCGGGCCGATGACGAGGCGCAGAAGATGCGGCACGACAATGCCGACAAAGCCGATGCCGCCGGAAACGGCAACGCCCGCACCGGTGGCGGCCGCGACGGCGACAATGGTGATGTTCTTCAGCCGCTGCACAGGGATGCCGATATGATAGGCCGTTGCCTCGCCAAGCGTGATGGCATTCAGCCCGCGCGCCATGAAAGGCAGAACGGCGAAGGCGGCCGCCATGATCGGGACAATCGCCCAGACTTTCGTCCATGTGGCGCCGGCAAGCGACCCCATCGACCAGAAGGTCAGGTCGCGCAATTGCTGGTCATTGGCAAGATAGACGAGAAACCCGGTGGCGGCCCCTGCGAGGGCTGCCAGCGCGATGCCGGCAAGCAACATGGTGGCGACCGAGGTTTGCCCGTGGCGGGTCGAGATGCGATAGAGTGTCAGCGTTGTGACCAGTCCGCCAAGAAAGGCTGCAGCAGGCAGGGCGTAAAAGCCTAGCAGATTGGTAATGGGCGCAGCAACCGTGCCACCCAGAACGATCATTACCACGGCACCCAGGCCCGCACCGGCGGAAACGCCGACAAGACCGGGATCGGCCAGCGGATTGCGGAACAGGCCCTGCATGGCCGCGCCGCAAACGGCAAGCGATGCGCCCACCAGAAAACCCATGATGGCGCGTGGCAGGCGGATATCGAAGATGATGATCCGGTCGCGTGCCGCCAGTGCGCCACCGGCATCGCCGGTAACCAGTGCGCGCGCCACATCGAAGACGGAGGCATCCGAAGCGCCGTTGGCCACGGATATCAGAACCGCCAGCAGTGAGACGACGGCAAGCACCAGAATGGTGAACACGGCGACCGTGGAGCGGTCGCCGTGTTCACGCCAGTTCAGCCGCCGTCCTGCTGAAGACAGTGTATCGATCACCGCCATACCTGCATCATTCTCCGTAGATCTCGGTCGTCAGCGTCGCCAGGTTCTCACCGAATCGGGGACCGAAATTCATCATGCCCACAGGGTCGATCCGATGGATTTCCATGGCTTCGCCCGCCGGTGTCAGCGCAAGCGCCGGCTGGGCGGCGACGTCCTCGTCGCTGGGAACGTGATTGCCGGCAGCACCGTCCATCAGCAGGATAACATCGGGCGCCGCCTCGATCACGGCTTCATCCGAAAGTGCCTTGTAGCCCGCGAAATCGGCGAGGGCGTTTTCAAGACCGGCTGCTTCGATCACGCCGTTGGCAGCCGTACCAGTGCCGGACCCCATGACCTTGCCGCCGCGCAGGCTGAGAATGAAGATCGCGCTCTTTCTGTCTTCGGGCGCGCGGGCGGCGTTCTCTTCCAGAATCGGATCGAGTTCGGCCGCAATGTCATCGGCAAGCTGCTTTGCCTCATCCTCACGGCCGAGAAGCGTACCGATCGTCGAGACCTTCTCGAGAATGCCGTCGCGGCTGTAATCTTCCGGCACGATCGCCATATCGACATCGGCGTTTTTCATCACGTCGAGGGTTTCCGGCGGACCGGCGCCATCAATGCTGATGATTGCCGACGGATCGACGGAAAGAATGCCTTCCGGCGAGAGCTGGCGCATATAGCCGATATCGGGCAGGGCGAGTGCTTCCGGCGGATAGATACTGGTCGTGTCGCGGCCGATCACGCTGTCGCCCGCGCCCAGCGCGTAGACGATTTCGGTGACGGAGCCGCCGATGGTCACGAGGCGGGATGGGTCCTTGAGCGGTTCGGCCGCCTTGGCCGCGGTAATACCGGCAAGCAGCATGCCTGCAATGAGAGGCGCATTCTTCAGCGCAGATGAGAGAACCGTCATGTTAACTCCTAGGCGGCGGCAGTTTCGCTGTGACGCGGCAGGCTCTCGGCCAGTTCGCGCCAGACCGGACGTTCGGCATAGCCTTCCAGGCGCTTGCCGAAGAACTGGATGATCATCTCTCCGGCTGCATTGAAGGCCTCGACCGACGTCACGTGGCCGTCGCTGGTGGGCTTGCGCACCAGCCAGGTCTCGGCGATCTGGTCGCGGCGCAGGTGAAGATGGAAGGTCGGATCCATGACATTGATCCACGGTCCCATCTCGACGATCTTTTTCACCGGGCCGGAGTGGATCTGGACGATGCCGTTATTGTTGACGAACACCATGATCGGCAGTTCGGCATTTTCAGAGGCCTTGTGGAGCAGGGTGGCTGCCGCATCGTCGGCCAGGCGGAAGGCATAATCGTCGCCGACCGTCGAGATCGCCGTCTGGCGATGGACCTTGAGGTCGTTCAGCATGCCGAAGAACTGGTGGGTGTCGGTCAGGGCCGTCCAGCGGTCGCGCAGAAGCTCGACATCGACCGCCTGCGGATCGCGGGCATGGTCGGCGTCATGGGCGGTGATTTCGCGCGTTTCGATAGTCTGGCTGGTGTCATCCAGTTTGAATGTTTCGACAAAGCGGTGGTAGGCCTCGACATTCGATTTCGGACGCCAGTGCACCTTGAAGACCGCCGTGCCGCTTGCATCGAAATATTGCAGGCTCAGCTTTTCATTGCCGTCGGCATCCGTCTTGGTGACGGCGAAAGCATGGGTCCAGCGGCTCGGAAAGATCCTGAGATCGATGTTTTCACCGAGCACGATTGCGGATTTCTTGCCGCTCTTGATGTTTTCGAAAACGCCGATCTTCTCATGCACCGCGCTTTCATTGCGCGACAGCGCCATGATTTCGCCGAAACCTTCGGCATGGGCCAGAAGATCATCGGGGGCGGGCGAAATCCGTGTTGCCGTCAGGCCGGTTTCGGCGGCAACGAGGGCGGCTTCGGAAATGCCGAGCGTCGCGGCGATGTCGCGCTCGCGCATTTTGGGATTGTCACGGCGGAAGGCGCGGATTTCCTCGGGTGTCTTGGTCGTGCTCATCGGTCTCGTCTCGTCTACTTGTTCAAAATGAGTTTGCCCTGGCGGGTGATTTTCATGCGATAATCGGCTCCGTTGTGGCGAATGATGATTTCATTGCCACCCTTGAAGAGCGATTCGCTTTCATGCACCGGCGCGCCGTTTCCGCCTGGCTGGGGGTCGGCCTTTCCGGCCGTCTTTTCATCGTTCATCCTGATTGTTATATCTGTGCGTGTTTAAAACTTGAACTCGGGAATCCGGTTTTTTATAAGTTGACTCTATAAGTCATATTTGGCTATCCACGCAATAGACGTTTTCCAACGCGAGCGGTAGGAAAACACGTCACCCGGATAAGCCTTGTGCAACCAGCCAATTTCGATCCGAACCCGCCGGAGATTTGAGCAATGAAAATTCTTCCATGCGCCGTTGCCGCGCTTTTTGTCATGTCCCAACCGATTCTGGCGCAGGAGACTGCAGCCGATGATACGGATGTGCCGGCAGCAGCCGATGAAGCGAATGCGCCGGCTGCGCCCGAGACCGCGGGTCTGTCGATCTCGCTGAACGCGCTCGACACCACGGCAAACGGCTGCAAGCTGACATTCCTGGTGGAAAACAATCTGTCGGAAACGGTCGAGAGCCTGCAGGCCGAAGTGGCGCTGTTTGATGTTGACGGCGTGGTTGACCGGTTGACCATGCTCGACTTCCTGACGCTGCCGGCCGGCAAGATGCGGGTGCGTCAGTTCGAGCTGCCGGGTGAGGATTGCGATGCGCTGGGCGGTCTGCTGTTGAACGACATCAAGGTTTGTGATGCTGCCGGTGTGGATTGCATGGCCGAGCTTGAGACCGATTCGAAGGCCGGTATTCCTTTCGACGGCTGAGCGGCGCGACAAGAAACCGCGCAGTTCGCGCCAAGACCAATAAGACATGCTGTAGCAAAGCTGGTTTCTGCCGATGATGGATGACAGGGCAATGTTTGCGATGGGGTTGCCGGGCGGCATCCGTGACGCCGAACCGGTGGAACCTGTATCTTCCTCTCCGGCCTCCGGGCGTGCACCGGAGGTTGAGCCGGACAGCCGACGACCAACCGATCTCGATACCGTGGTGAGCGAGCTGATGGCCGCCGCCGGTGCCAAAAAGGATGATGCCGGTGCTTCGTCCGCGGATGACGGGCCGGAGCTGCCGGAAGAAGAAGTCGATCTGGGCAGCGTGACGCTGCCGCGCATCAGCGGCGCAGGCGAAAAACCATCTGCCGGTACGCGCCTGCCGCTATCGGCGCTGGCTTCGCTGCTCGTCCATGTCACCGCCTTTGCAATGGCAATGCATGTGGCCGAGGTTCTTCCCGACGCGCCGGAAGAAGAGGGCAGCACCGTCGTCAATGTGGTGATGCTGGGCAATGGCGATGTCGATGCTGCGGCAAGCGGCAGCGAAGAGGTTCAGCCGACGGAAGTCGAGGCCGAGCCCGTCCCTGTCGAGCAGGCGGTTGCGCCGGAGGCGGAAACCCTGGCGCCCGAGGCCGCCGAACCACCGCCGCCATCCGAAACGCCGGTGGAACAGACCCCGCCCGTCGAGACATTGTCCGCACCGACGCCTGTGCCCGAGGAGGCGGTTGCTCCCCCGGCCGAGGTCGCGGAGGCCGTTCCCGCCGAATCACCCGAACCTGCGCCAGTCGCCGCCCTTTCCAGTCCCGAACCGGATGTGCTGGCTGTCGCGCCGACCGATGCCGCCGCGCCCGATGCCGTAGCCCCGGCGAGACCAACCGTTCCCGAAACGGTAGCGCCTCCGGAGACCGTCGAGGCAACGCCGCCGGATGCGGAAACCGCGCCGCTTGTGGCCGAGGCAGCACCGACGGAGACCATCAAGGCGCAGGAAGACGATCCGGAACTGGCCTATGACATCGCGCCGCCCGTTCCCCAGCGCTCGCCATGGGAAAGTGAACCGCTGCCGGAGGATCAGGTTGCCACACGCCAGGCGCAGGCCGAGCGCCAGCGCCAGCAGACCCGACAGCGGCAGACCGCGCAGCGTCAAAGCGCCGGTTCAGGCGGTCAATCGGCGCAGGATGCGCGCCGGGGCTCTGTCAGCGGCAATTCGGAAACCGGCAGCTCGCAGGCCGCCGAAGCGCGTCGCGGCTCTTCCGGCGACGGGGCGGCTGCAATGGCGAATTATGCCGGCAAGGTCGGTGCGCGCCTGCGCCGGGCCGTGGCGTCCGATCGCCATTATCGCGGCTTAGGGCCGCTGCGCGCGACCGTGGTCGTTCATGTCACGCTGAACCGCTCGGGCCATATTGCATCGGTGTCGATGGCGCGTTCTTCAGGCAATGGCAGTGTCGATTCGATCGTATTGCAACGCGCCCGTTCGGCGGGGCCGTTCGGGGCGTTCCCGGCAAGCTATGCCGGTGCGAGCCATACTTTCCGCCTGCCGATCAATCTTAACCTTCGACGGTAACGCGTCTGATCAGCTATTGCCGACCGTGCGCTGCAGGCCCTGAATTGCCGGCTGGTAGTTCGGGTTCAGCGCTTTCGCCTTCTGGTAATAGGAGGCGGCTTCCGAGAAATTCCCTTCGCGCTCAAAGATCAGGCCGAGATTGGCCCAGCTTTCGGCATTGCGCTGGTCAAGCGCCAGCGCCTTGTCAAAATCCGAGCGTGCATTGCGGTCGTCATTGAGCGCCAGATAGGAAACGCCGCGTCCGTTATAGGGCTGGGCGGCTTTCGGAGCGAGCGAGATGGCTTTCGAAAAATCGGCGATCGCCTGTTCCTGCTGGCCGCGGCGCTGGTAGATCAGGCCGCGATTGTGATAGGCGCGCGGGTCGGTGGTGTTGAGCTGAATGGCGCGGCTGTAGTCGTTGAAGGCGTCATTCTGCTGGCCGGCCTCCCGGTAGAGGTTTCCGCGCCCGATATAGGCGATGTCGTAATCCCCGTTGATCTGGAGCGCCTTGTTGTAGTCGTTCAGGGCATCCATCCGGCGGCCGAGGCTGCGTTCGATCAGCGCCCGGTTGGCATAGGCCTGGTAATAGTTCGGATTGAGCGCAATTGCCTGGTTGAAATCGTCCATCGCGCGCCGGTCGTCGCCTGCACGCCCGTAGGCAGCGCCGCGCACATTATAGGGCTCGGGGTCATTGGGGTTTGAGGCGATCACATTGGTGAGCGAGGCGATATTCTGTTCAGAACCCTGAGCCGTATCGATCGACACGATATTCTGATTCATCATCTGGGAACTCTGGCAGGCAGCGAGCAGGCCGACAGTGCCAGCCAGAAGTGCGATCCGTATCGCCCGGCCGGAGCCTGTCATGAATGTGCCAGCGGTTGTCTCTGTCATTTTTGTCCCTCGTGTCGTTCGTCGCGCGCGTTTTGAGAGCGCGCGGTCTTTTTTTACCGGCGCAAGGTAAATATCTAGCAAATAAAAAGGCGGGGGCCTACGCTCCCGCCATATCAACATCTTCAATGTGCCGAAAAAACGACAATCAGCGCGAAACCAGACCTTCGCGGATGGCGCGCTTGCGGGCCAGCTTGCGAACGCGGCGGATCGCTTCGGCCTTTTCGCGGGCGCGCTTCTGAGAGGGCTTCTCATAGAAATCGCGCATTTTCATTTCGCGGAAGATACCTTCGCGCTGCATCTTCTTCTTCAGAGCGCGGAGAGCCTGGTCAACATTGTTGTCGCGGACAAGTACTTGCACGTGTATCCCGTTCCTTAAGATCGTTGGTGTTGTTCAGCCTGACAAATACTTGCAACTCAGGCATCGTTTCCTGTCATTATCGGATTTGCCCGATATTTGGCGTCGCGGATACCAGACTTTGCCGGGTAAGTCCAGCCCTTTGCCGCGCGGTCCGCGCAATTGCGCCCGATTTGATGCCGCATTCGCGTCAGCCCCCGGAAATCAGGCGTTCGGGGCCAAAACCGGCCGCACGCGCAGCGGTGTTAAAAACAGATGTCGAACTGAGGTGGCAAAAGCGTCGCAAAAAGGACGTTGCGTCATATACTGATTTGCGATTGGTATAGGGTAATGATCGGTAACAAACCCGGCCCGAGGGAGCTTTCAGATGCGCAAATATTCCGTTTTCGCCCTGGCGCGCGAGGCCATGCGGCATCATTCGGGCTGGGAAAAGCACTGGACTTCGCCCGAGCCGAAGCCCGAATATGATGTCATCATCATTGGCGGCGGCGGCCATGGCATGGGTGCGGCCTATTATCTCGCCAAGGAACACGGCATCACCAATATCGCGGTGATCGAGAAGGGCTGGATCGGCGGCGGCAATACCGGCCGCAACACCACCATCGTGCGTTCCAACTATCTCTATGACGAGAGCATGGACATCTACGAGCACTCCCTCAAACTCTGGGAAGGTCTGGCGCTCGATCTCAATTACAATGTGATGTATTCGCCGCGCGGCGTCCTGATGCTGTCGCATAATGAACATGACCGCCAGTCCTTCAAGCGTCACGTTCATGCCAACCGGCTTTACGGCATCGACAATGAATGGCTGACGCCGGAAGCGGCGAAAGACTATTGTCCGCCGCTCGATATCGCGGCAACGGCACGTTATCCCGTCAATGGCGCAGCACTTCAGCGCCGCGCCGGCACGGCCCGCCACGATGCGGTGATCTGGGGGTATGGACGCGCGGCCTCCGACCGCGGTGTCCACATCATTCAAAACTGTGAGGTTACCGGCATTCGCCGCGGCCCCGATGGCGCGGTAACCGGCGTCGAAACCTCCAGAGGCTTCATCGGCGCCAAGAAGATCGGCGTTTCGGCCTCGGGCCACAATTCCGTGGTGATGTCGATGGCCGATGTCAATCTGCCGCTGGAAAGCCAGCCGCTGCAGGCGCTGGTTTCCGAGCCGCTGAAGCCGATTTTCCCCTGTGTCGTGATGTCGAATACGGTGCATGCCTATATCTCGCAGTCCGACAAGGGCGAACTGGTCATCGGGGCTGGCACCGACCAGTATAATTCCTATTCGCAGACCGGGGGCTTGCAGATCATCACCCACACGCTCGACGCCATCTGCGAGCTGTTCCCGATCTTCCGCCGGGTGAAGATGATGCGCCAATGGGGCGGGATCACCGACAACACGCCCGACCGCTCGCCGATCCAGAGCGTGACCCCGGTTCCCGGCCTCTTCGTCAATTGCGGCTGGGGCACGGGCGGCTTCAAGGCAACACCGGGCTCGGCCCATCTCTTCGCGCATCTGATCGCAAAGGGCGAACCGCACAAGCTGGCGGCCGGCCTGACGCTCGACCGTTACCGCACCGGACGCCTGATCGACGAGGCGGCCGCTGCTGCCGTCGCGCACTGAGGGGACGGCGATGCTCTGGAACGTCAACCAGAAGACGGAGACCAGCGCAGGCACGGTTGCCTGGGGCTCGGCCGGCGAGGGGCCGCCGCTGGTGCTGGCCCATGGCTGGCCGTGGTCGTCGTTTTCCTGGCACCGGATGATCCTGCCCCTGTCGCGGGCCTATACCGTCTACTGGTACGACATGCCGGGGTTCGGCCGCTCGGCGAAGGACCCGGAGCAGGCGACCGGTCTGGATGTTCAGGGGCTGATCTTCAAGGAGATGCTGACATATTGGGGGCTCGAATCCCCGAGCGTTTTTGCCCATGATTTCGGCGGGGCGGTCTCGCTGCGCGCCCATCTTCTTCATGATGTCGCCTATAATGATCTGGTGTTGATGAATGTGGTGGCGGTCAGCCCCTGGGGATCGGAATTTTTCGATCATGTCAGCCGCCATATCGATGCGTTCACGCCATTACCGCCGCATATTCATGCGGCCATCGTTGCCGCCTATATTCGCGGCGCGCTGGTAAACGAGATCGATGAGCACGAGCTGCATGAACTGGTGTCGCCCTGGCTGACGCCGGAAGGGCAGGCCAGTTTCTACAAGCAGTTTGCCGCAGCCGACGAGCGCTTTACCGATGAATTCGCCGACAGGCTGAACGCGATCGCCTGTCCCGTCAGCGTCATCTGGGGCGAAAAAGACCCGTGGATACCGATTGCGCGCGGCCATCAGCTTGCCGGCGCCATTGGCGTTCAGCTTCACCCGCTGGAAGGCGCCGGCCATATGCCGCAGCTGGAAACACCGCGCCTGCTGCTCGACCTCATTACCTCGTTATCCGATACCCTACCCGAACTGGAAGGGAACTAGAAAATGCTGCTTATTCATTGTCCCTATTGCGGCGAAGCGCGAAGCGAACTGGAATTTTCGGCCGCCGGCGAAGCCCATATCGACCGGCCGCAGAATATCGCCGAGATTTCCGATGAGGATTTTGCGGCCTATTTCTTCATGCGCACCAATCCCAAGGGTATCCACTACGAGCGCTGGCGCCATGCCCATGGCTGCGGCCGGTTCTTCAATGCCGTGCGCGATACCGTTTCCGACCGGTTCCTGAAAACCTACAAGGCCGGCGAGCCGAAGCCCGACCGCGCCGAATTCGAGGGAGAAGGCCGATGAGCGGCGCATTGCGTATCGAGGGCAAGGGGCGCCTCACGCCCGCCAAGACCATTCGCTTCACCTTCGACGGCAAGAGCTATTCCGCGCTGGAGGGCGATACACTGGCCTCCGCACTGCTTGCCAATGGCATTCATCTGGTCGGCCGGTCCTACAAATATCACCGCCCGCGCGGGTTTCTGACGGCAGGCTCGGAAGAGCCGAATGCGCTGTTCGATATTTCCCGCGACAGTGCGCGGCGTCAGCCGAATGTGCGCGGCCCGGTGCAGGAAGTGTTCGACGGCATGACGGCGTCGTCGCAAAACCGCTGGCCGTCGCTCTCCTTCGATGCCGGCGCGGTCAATGATTTCCTGTCGCCCTTCTTCATCGCCGGTTTTTACTACAAGACCTTCATGTGGCCGCGCATTGCCTGGCACAGGCTCTATGAACCGCTGATCCGCAGGGCCGCAGGCCTTGGCGTTGCGCCCACGGAGGAAGACGCCGATACCTATGCCTGCCGCTACATCCATTGCGATGTGCTGGTGGTCGGCGCCGGGCTTGCCGGACTGACGGCCGCACTTTCTGCAGCGCGGGCCGGCAAGGATGTCATCCTCTGCGATGAAAAGCCGGAGCCGGGCGGCGCGCTGCAGTATGAAACCGGCACCACGGTGGATGGCAGACCGGGCTATGAATGGGCGCTGGCTGCCGTGGAAGAGCTTCGCGGCATGGACAATGTCCGCTTTCTGCCGCGGACCACGGCATTCGGCTACTACAATCACAATTTCCTCGCGCTTTGCGAACGGCTGACCGATCATCTGCCGACAGGCAAGGCGAACGGCCCGCGCGAACGGCTCTGGCAGGTGCGCACCGGCGAGGTGATCGTGGCCACCGGCGCCATCGAGCGACCGATGGTGTTTCCGCAAAACGACCGTCCCGGCATCATGCTGGCCTCTGCCGCACGCGCCTATCTGAACCATTACGGCGTTGCCGTCGGACGCAAGGTCGGCGTCTGCTGCGCCCATGATTCGGCCTATGAGGCGGCAATCGATCTGAAGAACGCCGGTGTCGATGTGGTCGCCATTATCGACAGCCGCAGGCAGGCCGGTTCCGGGCTTGCCGAGGCGGCGAGGGCGCTCGGCATCATGGTGCTCGCCAATCATGCGGTTGTCGGCACCAAGGGGCGCCTTCGGGTATCCTCGATGAAGGTGAAGGACAAGGAAAGCGGCAAGACCCGCAGCTTCGATATCGACGCGCTGATCACCTCGGCCGGCTGGACCCCGTCGGTCCACCTGTTCTCACAGTCGCGCGGCAAGCTGGTGTTTGACGCCGAGGAGCAGCGTTTCGTGCCCGGCACCTATGCGCAGAACACCATCTGCGTCGGCGCCTGCAACGGCACGGATGCCATCCACGCGGCAATCGGCGAGGCGGCAGCGGCCGGTGGCGGGACTGTCGATATCGCAGGCGAAAATGCCCATCAGTGGACCGGGGGCATGCTGGGCGAAGACGAGACCGCCGACAGTCATGCCCGCGCCTTCATCGACTACCAGCACGATGTCTGCGCCAAGGATATCCGTCAGGCCGTGCATGAGGGCATGGCCTCGATCGAGCACATCAAGCGCTTCACCACCAATGGCATGGCCTCCGACCAGGGCAAGCTTTCCAACATGCACGGTCTGGCGATTGCCGCCGAAATGCTGGACCGGCCGATCCCGCAGGTGGGGCTGACCACGTTCCGCCAGCCGTTCACGCCGGTCACCTTCGGCACGCTGATCGGCCATTCGCGCGGGCCGCTGTTCGATCCGGCCCGCAAGACGCCGATTGGCGGCTGGGCTGAGGAGCAGGGCGCTGCCTTCGAGGACGTCGGCAACTGGAAGCGGGCCTGGTATTTCCCGCGCGCCGGTGAAACCAAGCATGATGCCGTCAACCGCGAATGCCGCACGGTGCGCGAGAGCGCCGGTGTCTTCGATGCCTCCACACTTGGCAAGATCGAAGTCGTCGGCCCGGATGCCGAAGCCTTCATGAACCTGATGTATTCCAATGCATGGTCGACGCTGAAGCCCGGCAAATGCCGCTACGGCCTGATGCTGCGCGAGGATGGCTACATCTATGATGACGGCGTGGTCGGCCGGCTGGCCCATGATCGCTTCCACGTGACGACGACGACGGGCGGGGCGCCGCGTGTGCTCAACCTGATGGAAGACTACCTTCAGACCGAATTTCCGCATCTGAAAGTGTGGCTGACATCGGCAACCGAGCAATGGGCGGTGATTGCCGTTCAGGGGCCGAAGGCGCGTGAGATCATCGAGCCCTTTGTCGAGGGCGTGGATATTTCAGCGGAAGCCTTCCCGCATATGAGCCTTGCCGAATGCACCGTCTGCGGTGTTCCCGCACGGCTTTTCCGGGTGTCGTTTACCGGCGAACTGGGCTTTGAAATCAACGTGCCTGCCGATTACGGGCTTTCCGTGTGGAAGGCGATTTTCGAGCGTGCCGAAAGCTTCGGGGCCTGCGCCTATGGCACCGAGACCATGCATGTGTTGCGTGCCGAAAAGGGCTATATCGTCGTCGGGCAGGATACCGATGGCACGGTAACCCCGTTCGACGCCGGCATGGGCTGGGCGGTTTCGAAGAAAAAGACCGATTTCGTCGGCATTCGCGGGCTGAAGCGTCCCGATCTTGTGGCCGAAGACCGCAAGGAGCTTGTCGGCCTGATGGTCAAGAACAATTCCCGCATGGTGCTGGAAGAAGGCGCGCAGATCGTTGCCGACCCCAATGCGGAAAAGCCGGTGCCGATGCTCGGCCATGTGACGTCCGCCTATTGGTCGGAAGCGCTGCAGAGCGGCATTGCCATGGCGGTGGTCAAGAATGGCCACAAGCTGAAGGGCGAAACGCTTTACGTGCCGATGCCCGACCGCACGATTGCCGTCGAGGTGGTCGACACGGTTTTCTATGACAAGGAAGGAGCCCGCATCCATGGCTGAGGAATTCGTTGCCGAACGCACCCTGCCGCTTGAAGGCGTTTATGGCGGTTCGGGGCTGGCCCGGCTGACGGTTGCGGCTCCCGCGAGCCGGCTTTCGCTGCGCGCCGGCGAAGATGCGCTGCAGGCGCTTGGCGCTGCGCTGGAACTCGATCTGCCGGTTGCCCCGCTGACGGCGTCCGGCGATAACGGGCGTTACGCCTTCTGGCTCGGGCCGGATGAATGGCTGGTTATCGATGAAAACGACGGGGACCTGATGCAACGTCTTCGCGGCGTCGAGGTGCTGCATTCCGCCGTTGACGTCTCCCATCGCAACATCGCCGTCATGGTCGACGGGCCGGGAGCGGCCGAGGTTTTGAACGCGGCCTGCCCGATGGACCTGAGGCTGGATAAATTTCCGGTCGGCAAGGTTGCGCGCACCGTTCTGGGCAAGGCGGAAATCGTGCTGTTCCGGCAAGCGGAAACGGCATTCCGGCTCGAATGCTGGCGTTCGTTTGCGCCGTATGTGTTCGGCCTTCTTGATCAGGGGGGAAGGGACGCCGCTTACTGAACGGAGGGCAGCCCGCGCCAGTCAACCCAGCGGCCGTGAAAATCGGCCCGGCCGACACTGTGGGTTTCGCCCGTCGGCCAGATGGTGAGTGAAAGCCCGGCGCCCGGCCCCGCGTCATCGGCTTCCATCGCAAGATGGCAAAGCGGGGCCTGCCGGTCGGCGCGTGCGCCGGCTTCGGCAATCAGCTGTAATCCCTGTTTCTGCGCGTCGTTCGGCAGATATTGCCAGGCAATCGTGTGGTAGATGACGTGCACCTTGCCGTCATGCCGGGCTGCAAGTCGGTGCGCCAGCCAGTCGACGGCATCCGCCCGGTCGATATGCAACCTGTTTTGCCGGGCAAGGGCGAGCGCTTTTTCTGTGCGCTCCAGCCGGTCGGCCTGATCCGGCCAGACATAGGACAGCAGGCGCTCGCAATCATAGGCACTGTCCGCTTCCAGCGGGTTGAGATCGCAGCCCGCTCTTTCGCTGACGGCGATTTCAGCCTGCGGCGGCAGGGGGCCCTTCCAGTCGGGCGCGATGACGAAGGGGGCGTCGCCGTTGTGTGGCTGATAGAGAGCGTTGTCGAAGCGGTATCCGTAGCAGTCCCACATCAGGTTCAACCCGGCGGAAGCTCCGATTTCGGACAGCACGAGCGGCATGCCGCCGAACCGTTCGGCAATCAGCGCAAAGGCGGGAAACAGGGCTGCCGACCGGCGCACTTCATTGGTCTGCGGCGCCGATTGCATGCGGGCGGCGATGAAGTCCGCCTTTTCCGCCATGGCCTGTTCAGCGCCTTGCCACAGCGTATCGTCGGAAACCCGGTGCGGTGGATAGCAGTCGACAAGCGGGCGATAGCCCTGTCGTTTCAAAGCGTGCAGTGCGGCGCAAAATCTGAGCGCCAGCGCATCGGCGACAGCGCGTTCGGGCGGCCAGCCGGACACGAGGGCGGCAATTTCTGCCGTCCCGTCAAGGCGGTCGGCAGCCAGGCGGCAAAGGCGGGCGTTGAAGGGGGAGCCGAGCGTTTCACAGGCATCGGCCTGCCGCTCGAATGCCGTTCTGATCGCCGCATCCGCCACCATGATTTTACGCCATTTCCGGCCGATCGGCGGCATCGAACTGAATAAGGGTAATCCATTCCGCCGTCAGTGCCGGCTTGCGCTCGTCCTCGATTTCGATGCTGACGGCGTAGTTGATCGCCAGAAGTTCAGCGCCGCGGAAGCGGGCTTCCTTCAGGGTGAAATGGCCACGGACACGCTTGCCGCATTTCACCGGCGCCATGAAGCGCACCTTGTCGAAACCGAAATTGATCCCCATGGTCTGCTCGCGCACTCTCGGTGCGCAGTCGAAGTTCATGGCCGACAGCAATGACAGCGTCAGGAAACCATGCGCGATCGTGCCGCCGAAAGGGGTTTCGTCGCGCGCGCGTTCGGGATCGGTATGGATGAACTGGTGGTCGAGCGTGGCGTCGGCAAATGTATCGATCATCGACTGATCGACCGTGAACCAGCGTGATACACCGACTTCATGGCCGATATAATCCTTCACTTCAGCAAGCGAAATGTCTTTGACCATGGTCTTCTTTCAGGTGCGCGCGTGTTTCGGTTGTTGTCGGTCGGGCGATTATCCGCCGGTGGAGAGTTTCTCCGCATAAAACGATACTGACCGCGGCGCAAGCGCGATCTCAACCGTCCCACGGCTTTCGCCCGTCAGGCTGTGCCAGCCGTGATCGTCACGTTCCGGCAGCCGGAATACGGTTTCGGACTGGCCGCGGTTCATCAGGACGGCAAGCCGGGTCGGGTCGCCGCTTTCCCGCTCAACGGTGGAAAATACGATGCTCAGGCAGTCGCAACCGGGCGCTTCCCAGTCCTCGACAGTCATGACACTGCCATCGGGCCGCAGCCAGGAAACGTCGTCTTCGGTGAAGAAGGTGGTTTCGGAAAACACCGAAAACTGCCGGCGCAGCGCCGAAAGTTCGCCCGTATAGGCGATCAGCGCCTCATCCATGGCATCCCAATCGATCCAGGTCGTCTCGTTATCCTGACAATAGGCATTGTTGTTGCCGTACTGGGTGATGCCGCCTTCATCGCCGGCTTTCAGCATGATGGCGCCGCGGCTGGCAAACAGCGTGGCGAGAAGCGCCCTGATATCCTGCCGCCGCCGCTCAAGCACAACCCGATTGTCGGTCTCGCCTTCAACCCCGTTGTTCCAGGAATAGTTTTCCTCGTGACCGTCCCGGTTGTTCTCGCCGTTGGGGCCGTTGTGTTTGTGCACATAGGCGGTCACGTCATGAAGCGGAAAGCCGTCATGGGCGGCGATGAAATTGACCGAACGGGTTACATGCTGCTCGCCTACGGAAAAGATATGCGATGAGCCGGAGAGCGCATCGGCCAGCCGGCCGGTCATGTAATCGTCGCCGCGCCAGAACCGGCGCAGATCGTCGCGTGCGCGGTCGTTCCATTCCAGAAAGGGAGGCGGGAATTGGCCGAGCTGATAGCCGCCGGGGCCGATGTCCCATGGTTCGGCGATCATGGTGCGATCCTTCAGCACCGGGTCGGTCAGGATCGCTTTCAGCGTTTCGGCGTGGGTATCGAAGCCCGCGCGCGTGCGTCCGAGGATCGGCGCCAGATCGAAGCGGAAACCGTCAACGCCGGCCTGGGTGACGAAGAACCGAAGGCTGTCGACAATATACTGGCGCACCATCGGGTGGTCGCAGGCCACCGTATTGCCGCAGCCGGTGTCGTTGATGAACACCGACGCATCATCGTTGGCCAGCCGGTAGTAGGTTGAATTGTCGAGCCCGCGAAAACTCAGCGAACCGCCGAACTGGTCGCTTTCGCCGGTGTGATTGAAAACGAGATCGAGGATCACGGCTATGCCTGCGTCATGCAGGGCTTCGACCACGCTGCGCAGTTCCCCGATGCCGCCCGGGCACAGGCGCGGATCCGGGGCCATGAAGGTAACCGGATTGTACCCCCAGGCATTGGTCAGCCCAAGCTGGTGAAGATGGCGCTCGTCGATCCAGGCGGTGACCGGCATCAGCTCGATCGCATCCGCACCGATCTTCTGCAGATGCTGGATCAGGGCAGGGTGGCCAAGGGCTGCGACGGTGCCGCGAATGTGCTCGGGAATATGCCGGTTAAGCCGGGTCAGCGATTTGACGCCTGCCTCGTAGATGAAACCGCCTGCCGGCAGGTCCACATGCGAAGGCTCGTCGCCGACATCCGCAACCACCACGCTTTTCGGTACAAGTGCTGCGGTGTCGAAGCCATACTCTGCAAGCTGCGGATCGAAACTGTACGGGCTGTCGATCTGCCGCGCATAGGGGTCGACCAGCAGTTTGGCAGAATCGAACCAGTGGCCGTTCATCGGGTCCCAGCGCCCGAAGGCGCGGTAGCCATAGCGCTGGCCGGGCTTTGCCGCATCAACGAGCAGGCGAAACAGGTTGCCGCGCTCGTGCGACATCGGCAGATGCGCGGTTTCCCGCCCATCCACGTCAAACAGGCAAAGCTCCATGCCCGTGGCGTTTTCCGAATAGACGGAAAACTCGACGCCCCGGTCGAGGACCCTGACGCCGGGTTTTGCAATCGCATCGCTCATTGCCGGGCTCAGGTGATCACGGTCGGAGCATCGCGGCCGGTGCGTTCCCTGATGCCGGCGATATGCTCGGCATAGGCGATCAGCGTGGCAAGCGTCTCCTGTGTATCGTCCTCGTGGCGGGCCGGGTCCGGCTCGAAATGTTCCAGATAGACGCGCAGCGTGGCGCCCGAGGTGCCGGTGCCCGAAAGCCGGAAGACCACGCGCGAACCGGTTTCGAACATGATGCGCACGCCCTGGTTCTTGCTGACGGAGCCATCGACCGGGTCGTGATAGGCAAAGTCGTCGGCCTCCTTCACGGTCAGATCGCCGAACGTGGTGCCGGGCAGGGTGGAAAGCTTGTCGCGCAGCGCACCCATCAGGCCGTTGGCCGCATCGGTTTCGATGCCCTCGTAATCGTGGCGGGAATAATAGTTGCGGCCGTATTCGGCCCAGTGCTTCTTGACGATGTCGAACGCGCTTTCGCCGCGCACGGCCAGAATGTTGAGCCACAGCAGAACGGCCCACAACCCGTCTTTTTCACGTACATGGTTCGAGCCGGTGCCAAAACTTTCCTCGCCGCAAAGCGTCGCCTTGCCGGCATCGAGCAGATTGCCGAAGAACTTCCAGCCGGTCGGCGTTTCATAGGCGCCGATGCCGAGCTTTTCGGCAACCCGGTCAGCGGCCTGGCTGGTTGGCATCGAGCGCGCAATTCCGGCAAGGCCAACCTTGTAGGCAGGCGCCAGATGCGCATTCGCCGCCAGGATCGCAAGACTGTCGGACGGGGTGATGAAAATGCCCTTGCCGACAACCATGTTGCGGTCGCCATCGCCATCCGACGCCGCCCCGAAATCGGGGCCGTCTTCGCTCATCACTTCGTCATAGAGCGCCTTGGCATGGACGAGGTTCGGGTCGGGATGATGTCCGCCGAAATCCTCAAGCGGCACAAAATTGCGCACCGAACCTTCAGGCGCGCCGAGCCGGTTTTCAAGGATCTCCCGGGCATAGGGGCCCGTTACCGCGCTCATGGCATCAAAGGCGATGCGAAAGCCGCCGGCAATAGTGGAGCGGATCGCCTCGAAATCGAAAAGCTCTTCCATCAGGGCCGCATAATCGGTGACCGGGTCGAAAACCTCGACCTCCATGTCATCGACATGATAGCTGCCGATTTCATCGAGCGGCACGTCGTCGGCTTCGGAAATGCGGTAGCGGTCGATCAGCTTGGTGCGCTCATAGATCGCATCGGTGATGCGCTCGGGCGCGGGGCCGCCATTGGCGGTGTTGTACTTGATCCCGAAATCCTCGTCCGGGCCGCCCGGATTGTGGCTGGCCGACAGGATGATGCCGCCGAAGGCCTGGTATTTGCGGATCATGTTGGAGGCGGCAGGCGTCGAGAGAATGCCGCCCTGGCCGACCATCACCTTGCCGAAACCGTTGGCGGCCGCCATCTTGATTGCCGTCTGGATCACTTCGCGGTTGAGGTAACGGCCGTCACCGCCGATCACCAGCGTCTTGCCCTTGTAATCCTCAAGGCTGTCGAACACCGACTGGATGAAGTTTTCGGCATAATGCGGCTGGCTGAATACCGGCACTTTCTTGCGCAGGCCGGAGGTTCCGGGCTTCTGGCCGTCAAACGGTTTGGTGGAAATCGTTTTGGTCATGATTTGGGAGCCATCATTTTAAGACTGGAATAAAGATCAACATAGAGTTTTGCGCTGGATTTCCAGGACACATCGCTTTTCATGCCCTGTTTTTGCATATGCATCCAGGTTTTCTTGTCCTCGAACAGGTTGATGGTGCGGCGCAGCGCATGGATGAGCGACCACGTCTCGACCGGCGAAAACTGGATGCCGGTGGCAACCTTCACATCGAGCGCGGCGGGATTGGCGTCGATCACCGTATCGGCCAGTCCGCCGGTGCGGGCAACCAGCGGCACGCAGCCATAGCGCAGGCCGTAAAGCTGGGTCAGGCCGCAGGGCTCGAAACGGGAGGGAATGACGATGACATCGGCGCCGGCCTGCTGGATATGCGACAGGGTTTCGTCATAGCCGATAATGGTGCCCACACGGCCGGGATAGAGCCTGACCGCGTTGCGGAAGGTTTCTTCCAGCTGATGTTCGCCGGTGCCCAGCACCGCAAGCTTGCCGCCCATGGCCACAAGCGGGCCGATGGCTTCGGCCAGAAGGTCCATGCCCTTCTGCCAGGTCAGGCGCGAGACCACGCAGAAGATCGGGGAATCATCATCATCCAGTCCGAAGCGTTCGCTGAGCACCTGCCGATTGGGCTGCCGCAGCCTGAGCCTGCTCGGCGTGTAGCGGCTGACAAGCGTCTGGTCGGTCGTCGGGTTCCAGACATCGGTATCAATGCCGTTGACGATGCCGTGCACCGTATGCGCGCGCGCGGAGATCAGGCCTTCAAGGCCCATGCCGTATTGCGGGGTCTGTATCTCACGGGCATAGGTCGGGCTGACGGTGGTCACCGCCCAGGCCGTCTGCAGCCCGCCTTTCAGAAAGCCGACATTGCCGTAATATTCGACGCCGTCGACCGACATGGCATGGGCCGGCAGGCCGAGCCAGGGAAAGATATCCGGGCCGAAATTGCCCTGGAACGCGATATTGTGGATGGTCAGGATCGACGGTTTTTCCGGAACTTCGGAATAGCGCATATAGACCGGCGTCATCGCCGCCTGCCAGTCGTGGCAGTGGACAAGGTCGGGCTCCCATCCCGGCATCACCCCGGCAGCGACTTCCGCTGCTGCTTTCGAAAGCGCGCCGAAGCGCCGCCAGTTGTCGGAATAGCCTTCGCCGGTGGCAGCATTGTAGGGATTGCCGAGACGGCCGAAAAGTGCCGGAATATCGAGGACCAGCAGGTCGAGCCCCTGATATTCGGCTGCAAGGAGCGTGGCGCGTTCACCGAAAAGGTCGCCGAAATCATGAACCTTTTCGGCCTGATCGCCAATGGCCTTCATGACGGCCGGATAGCCCGGAATCATGGTGCGGGTTTCAATGCCGAGGCCGGCAAGGGCAAGCGGCAGCGCGCCTGCGACATCGGCAAGACCTCCCGTCTTGATCAGGGGGTAGATTTCCGACGTAACGGAGAGGACTTTCATGTATCAGATATCCAGTTTGTCGATCATCGACTGTGTAATCAGGCAGATGCCGTTGTCCGAACGGCGGAAACGACGGGCATCGATTTCGGGTTCCTCGCCGACGACAAGGCCTTCGGGGATGTGAACGCCGTGATCGATGACCACGTTTTTCAGCCGTGCGTGACGGCCGATATGGACATGGGGCAGAATGACGGCGCCTTCGAGGCGGGAATAGGAATTGGCGCGCACGCCGGTAAACAGCAGGCTCTTGTAAAGCTGCGAACCGGAAATGATGCAGTCGCCCGAAACCACCGAGGAGATCGCCGAACCGCGGCGGTTTTCATCGTCATGAACGAATTTCGCCGGCGGCGTCACTTCCGAATAGGACCAGACAGGCCAGGACTTGTCGTAGATGTCGAGTTCGGGAACCACGGCGGTGAGGTCGATATTGGCCTGCCAGTAGGCATCGATCGTGCCGACATCGCGCCAGTAGGCTTCCTTTTCGTAGCTTGAGCGTACGCAGCTCTTGGAAAAGCGATGGGCCAGCGCCTTGCCGTTCTTGACGATGTAGGGAACAATATCCTTGCCGAAATCACGGCTGGAGGTCGGATCGGCGGCATCGCGGTAGAGGCATTCGAACAGGAATTTGGTGTTGAAGACGTAGATGCCCATCGAGGCAAGCGCCATGGTTTCATTTCCCGGAATGCCCGGCGGATTGGCCGGTTTTTCGACGAAATCGACGATCCGGTCGGTGGCATCCACATGCATCACGCCGAAGCCCTTGGCCTCTTCCACGGGCACTTCGAGGCAGCCGATGGTGATATCCGCGCCCTCGTTGACGTGCTGCTGGAGCATCGCCTCGTAGTCCATCTTGTAGATGTGATCGCCGGCCAGGATGATCATGTATTCCGGGCCATAGGAATCGATGATGTCGATGTTCTGGTAAACCGCGTCGGCGGTGCCTTCATACCACTGCGTTTCCGAAACGCGCTGGGAGGCGGGCAGCACGTCGAAACTTTCGTTTCGCTCGGGCCGGAAGAAGTTCCAGCCCTGATGCAGGTGACGGATCAGCGAATGCGCCTTGTACTGCGTGGCAACGCCGATGCGCCGGATACCGGAATTGAGTGCATTGGACAGCGCGAAATCGATAATGCGTGTCTTGCCGCCGAAATAGACCGCGGGCTTGGCGCGCGTATCCGTCAGCTCCTTCAGTCGGCTTCCGCGTCCGCCGGCCAGCACATAGGCCATGGCATCACGCGCAAGGGGGTGTCCAATCCGCGAATTCATCCTTCCCTCCCTCTCAGTCTTCCGGTTCCAGCATAATGGTTGCAAGTGGTGGTAAAAGCAGCGTGGCGGAGATCCCGCCATGGCCGTGAACTTCGGCACGCACACGCCCGCCATTGCCCTTGCCGCTGCCGCCGTAGATTTCGGCGTCGGTATTCAGGATTTCCCGCCAGACACCGGCCTTCGGCAGCGGGACATGATAATCCTCGCGCGGGATCGGCGTGAAATTGCAGATCACGATGACCGGTTTTTCCCCCGGCGCCTTGCGTTGCCAGGCGAAGACCGAGTTGTCCTGATCGTCGACAATGGCCCACTCGAAACCTTCCGGTTCGCAATCGCGGGCATGCAGCGCCGGTTTGGCGCGGTAGGTGAAGTTCAGGTCGCGCACCAGCCGGCGCATGCCCTCGTGGGTCGGGTAGCTGAGCAGGTTCCAGTCGAGCCCGCGTGCCTCGCTCCATTCGCTCCACTGGGCGAATTCCTGGCCCATGAACAGGAGCTTCTTGCCGGGATACCCCCACATGAACGCGTAATAGGCGCGCAGATTGGCGAACTTCTGCCAGTCGTCACCGGCCATCTTGGCAATCAGCGAGCCCTTGCCATGCACGACCTCGTCATGGGAGAGCGGCAGCACGTAGTTTTCGGCAAAGGCGTAGAGCAGGCCGAAGGTGATTTCCTGATGGTGGTGCTTGCGGTAGATCGGCTCACGCGCGAAATAGCTGAGCGTGTCGTGCATGAAGCCCATGTTCCACTTGAAGCCGAAACCGAGGCCGCCCTCGTGCACCGGCTGCGAGACCTTGGGCCATGCGGTCGATTCCTCGGCAATCGTCATCATTTCGGGATGATTGCCGTAGACCGCCTTGTTGGTGTCCTGAATGAACCGCACGGCGCCGAGATTTTCATTGCCGCCATATTCGTTCGGCACCCATTCGCCGTGTTTGCGCGAATAGTCGAGATACAGCATCGAGGCAACGGCATCGACACGAAGCCCATCGACATGGAACTTCTCGCCCCAGTAGAGCGCGTTGTTCAGAAGGTAGGATGCGACCTCGGTACGGCCGAAATTGTAGATCGCGGTGTTCCAGTCCGGGTGAAACCCCTGGCGCGGATCGGCGTGTTCGTAAAGGGCGGTGCCATCGAACTGCCTGAGGCCGTGCTCGTCGGTCGGAAAATGCGCCGGCACCCAGTCGAGAATGACGCCGATGCCGACCTTGTGGCAGCCGTTGACGAAGCGGGCGAAGCCTTCGGGTTCGCCAAACCGCGCGGTCGGCGCGTAAAGGCCGGTCGTCTGGTAGCCCCAGGACGGGTCGTAGGGATATTCTGAGACCGGCAGGAACTCGATATGGGTGAAGCCCATGTCCGAGCAGTAGGGGATCAGGCGGTCGGCCAGTTCGTCCCAGGAGAGGAAGGAGCCGTCGTCATGGCGCTGCCAGGAACCGGCATGCACCTCGTAGATTGATATCGGTTCGCGTCGCCTGTCGGTGCTTGCCCAGTGTTCGCGGTGGGCGTCGTCATCCCATTCCTGTTCGAGCTCGCTTGCCGTCAGCGAGGCGGTTTGCGGGCGAAGCTCGCTGCGGCGGGCAAACGGATCGGCCTTCAGCGGCAGGAGATTGCCATCGGCGCCGATGATTTCGAATTTGTAGGGCTGGCCCGGCTCGACATCGGGGGCAAAGATTTCCCAGACGCCGGAATCGCGGCGAAAGCGCATCATGTGGCGGCGACCATCCCAGCCGTTGAAGGACCCGACAACCGAGACCCGGCGGGCATTCGGCGCCCAGACCGCGAAATGAAACCCCTTCACACCCTGATGGGTTATCTGATGGCCGCCGAGCTTGTCGAAAAGCCTCAAATGCGAGCCTTCGCGGACGTAGTAATCGTCCATCGGCCCCAGAACCGGCCAGAAACTGTAGGGATCGGTGACCGTCCATTCGGCTGCGCCGCGGGTTGCATGATAGCGGACAGGCACAAAGCCGGTCACATCGATGCTGCCGGCGAAGAACCCGGCTTCATCGAGACATTCCAGCTTTCCGAGCGGCTTGCCTTCGAGGTCGAAGACCGTAACGGTTTCCGCCCCGGGCAGAAAGCACCGGGCAACGTGCTTTCCGCCGATGTCCTGGATACCCAGCACGGAGAAGGCATCTCCGTGCGTTGCATTCAGAATACTGTCAATTTCCTCCCGCGACGGGGCAATGCCCCGCGCCTGTTCCGGATCGTCTGATTCCGGCTTTTTCATAAAGCACTCCAGATGTCGTGTGCATACTCCCTGATCGTCCTGTCGGACGAGAACCACCCCATACGGGCAGTATTCCTTATCGCCTTAACGTTCCACGCGGTCGGATCGTTCCAGATCGCATCCACTTCGCGCTGGGCGGCGGCATAGGCATCGAAATCGGCGGCGACCATGAACCAGTCGTGGTCATAAAGCCCGCCGATGAGATCGACATAGCGGCCGGGATCGTCATGCGAGAACACGCCCGACGAAATGGCGGAAAGCGCCTGGGAAAGCTCCTTCGATCCCTCGATGATCTCGCGGGGATTGTGTCCCTGCGCCCGGGCCTGATCAACATCTTCGGCCGTCATGCCGAAAATTACCATGTTCTCGGCGCCGACCCAGTCGCGCATCTCGACATTGGCGCCATCGAGCGTGCCGATGGTCAGCGCGCCGTTGATGGCGAATTTCATGTTGCCGGTGCCCGACGCCTCCATGCCGGCCGTGGAGATCTGCTCCGAGAGGTCGGCCGCCGGGATCATCACCTCGGCCAGCGAGACGTTGTAGTTGGGAATGAACACGATCTTCAAAAGGCCGCGCACCGCCGGGTCATTGTTGATGACGCGGGCGACATCATTGGCGAGTTTGATGATCAGCTTGGCATTGTGATAGCTCGGCGCCGCCTTGCCGGCGAACAGTTTGACGCGCGGCACCCAGTCCATTTCCGGGTGGGAACGGATCTGGTCGTAAAGCGCCACCGCCTCGATGATATTGAGAAGCTGGCGCTTGTATTCATGGATGCGCTTGATCTGGATGTCGAACATCGCCGACGGATCGATGCGGGTGCCCATCCGCTCGCCGATGAGGTTGGCAAGCCGCACCTTGTTCTCCCGCTTGACGGCGAGGAACTTCTCCTGAAAGGCGGAATCTTCGGCCAGATCGTTGAGCGCCTGCAGTTTTTCCGCGTCATCGAGGAATTCGTCGCCGATGGCTTCGCGGATAATGCCGGTCAGTCCGGGGTTGCATTCCTTCAGCCAGCGGCGCGGGGTAATGCCGTTGGTCTTGTTGTTGATCCGGTCGGGATGAAGGCGGTGGAGGTTGTAGAACACCGTTTCCTTCATCAGTTCGGTGTGAAGCGCCGACACGCCGTTGATCGAGTGCGAGCCGAGGAAGGCGATATTGCCCATGCGCACGCGCCGCTCGCCGCCCTCGTCAATCAGCGAAATCTGGCGGATGGCGTCGTCACTGGCATCGGCTTCCTTGCGGGCCTTCAGCAGGATCTTGGCATTGATGGCGTAGATCAGCTGCATGTGGCGCGGGAACAGGCGCTCGAACAGCGGCACGGGCCAGGTTTCCAGCGCCTCGGGCAGAAGCGTGTGGTTGGTATAGGCAAATGTGCCGGTGGTCAGCTCCCACGCTTCATCGAACTCGACATTGTAGATGTCGACCAGAAGGCGCATCATCTCGACGATGGCGATGGCCGGATGGGTATCGTTGAGGTGGATGGCGGCCTTTTCCGGCAAAAGCCGGATATCGTCGAACTGCTGCATATGCCGGCGCAGAATGTCCTGCAGAGAGGCCGAGGAGAAGAAATATTCCTGTCTGAGGCGCAGTTCCTGACCGGCCGGGTTGGCATCGGCCGGGTAGAGAACGCGGGTCAGCGTCTCGGCCTTGGTGCTTTCCTGAAGCGCGCCGATATGGTCGCCGGCATTGAACTTGTCGAGCAGGATCGGGTCGATCGGATCGGCCGACCACAGTCTGAGCGTGTTGACGCGCTTGGCGCGCCAGCCGACGACCGGGGTGTCGTAGGCCTCGGCGATCATGCGTTCGGCCGGTTTCCAGACATAGCGCGGCTCCTTGCCGACTTCCTCGATAATGTCGACCTTGCCGCCGAAATTAATTTCATAGGTGCTTTCGCGGCGATGAAATTCCCAGGGGTTGCCGTGCGCCAGCCAGTTTTCCGGCAGCTCGACCTGCCAGCCATCGGCGATTTCCTGACGGAACAGGCCGTTCACGTAACGAATGCCGTAGCCATAGGCCGGCACGTCGACGGTTGCCATCGATTCCATGAAACAGGCTGCCAGCCGTCCAAGTCCGCCATTGCCGAGGGCGGCATCGGGCTCGAGGCCTGCAAGTTCAGCCAGATCGACATCGAATTTGGCGAGCGCCTGATTGATGGCTTCGATCATTTCGAGGTTGGAGATTGCATCGCGCAGCAGCCGGCCGATCAGGAATTCCAGCGAGAGGTAGTAGACCCGTTTCGAGCCTGCTTCATAGGTCTTGCGGGTCGATTCCATCCATTTGTCGGTGATCCGGTCGCGGATCGCCAGAATGACGGCGCGCAGCCAGTCATGCGGCTTGGCGACAATGGTGTCCTTTCCGACCTGATATGTCAGCTTTTCGAGAATATCGGCAGCCAGTCCATCGACGTCGAGGGAGCGGGGCGTCGGCAGGGGCAGATCGGGATTGGTCAATTTGCTCATTGGTTTTTCCGTCAAATAATGGCTGGAAATCTTGAAATATGCGGCGCCTGAAAACGATCTCCCCGAAAAGGAGTGACCGGTATACTCTTATTCTTTCTCGTAATTTATGCACTGATATGACGCACTTGCAACAAACCGATGCGCCGGCGCGCGAATTTCTCGCCGAGGCTTCGGCCGCATTCAGTCAGAACGCCGACAAACGGGCAGGAAAATGGCAATGCGGATGAGGCGGGACGGGGGCAGGGCACGCGCTCCTGCCGCAGCCGCAAATCGGCCGGGTGCGCTTGCTGTCTGCCGCAGGGGCGAAAGCCCCCGGGGCAGCAGTCGACGGTGATATCAGGATACGGCCGGGGTTCCCTGAACCGGGATCACGTCGACGGCCTGGGTTGCCTGATGTTCGCCATAGGTTTTCATCACGCCTAAAACCGGGGCGACATCGGCATAATCGCGCCCGTAACCGACGACGATATGATCGGCGCCGGCTTCCATGTTGTTGGTCGGATCGAATTCCACCCAGCCGGTGGCGCGGCCACACCAGACACGCACCCAGGCGTGCATGGCGTCGGCGCCTTCAAGACGCGGCTTGCCCGGCGGGGGGATGGTGCGCAGATACCCGCTGACATAACCGGCCGGAATGCCGATCATCCGGAGCGCCGAAATCATGACATGGGAAAAATCCTGGCAAACGCCACGGCGCATTGCGAAGGCTTCCGCGGGCGTGCTGTCGACGGTTGTCGCTTCGCCGTCATAGGCGAAATCCTCGAAAATCCGGGTGCAAACGGCCTTTGCGATAGCGTAGACGCTGTCGTCGGGCGAAGCCATCTCACGGCCATAGGCGCCGATGATGCGGTCGGGCGGGATGCGCGGGCTCGGGCCGAGGAAGTGGTGCGGTGAATCGCGGTCCAGATCGAGCACACCGCCATATTCGCGTTTCAGTTCGGAAAGCGTGGTCGCGAAGCCGAGCATGGTGCGCGGCGTTTCGACATTGACGCGGGCCTTCATCATGATCGCAAAGCGCTGATGCGGCGGGTTGACCAGCGTGGCGATTGCGGGGTGACCGAAGAAATCGGTGAAACCGCGTTCCTCGTCAGGCCCAGGATCAAACTTGACATGGCCGGCGATCAGCCGCTGGCGTCCGCCGATCGAAAGCGGCATGACGCGGCTGATATGACGCGCATAGGAGGCCGGCGTGTCATAGTGATATTCCATCTTGAGGGAGAGGTCGTAGAGCATCATCCCTCACAGATAACTTTGCGCCAGACAGTCGGACAGCGTTTCGAAATCGCGCTCCAGCGCTGCGTAGTAATCGCTGGAAACGGAATCGGCGGTCATCACCGCAAGGCCGGACTGTACCCGCATGGTTTCACGATGCAGCGGCGACATGGAGGCAGGGTATGCCTGGTCGGGCAGTTTCTTGACCTCTGCCAGAATCTGGTCGAGCTGGAACAGCACCGAACGCGGGTTCTGCGGATCGAGCGCCAGAAGGTCGGTGATCGTCAGCGGGTCGGTATAGACATTGTAGTGACGGCGGTGAGTCATCACATTGTCGCTGATCTCGAGCAGCATATCGAGCGCGCCGTCGGGGGCATCCTCACCCGCAAGCTCGCCCAAAAGCCGGGTCATGTGCAGGCCGCGTTCCAGATAGCGGCCGATGGACAGGAACCGCCAGCCGGTGGAGCGGTACATGTTTTCGTGCACCAGACCGGCAAAGCCCGCCAGCTTGCGCAACAGCACGGTCACGGCATGGGCCGCATCATCACCCGGATTGACACGGTCGACGAAACGCCGTGCCGTCTTGGAAAGATCGTTCAGCGCCAGCCAGCCATCGGGTGAGAAGCGGTCGCGGATATTGCCGGCGGAATAGACGGCGCTGTCGATATCGCGCAGCAGGCTCGGGGGCAGGGCGGCTTCGGAAAGATCGAGCCCGATCTGGTCGAGATAGGCTTCCACCCGCGTCAGCAGCGCCTGTCCGCGATCGTCCACCTCGGCAAAGCGCCCGTGCCAGGCGCGCAGGATGCGCAGATTGCCTTCCGCGCGCTCGATATAGCGGCCAAGCCAGAACAGGTTGTCGGCCGCCCGGCTGGGCAGGTTCGACGGCTTGTTGCGCGGGACGCGGCTTTCGCGCGTCAAAAGCGTCGGCTTGCCCACAGGCGTCTGGCTGACAACCCAGACATCGGCCGCCCGCCCGCCGGATTGCATGGCGATGGCCGCAACATCGTCCGAAGAGCCGATGCGCGCGAAACCGCCCGGCATCAGCTTCCAGCCATCGCGGGTGCGCGCGGCGAAAACGCGCAACGAGAAGGGATGCGGCGTCAGCTTGCCGTCGACAAAGGCGGGTGCGGTGGAAAGCTTGACGGCTTCCTGTCCCACAAGCCAGGGACCGCGCTTGTCAAGCCAGCGGGCAACCGCGCCGGGTCTGCGTTCACGCAGCCGCTCACCGGTAAAGGACTGCCCGGAATCGTCGAAGAACGGCATGCGCGAATAGGCCGGGCCGATCAGCATCTGGTCGAGGTTTTCGGCCACATGATGGCGTTCGTTTTCCTGTCCGCACCACCATGTGGCAATTGACGGGATCTTCAGATCCTCATTCAGGAGATGGCGGGAAAGCGCTGGCAGGAAGGCCAGAAAAGCGCGGGTCTCCACCATGCCGGAGCCGAGCGCGTTGACCATGGTGAGGTTGCCCGCGCGAATGGCGCCGACGAGACCCGGCGTGCCGATGCGCGAATTCTGGTTGAGCTCCAGCGGATCGGTAAAGCTGGCGTCCAGACGCCGCCACAGCACGCTGACGGGCATGGGACCGGCCACCGTGCGCACCATCACCCGGTCGTTGACCACGATCAGGTCCTCGCCTTCCAGAAGCGAGATGCCGAGATAGCGGGCGATATAGGCGTGTTCGTAATAGGTCTCGTTGGCCGGCCCCGGCGTCAGCACGCCGATACGGCCCTCATTGCCGGCGGGGTCGCCCTGCAGCGCATCGCGGAACGCGCCGAAGAAGGTCGCAACGCGGCGCACATGCATGTCGCCGTAAATGCCGGAAAAGGCGCGCGAGGCGGCAACCCGGTTTTCCAGCGCAAACCCTGCGCCGGAAGGGGCCTGGGCACGGTCTGCCAGAACCCACCATTTGCCGTCCGGCCCGCGCCCGACTTCGAAGGAGACGAAGTGGAGATAATGGCCGCCGGGCGGATCGATGCCGACAAGCGGGCGCAGAAACTCGCTGTTGGAGGCAACAAGGGCGGGCGGGATGAAGCCTTCGGAAACGAGCCGGTTTTCACCGTAGAAATCCGCCATCATCGCCTCGAGCAGGTCGGCGCGCTGCTTCAGGCCGTCGGCAAGCTCCTGCCATTCATTGTCGTCGATGATCACCGGGATATGGGAGAACGGCCAGGCGCGGGTGTCATCCTGTCCGTCATAGGCGCGGTAGAACACGCCGGCGTCGCGCAGATAGCGGTCGGCGCGGGCAAAGCGTTCGGACAGTTCGCCGGCAGTCATGCCCGAAAGCGCATTGACGAAGGGCTGCCACACAGGCCGCACCTTGCCCTCGGCGTCGACCATCTCGTCGGGCACGTCGGACAGGGGCACATAGTCCCGGGCATTCCAGGCGATGGCGGGTTCCGCCTCGTGGTCCTCGTCAGCCATATGCTTTTCGGCGGAAGTGTCCGCCTTCGGTTCTGCCATCTGCAGCGCTTCCTGCCGCCCGCATCACAAGAGAGCCTGTTCACACGAAATGCGGGCAGGTGTCCCCTCTCAGTCGTCGTTCTAGTGGATGCGGGCGGTTTTTCTTGCCGCCCGCCGCCGAAATTCTAAAGCCCGGCCGGCCGCCTCAGGTCGAGCGTCAGCGGAAATTCCGCATTCGGCGCGTCATCAAAGGCGGCATAGTGCCCGGCGGTGTGCCCTGACGGCTCGAATCGCGCCAGACGTCGTGCTTCCGCCTCATTGCTGTTGACCGGGAAGGTTTCATAATTCCGCCCGCCGGGATGCGCAACATGGTAGATGCAGCCGCCCACCGATCTTGCAGACCATGTGTCGTAAATGTCAAATGTCAGGGGCGAATTGACCGGTAGCAGCGGATGCAGGCCGGCTGCCGGCTGCCACGCCTTGAAGCGCACGCCGGCGACCGAGATGCCGGATTTTTCCGTCGGCTTGAGCGGCACCTTGCGGCCGTTGCAGGTGACGATATAGCGCTCCGGCGCATTGCTTTCCAGAAGCACTTGAAGCCGCTCGACGGAGGAATCGACATAGCGCACCGTGCCGCCGATGGCGCCGTGTTCGCCCATCACATGCCAGGGTTCGAGCGCCTGACGCAATTCCAGCCGGTTGCCTTCATATTCGACCTCGCCGAAGAAGGGGAAGCGGAACTGCAACTGCGCTTCGAACCATTCCGGCCGGAATTCCAGCCCGTTTTCCTTCAGGTCCTGCAGCACGCCCATAAAATCCTGCCAGACATAATGCGGCAGCATGAACCGGTCGGCCAGCGCCGTGCCCCAGCGGATGAACTTGCCCTCGACCGGGTTTTTCCAGAACCGCGCCAGAAGCGCACGCACCAGCAATTGCTGGGCAAGGCTCATGCGGGCGTTCGGCGGCATTTCGAAGCCGCGGAATTCGACAAGGCCGAGCCGGCCGGTCGGCCCGTCGGGCGAAAACAGCTTGTCGATGCAGATTTCGGCCCGGTGGGTGTTGCCGGTGACATCGATCAGCAGATTGCGGAACAGCCGGTCGGTGACCCAGGGCAGCGGCGGGGCAAAGCCCGATTGCGGATGCGGGATCTGCGAAATCGCCGTTTCCAGCTCGTAGAGCCCGTCATGGCGTGCTTCATCGATGCGCGGCGCCTGGCTGGTCGGGCCGATGAACAGGCCGGAAAACAGATAGGACAGCGAGGGGTGGCGCTGCCAGTGGAGCACCACGCTTTTCAAAAGGTCCGGCCGCCGCAGGAACGGGCTGTTGCCGGGGTTGGCGCCGCCGACCACCACATGATTGCCGCCGCCGGTGCCGGTATGGCGACCATCGATCAGGAACTTGTCTGCGCCGAGCCGGGTCTGGCGGGCCTCTTCGTAAAGCGTGGTGGTGGTTTCCACGCATTCCCGCCAGTTGGAGGCGGGGTGGACATTGACCTCAATGACGCCGGGATCGGGCGCGACCCGAATAACATTCAGCCGCTCGTCGTCCGGCGGTGCGTAGCCTTCGATATGAACCGGAAGCCCCAGTTTTTCCGCAGCGCGCTCGGTGGAGGCGATCAGGTCGAGATATTCCTCCAGCGTTTCGAGCGGCGGCATGAAGACGCAAAGCCGTCCGTCGCGGGGCTCCACCGAAAGCGCGGTGCGCACGGCGCCGCCAATGGCCGGCCCGGGCATGCGCTGCGGTGTCTGCGGGTTTTCCTCAAACGGCGTGAACTGGGTTTCCGGCAGCGGGCGTCCCTCGTCGATCCGGTAATCGGGCAGGGGATCGCGTCTGACCGACGGATCGCGCGGATTGATGAAGGGATATTGCGATTCCGGTATCCAGGCGAGTGAATCGAGCGGCAGGCGGAAACCAACGGGGCTGTCGCCGGGAATGAGGAAGATGCGGCCGCGCCGGGTTTTCCATTTCTCCGATACCCATCTGACGCCCGATGCCCGGCCCTGCCAGGCCTGAACCGGGAGAATATAGCCGGCCGGTTTCGTCAGGCCGCGTTCGAACACGCGGGTGATGCGGGCGCGGTCCTCGGCGTTTTTCAGCTTCGGGTTCGACGGGTCGACATTTTCGGGCAGGTTGCCCTCGCGGAGCAGCCATTCGGCGGGGTCTTCAAAGGCGGGCGCGACGTGATCGGGATCGATATCCAGCTCCGCGGCAATCGCCTGCATCAGCGCGCCGGCATCGTTTTCATCGGCGGATGTGTCGGTATGTTCCTCGGCGATCAGGTCCTGATTGTTCCAGACCGGCAGTTCATCCTTGCGCCAGTAGAGTGAAAACGTCCATCGCGGCAGGCTTTCGCCCGGATACCACTTGCCCTGGCCGTAATGCAGGAAGCCGCCCGGCGCGAAGCGTTCGCGCAGACGGCGGATCAGGTTATCGGCAAGGCCGCGCTTGGTGGGGCCGACAGCGCCGGTGTTCCATTCGTCGGCCTCGAAATCGTCGATGGAAACGAAGGTCGGCTCGCCGCCCATGGTCAGCCGCATGTCGGTTTCCTCGATCAGCCTGTCGACCTTGTCGCCGAGCGTATTGAGGGCCTCCCAGCTTTCGTCGGAAAACGGCTTGGTGATGCGCGGGTGTTCGGCCACGCGGGTGATCGACATGTCGAAATCGAAGCTGGTTTCCGCCTTGCCGGAATAACCGCCGGTGATCGGCGCGGCATTGCGGTAATGCGGGGTTGCCGCCAGCGGAATGTGGCTTTCGCCGGTCAGCAGGCCGGAGGTGGGGTCAAGGCCGATCCAGCCCGCGCCCGGCAGGAAAACTTCCGTCCAGGCGTGGAGGTCGGTGAAATCGTGATCGGTGCCCGACGGGCCGTCGAGCGCCTTCAGGTCCGGCTCAAGCTGGATCAGATAGCCGGAGACGAACCGGGCGGCAAGACCCATATTGCGCAGCACCTGCACCAGCAGCCAGGCGCTGTCGCGACACGAGCCGGAAGCGCGCTCCAGCGTTTCCTCCGGCGTCTGCACGCCCGGCTCCATGCGGATGATGTAATTGACGTCATGCTGCAGGCGGGCATTGATGCCGACAATCATGTCGACCGTGCCCTGGCCGGGCGAAAGGTCGAGCTTGTCCATGAACGCCTTCAGCCGCGGGCCCATCGGTTCCGGCTTCAGATAGATCGACAGATCCTCGCGGATCGCCTCGTCATAGTCGAACGGATATTTGGTCGCCTGCTCCTCGACGAAGAAGTCGAAGGGATTGTAGACCGTCATGTCGGCGACCAGATCGACCTCGATCTTGAACTCGGTGACCGGCTCGGGAAACACGAAACGGGCCTGGTAATTGCCGTAGGGGTCCTGCTGAAGATTGACGAAGTGGTTCTCCGGCGTGACCTTCAGCGAATGCGAGATGACTTTTGTCTTGGAATGAGCCGCCGGCTTCAGCCTGATGATCTGCGGTCCGAGATTGACGGGATTGTCGTATTTATAATGGGTAAGGTGATAAATCGCTGCTTTGATTGACATCTGCGTCCTTGCCGGCCGTGAAAGACATTTCCCGCCTGCGCCGAAAACGTCCTTTCATGTTCCCCTGTTCTTTTGCAGGGAAGTTTGGGCAAAGCTTGGCGATAAAGCAAGCAAGATCACGCGCCTGGCGTGAAATTCAGGACGGATGCGATACCGGCAGCATGCAGCGTTTCCGGAAGCCGTCTGGAGGCGGTCAGTCTATCCGCCGAGCTTGATGATCGCGACTTCGCCTTCCAGTGCCGTCTGGTAGGCCGAGGCATGCGGTTCTTCGTCGGGGATTTCGGTGATCATGCCGATCTGGTCGAGGTCGGCTTCCGAATAGCCTTCATTGGCCAGCGCGTTCAGCGTGTTGCGCACGGCGGTGTCCTCGTCGGGGGCGGCGATGATCACGTGAACCTCGGCATCGCCGTTCCATTCGTGATAAACCTTGCCGGTGATGATGAAGACCATGCGCTCGCCGTCGCTGGTATAGCCGGGAATGGCAATCATGACTGATCCTTTCGTTTGTTCCGTCCCTCTCATATAGCGGCCGCGCCGACAAGCCGTTCTGCAGGGAAAGAGCGCTCTTCAGGCCGACAGCCTGCGCCAGGACTGTGTTGCGATGCAACTGTTGGGTTTTAACTTTGGTTGCGATTGTCGTTATTTAGTATATTATAAGTTGCGTTTATGAGTCCGGTAGGGACGGTGACCCATGCACAAGATCATTGATACACCTTGGGATACGACTTCATATATCTCTCAGCTGAAAAGCGGCGGTGTCGAGACCGTCATCCGTTACTATAATCATGAAAATTCCGAAAGCCTGCCTGAAAAGCAGCTTGGCGGCAGCGAAGCCGCGGCGCTTGATGCGGCCGGACTTTCGCTCGCGGTGATCTTCGAGCAGGATGGCGGCGCTGGCGGACAGATCGGCGATCTCGATGCCACTGCGGGAAAGAGCGATGCCGCCCAGGCGCTGGCGCTGGCAAAAACACTTGGCCAGCCTCATGGCTCGGCGATCTATTTCTCCGTGGATTATGACTATTATCAGCAGAGCGATCTCAACCGGATCGCGCCCTATTTCGCCGCCGTCGCCGCTGCGCTCAAGGGGCTGTTCCGGGTCGGGGTCTATGGTTCGGGTACGGTCTGCACGGCGATGCAGGATGCCGGCCATGCCGAACTGATCTGGCTTGCCGGCTCCACAGGATGGTCCGGTACACAGCAGGTGCTTTCAACGGATCGCTGGGCGCTGTTCCAGAGCGAAATGAATATCAGCGACCCGCTGCCGCATGACGGAAACAGCGCTTCATCGTCCTTTCCGAATTTCGGTCAGTTCACGCTTGGCGGCGCATCGCACGGCGAACCCTTGCTGGCGTGATGCCGGATAACGCGCTTTTTCGCGTCACGCCTTGCCTTGAAAAAGCCCGGCGCTGGCGTTATCTCTCATGTTCGGAAAGCAAACCAACCGGAGTGTATCGCAAAATGATTTCTCACCTGAAGACAGCAAACGCACTGGCTTTACGGGAGAACTCTTTTTATGCACGCCACCATCACACTTTCCGGCCTGTCCTTCACCACCGCTGACGGGCACTTCATTTTCGACAATATCGATGCTGTCTTCGGACCGGGGCTGACCGGGCTTGTCGGGCGCAATGGCGTCGGCAAGACGACGCTGCTGAAGCTGATCGCCGGCCGGATCACGCCGACCTCCGGAGCGGTTTCGGTTGCTGGCCGGCTGGCGCTCTTCGATCAGACGGTTTCCCCGAAAGCGGGAGAGACGCTTGCCGACTGCTTCGCGATCCGCGCCATGCTGGAGATGATCGAGGCGGCAAGCCAGGGCAGGGCAAGCGTCGAGACCATGGACCGGATCGACTGGCTCGCCGAAGAAAAGGCTGCCACGGCTTTATCCCGGTTTGATATCGCCTATCCGCTGACGACCCCGCTTTCGCTGCTTTCCGGCGGCGAACTGACACGCGCGCGGCTTGCGGCTCTCATTTATGATGCGCCGGACTTTATCCTGCTCGACGAGCCGACCAATAATCTCGATGCCGCCGGGCGTAGCTATCTCCTGGATTTCCTCCACTGCTGGCGTGGCGGCGCGCTCGTCGTCAGCCATGACCGGGAGTTGCTGGAGGCGATGACGGAAATCGTCGAGCTCACCAGTCTGGGCATGACGCGCTATGGCGGCAATTTCAGCTTCTATGAACGGGAAAAGGCGGCTGAGCTGGCAAATCGCGAAAAGCGCCTCGGCGAAGCGGAGCGGGAGGTGCGGCAGGCTTCCGCTGCCGCGCGCCAGCGGGCCGAGCGCAAGGCCCGCTCCGATGCCAAGGGTCGCAAAGTGCGCAAGCGCCGCGATATGCCGAAAATGGTGCTCGATGGCATGAAGTCTCAGGCCGAGGCGACAGAAGCCCGGCAAAAGGCGCTGAAAGACCGGGAGGCCGAAAAGGCGACCGAGGCGTTGGCAGAGGCACGGTCGCATCTTGAGGTGATCGCGCCGTTTTCGATCACGCTGCCGCCCTCGGGCTGCGCTGCCGGGCGCCGGGTGCTCAGAGCCGACCGCCTTGCCGGCGGCTATGATGTCGACGCGCCGCTCTTCCGCGATCTTTCCTTCGAAATGATCGGGCCCGAGCGCGTGGCGATTGAAGGGAGGAATGGCGCCGGCAAATCGACGCTTGTGTGCACCCTGACAGGCCGGCTTGAGCCGATTGCCGGAACGGCGGAGATCGCGGTGCCGTTTGCGTTGCTCGACCAGACGGTCTCGCTTCTTGATGGCGCGGAAAGCGTTCGCGACAATTTCAGACGCATCAACCCGGATGATGACGAGAATGCCTGCAGGGCGGCGCTGGCGCGGTTTCGCTTCCGCGCCGATGACGCGCTGAAGCGGGTCGCGGATCTGAGCGGCGGCGAATTGCTGAGGGCCGGCCTTGCCGCTGCCATCGGCGGCAGCCGCCCGGCGCAGCTTCTTGTCCTCGACGAGCCGACCAACAATCTCGATCTGGAAAGCCTGGCGACGCTGGAGGCGGGACTCAATGCCTATGACGGCGCGCTGCTTGTCATCAGCCACGATCCGGTGTTTCTGGGGAGAATCGGTATTAATACACAGATCGTGCTTTTCGGCGGCGGCACGGTCGGACGACATAATATTGCGTCTGACCCGGCTTGAAATGCGTCAAAATTGCCTGAAGCGGCGGGTCCGGCCGAAAAGCCATGCCGGCAAGCCCCGAGATTCAACAATTTCGGGGCTGTGGACTTGACGGCGTTAACCGAAATGAGTATGTCGGCGCCAACAGAACCCATGTGAGGCATGGCCGTTCGGGAAGCCTAATGTCCCGGAGTTCACCTCAGACTAGGTTCTCATACAGCACGTTGAAGATCAAATGCTGCACGCATGACGCGGCAAGGCGCCTGTGTCCTCTGCTTTAAGGTCCATCTGCCGGGAAGGCGGGTCGGGCCGTGCTTGTGCGCATATAGGCGCTGAATGTGCTTTTGTTCGCCGGTGACGGCATTGAATTGAAATGCCCCATAAGGGCGACGAGACACGAAATTCTAAAGGGATGGGTATATGCCTACCGTAAACCAACTGATCCGCAAGCCGCGCCAGCCTCAGGTCAAGCGGAACAAGGTTCCCGCGCTGGAACAGAACCCGCAGAAGCGCGGCGTTTGCACCCGCGTCTACACCACGACGCCGAAGAAGCCGAACTCGGCTCTGCGTAAGGTTGCCAAGATTCGTCTGACCAATGGCTTTGAAGTCATCGGCTACATTCCGGGTGAAGGTCATAACCTTCAGGAGCACTCCGTCGTCATGATCCGCGGCGGCCGCGTGAAGGACTTGCCGGGTGTTCGTTACCACATCATCCGTGGTGTTCTGGATACCCAGGGCGTCAAGAATCGTAAGCAGCGTCGTTCGAAGTACGGTGCGAAGCGTCCGAAGTAATTCGGTTTTCATTTTTCTGGCGCTGCGCGAGGTTCTCCGCGTTTTAAGTGCCGCAACTGTTGAGAGACAAAAGTATGTCACGACGCCATAGTGCAGAAAAGCGTGAGATCAATCCGGATCCCAAGTTCGGTGATCTGGTGATCAGCAAGTTCATGAATGCCATCATGCTTCATGGCAAGAAGTCGGTCGCCGAATCGATCGTCTATGGTGCGCTCGACGCGGTCGAGGGCAAGATGAAGCAGGACCCGATCGAGGTCTTTCATCAGGCGCTCGAAAACGTTGCGCCGCATGTTGAGGTTCGTTCCCGCCGTGTTGGTGGTGCAACCTACCAGGTTCCGGTCGACGTCCGTCCCGAGCGCCGTCAGGCTCTCGCGATCCGCTGGTTGATCGCTGCTGCCCGCAAGCGTAACGAAACCACCATGATCGAGCGCCTGTCCGGCGAGCTCATGGACGCTGCGAGCAACCGCGGTTCTGCTGTCAAGAAGCGTGAAGACACGCACAAGATGGCCGACGCCAACCGCGCATTCTCCCATTACCGCTGGTAATACAGATACGAGGGAAGGCCTAACATCATGGCTCGCGAATATAAAATCGAAGATTACCGTAATTTCGGTATCATGGCGCACATCGACGCTGGCAAGACCACGACGACCGAGCGCATCCTCTTCTACACCGGCAAATCGCACAAGATCGGTGAAGTTCACGACGGCGCAGCCACGATGGACTGGATGGAGCAGGAGCAGGAACGTGGTATCACGATCACGTCCGCTGCGACCACGACCTTCTGGGAGGGCCGTGACGGCAAGAAGCGTCGCTTCAACATCATCGACACCCCCGGACACGTTGACTTCACCATCGAAGTTGAGCGTTCGCTCCGCGTGCTCGACGGTGCTGTTGCCCTTCTCGACGCCAATGCAGGCGTTGAGCCGCAGACGGAAACCGTCTGGCGTCAGGCTGACAAGTACAACGTTCCGCGGATGATCTTCTGCAACAAGATGGACAAGATCGGCGCCGACTTCTATCGCTCGGTTGAAATGGTCAAGTCCCGTCTCGGTGCGATCCCGGTTGTCATCCAGCTGCCGATCGGCGCTGAAAACGACTTTGCCGGCGTGATCGACCTGATCGAGATGAAGGCGCTTGTCTGGGACGGTGAGCACCTCGGCGCTCAGTGGGATATCACCGATATTCCTGCCGACATGAAGGAAAAGGCCGAAGAGTGGCGCGAAACGATGATCGAAACGATCGTCGAAGTCGATGAAGCTGCGATGGAAGCCTATCTGGAAGGCGAAATGCCCTCCAACGACAAGATCCGCGAGCTTATCCGCAAGGGTACCATCGGCGTTCAGTTCTACCCGATGCTGTGCGGTTCGGCCTTTAAGAACAAGGGCGTTCAGCCGCTGCTCGACGCTGTTGTAGACTTCCTGCCGTCGCCGATCGACATCGAATCCATCAAGGGTATCGACGTCAAGACCGAGGCCGACATCGCGCGTCATGCCGATGACAACGAGCCGCTTTCCATGCTGGCGTTCAAGATCATGAACGACCCCTTCGTCGGTTCGCTGACGTTCTGCCGTGTCTATTCGGGCACGATCGAAAAGGGTTCGTCGGTGATGAACACGGTCAAGGAAAAGCGCGAACGCGTCGGTCGTATGCTTCAGATGCACTCGAACTCGCGTTCGGACATCGAGGTTGCTTACGCCGGTGACATCGTTGCACTGGCCGGCCTGAAGGAAACCACCACGGGTGACACGCTCTGCGATCCGCTGAAGCCTGTTATTCTTGAACGGATGGAATTCCCCGAGCCGGTTATCCGGATCGCCATCGAGCCGAAGACCAAGGCCGACCAGGAAAAGATGGGTATTGCTCTCAACCGTCTTGCTGCCGAAGACCCGTCCTTCCGCGTTTTCTCCGATGAGGAAAGCGGCCAGACGATCATCGCCGGCATGGGTGAGCTTCACCTCGACATTCTCGTCGACCGCATGAAGCGTGAGTTCAAGGTTGAGGCCAACGTCGGTGCGCCGCAGGTTGCCTACCGCGAAACCATCACCCAGGCACACGAAGAAGATTACACCCACAAGAAGCAGTCGGGTGGTTCGGGTCAGTTCGCCCGGGTCAAGATCATCTTCGAACCCAACCCGGATGGCGAAGATTTCGTCTTCGAATCCAAGATCGTCGGCGGTTCTGTTCCGAAGGAATACATTCCCGGTGTTCAGAAGGGTATCGAAAGCGTTCTGTCGTCCGGTCCGCTGGCCGGCTTCCCGATGCTCGGCATCAAGGCCACCCTCATCGACGGTGCCTACCACGATGTCGACTCCTCGGTTCTCGCCTTTGAAATCGCCTCGCGCGCCTGCTTCCGTGAAGCTGCCCGCAAGGCCGGTGCCCAGCTCCTCGAACCGGTCATGAAGGTCGAGGTTGTGACGCCGGAAGATTATGTTGGCGACGTCATCGGCGATCTGAACTCCCGCCGTGGCCAGATCCAGGGCCAGGAGCCGCGCGGCAATGCGACGGTTATCGACGCTCAGGTGCCGCTGGCCAACATGTTCAAATACGTCGATACGCTGCGCTCGATGTCGCAGGGCCGTGCCCAGTATTCGATGGTCTTTGATCACAACGCACCCGTGCCGTCGAATGTCGCACAGGAAATTCAGGCGAAGTATTCCGGTTCGAAGTAACCGGGATACACCCGTAACGCATAAATGAGATAACCCCGTCGCGGGGTCTGAAAAAAATAGGAGCCTAAAATGGCAAAGGCAAAGTTTGAGCGGAGCAAACCGCACGTCAACATCGGCACGATTGGTCACGTTGACCACGGCAAGACGACACTGACGGCTGCGATCACGAAGTTCTTTGGTGACTTCAAGGCGTATGACCAGATCGACGCAGCGCCGGAAGAACGCGCCCGCGGCATCACCATCTCGACGGCACACGTCGAGTATGAGACGGAAAAGCGCCACTACGCGCACGTCGACTGCCCCGGCCACGCCGACTATGTGAAGAACATGATCACCGGTGCTGCCCAGATGGACGGCGCGATCCTGGTGTGCTCGGCCGCCGACGGCCCGATGCCGCAGACCCGCGAGCACATCCTGCTTGCCCGTCAGGTTGGCGTTCCGGCCATCGTTGTCTTCCTCAACAAGGTTGACCAGGTCGACGACGAAGAGCTTCTCGAGCTCGTTGAAATGGAAGTTCGCGAGCTGCTGGATAGCTACGAGTTCCCCGGCGACGAAATCCCGATCATCAAGGGTTCGGCTCTGGTTGCTCTGGAAGATGGCGACAAGGCTATCGGCGAAGACGCGATCCGTTCGCTGATGGCTGCTGTTGACGACTACGTCCCGACGCCCGAGCGTCCGGTTGACCAGCCGTTCCTGATGCCGATCGAAGACGTTTTCTCGATCTCCGGCCGTGGTACGGTTGTGACCGGTCGTGTTGAGCGCGGCATCGTCAAGGTTGGCGAGGAAGTCGAGATCGTCGGCATCAAGGACACGCAGAAGACGACGGTTACCGGCGTTGAAATGTTCCGCAAGCTGCTCGACCAGGGCGAAGCCGGCGACAACATCGGCGCACTGATCCGTGGTGTTCAGCGCGACCAGGTTGAGCGTGGCCAGATTCTCTGCAAGCCCGGCTCGGTTACGCCGCACACGAAGTTCAAGGCAGAAGCCTACATCCTGACGAAGGATGAAGGTGGCCGTCACACGCCGTTCTTCACGAACTACCGTCCGCAGTTCTACTTCCGTACGACGGACGTGACCGGTGTTGTCACGCTGCCGGAAGGCACGGAAATGGTCATGCCGGGCGACAATGTTACGGTTGACGTCGAGCTGATCGTTCCGATCGCGATGGAAGAAAAGCTGCGTTTCGCTATCCGCGAAGGCGGCCGCACCGTCGGCGCCGGCATCGTGGCCGCTATCGTCGAGTAATCGACGCGCGACAGGCACTTTTGATTGAGGTAGGGACGGGGCAAAACCTGTCCCTACTTTTGAAGATTGAAGTGTGCGGTCGAAGTTCAATGAATGCGCCTGATCGATGACGAAAAGGCGGGAAGAAGAAGAAGACAAGGACGAGTCGCATGAACGGCCAGAATATCCGCATCCGCCTGAAGGCGTTTGATCACCGGATCCTTGATGCCTCCACGCGTGAGATCGTTTCCACGGCCAAGCGCACCGGTGCCAATGTACGCGGTCCGGTTCCGCTGCCGACCCGGATCGAGAAGTTCACGGTCAACCGTGGCCCGCATATCGACAAGAAGAGCCGCGAGCAGTTTGAAATGCGCACCCACAAGCGCCTGCTCGACATTGTCGATCCGACCCCCCAGACGGTCGATGCTCTGATGAAGCTCGATCTGGCTGCCGGCGTCGACGTAGAAATCAAGCTCTGATCTTTCAGGGTAGGGATAATTAAACGGGACCAATCGCTGTACGCGCTCCAGGGCGATGTGCATGACGTCCCAAACAGAGACACGCCAGGGCCGTAAGGGCTTGGCCGGAACTCTAAAAGGAACGAACCGATGCGTTCAGGTGTGATAGCACAAAAGGTGGGAATGACCCGCGTCTTCAATGACGCAGGAGAGCATATCCCGGTAACAGTTTTGCGAATGGACGGCTGCCAGGTCGTCGCAACGCGCACAAAAGAAAAAAACGGCTATACGGCAGTTCAGCTCGGTGCAGGTCGTTCGAAGGTCAAGAATACGTCGAAGGCTCTGCGCGGCCATTTCGCCGCCGGTTCGGTTGAGCCGAAGGCCAAGCTGGTCGAATTCCGCGTTTCCGAAGACAACCTGCTCGATGTTGGCGCCGAACTGACGGCCAGCCACTTCGTTTCGGGGCAGCTTGTCGACGTTACCGGCACCACCATCGGTAAGGGTTTTGCCGGTGCGATGAAGCGCCACAACTTCGGCGGCCTTCGCGCCACCCACGGTGTTTCGATCTCCCACCGTTCGCATGGTTCGACCGGTTCCAACCAGGATCCGGGCAAGGTCTGGAAGGGCAAGAAGATGGCCGGTCACATGGGCCAGACCCGTGTTACCACCCAGAACCTTGAAATTGTCCGCACCGATGAAGAGCGCGGTCTGATCCTCGTCAAGGGTGCCGTCCCCGGTTCCAAGGGCGCGTGGATTACGGTTCGCGATGCTGTGAAGTCCGGTGTTCCTGAAAATGCGCCGCGGCCGGCTGGCCTGCGTGCGGCTGAAGCCAATGGAGCCGAATAATGGATCTCACTGTAAAAACACTTGAAGGCAAGGATGCCGGCAAGCTCAGCCTGAAGGACGAGATCTTCGGCCTGGAGCCGCGCGAAGACATCCTCGCTCGCATGGTCCGCTATCAGCTCGCTGCAAAGCGTCAGGGCAGCCACAAGACCAAGAGCCGTTCGGAAGTCGCCCTCACGGGTGCCAAGATGTACAAGCAGAAGGGCACGGGTAACGCCCGCCACCACGCCAAGCGTGCGCCGCAGTTCCGCGGCGGTGGTCGTGCTCATGGTCCGGTCGTTCGCGATCACGGCCATGACCTGCCGAAGAAGCTGCGCGCTCTGGCGCTCAAGCATGCGCTGTCGTCCAAGGTGAAGGCTGAAGAGCTGATCATCGTTGACGATCTCGTTGCCAAGGAGGCCAAGACCAAGGCGCTGGTTGCACAGTTCGCCGGCCTCGGCCTGGATAGCGCTCTGATCATCGGCGGTTCGGAAGTCGACGGCAACTTCAAGCTTGCTGCCCGCAACATTCCGAATATCGATGTTCTGCCGGTTCAGGGCATCAATGTTTACGACATTCTGCGCCGCGGAAAGCTGGTGCTTTCCAAGTCCGCAGTCGAAGCTCTGGAGGAGCGGTTCAAATGAGCGATATCCGCCATTACGACGTGATCGTTTCGCCGGTCATCACTGAAAAGTCGACGCTGGTTTCGGATAACAACCAGGTTGTCTTCAACGTTGCCAAGGGCGCAAGCAAGCCTGAGATCAAGGCCGCCGTCGAAGAACTCTTCGGCGTCAAGGTCAAGGCCGTGAACACGCTGGTGCGCAAGGGCAAGATCAAGCGCTTCCGGAACTTCTCCGGCAAGCAGAAGGACGTCAAGAAGGCGATCGTCACGCTGGCTGAAGGTCAGTCCGTAGACGTGACGACCGGCGTTTGAAACAGGCCCGGTAGGGTAAAAACCCAATAGGGAATGAGAAAATGGCATTGAAAACATTCAATCCGACAACGCCGAGCCAGCGCCAACTGGTGATCGTCGAGCGTTCGGAGCTTTACAAGGGCAAGCCTGTCAAGGCCTTGACCCAGGGGCTGTCTTCCAAGGGCGGCCGCAACAACTACGGTCGTGTGACTGCACGCTTCCAGGGTGGCGGTCACAAGCGGACCTACCGCATGATCGACTTCAAGCGTCGTAAGCTTAATGTCGAGGGTACGGTCGAGCGTCTGGAATACGACCCGAACCGTTCGGCCTTTATCGCGCTCGTCAACTATTCCGACGGCGAACTGGCCTACATCCTGGCGCCGCAGCGGCTTGCTGTCGGCGACAAGGTCATGGCCTCCGACAAGGCAATCGACGTGAAGCCGGGCAACACCATGCCGCTTCAGTACATGCCGGTCGGCTCGATCGTGCACAACGTCGAGATGAAGCCGGGCAAGGGCGGTCAGATCGCCCGTTCGGCTGGCACCTATGTGCAGCTCGTCGGTCGTGACCAGGGCATGGCGATCCTTCGCCTGAACTCCGGTGAACAGCGTCTCGTTTCTGGCTCTTGCCTTGCGACCATCGGCGCTGTATCGAACCCCGACCATTCCAACACGAATGACGGCAAGGCCGGTCGTTCGCGCTGGCGGGGCAAGCGTCCGCATGTTCGCGGCGTTGTCATGAACCCGATCGACCACCCGCACGGTGGTGGTGAAGGCCGTACATCCGGTGGCCGTCATCCGGTCTCGCCCTGGGGCAAGCCCACCAAGGGCAAGCGCACGCGCAAGAACAAGTCGACTGACCGGTTCATCATGCGCTCGCGTCACCAGAAGAAGAAATAAGAGAGGTAGTCTGAAATGGCTCGTTCAGTATGGAAGGGACCGTTTGTTGACGGCTATCTTCTCAAGAAGGCTGAGAAGGTGCGTGAAGGCGGTCGCCACGAAGTGATCAAGATCTGGAGCCGTCGCTCCACGATCATGCCGCAGTTCGTTGGCCTGACCTTCGGCGTCTACAATGGTTCCAAGCACATTCCGGTCTCCGTGTCGGAAGAGATGGTCGGCCACAAGTTCGGTGAATTTGCACCGACCCGTACCTATTACGGTCACGGCGCCGACAAGAAGGCGAAGAGGAAGTAATAATGGGCAAGGCAAAAGCCGCACGCCGGCTCAAGGAAAACGAGGCGCAGGCTGTTACGCGCACGATCCGCGTCAGCCCGCAGAAGCTCAACCTCGTCGCCGCCATGATTCGCGGCAAGAAGGTTGACCGGGCGCTGGCCGATCTCGAATTCTCGCAGAAGCGGATTTCCGAGACCGTGCGCAAGACGCTGGAATCGGCCATCGCCAATGCTGAAAACAACCATGATCTCGACGTCGATTCGCTGATCGTCGCCGAGGCCTATGTCGGCAAGTCGATTGTCGCCAAGCGCTTCATGGTTCGTGGCCGCGGTCGCGCTTCGCGCATCCTGAAGCCGTTTTCGCATCTGACGATTGTCGTCCGTGAAGTCGAAGAGGAGGCCGCATAATGGGTCAGAAAATCAATCCGATCGGTTTCCGCCTCGGCATTAACCGCACCTGGGACAGCCGTTGGTTCGCTGACAATCACGAATACGGCAAGCTGCTTCATGAAGACCTGAAGATCCGCAGCTACATCCAGAAGGAACTGAAGCAGGCGGGTGTTTCCAAGGTCGTCATCGAGCGTCCGCACAAGAAGTGCCGCGTCACGATCCATTCGGCCCGTCCGGGGCTCATCATCGGCAAGAAGGGCGCTGACATCGAAAAGCTGCGCCGTCAGCTGTCGACGATGACCGACTCGGAAATGCACCTCAACATCGTTGAAGTGCGCAAGCCGGAAACCGACGCCACGCTGGTCGCACAGTCGATCGCTCAGCAGCTCGAACGCCGCATCGCCTTCCGCCGCGCCATGAAGCGCTCGGTTCAGTCGGCCATGCGTCTCGGCGCTGAAGGTATTCGTATCGTCTGCTCGGGCCGTCTTGGCGGCGCTGAAATCGCACGTACCGAATGGTATCGCGAAGGCCGGGTTCCGCTTCACACGCTGCGCGCCGATATCGACTACGGCACGGCTGAAGCTGAAACCGCATACGGCATCTGCGGCATCAAGGTCTGGGTCTTCAAGGGCGAAATCCTTGAGCACGATCCGATGGCCTCCGAGCGTCGCGCGACCGAGGGCGACAACAAGGGTAACAGCGGCAACAATCGCCGCCGCGAACACGCCTGATCTGGCGCTGTCCGCGAAGTTCGGAGATAGAAGAAAATGTTGCAGCCAAAGCGTACAAAGTACCGCAAGCAGTTCAAGGGGCGCATCCATGGCGTTGCCAAGGGCGGCAGCGATCTGGCTTTCGGTGAATATGGGCTGAAGGCGCAGGAACCCAACCGCGTCAATGCACGTGAGATCGAGGCGGCCCGCCGCGCGATTACCCGTCACATGAAGCGTGCCGGTCGTGTGTGGATCCGGATCTTCCCCGATACGCCGGTCACCTCCAAGCCGACCGAAGTGCGTATGGGTAAAGGTAAGGGCGGTGTCGATTACTGGGCGGCCCGGGTCAAGCCTGGCCGGATCATGTTCGAAATCGATGGTGTGAGCGAAGAGATTGCTCGTGAAGCCCTGCGCCTCGGCGCGGCCAAGCTTTCGGTCAAGACGCGCTTTATCCAGCGTATCGCAGAATAAGGAGTGGTACTGATGAAAACTTCTGACGTACACGCCATGACCGAAGACCAGCTCAAGGACGAGCTTGCCAAGCTGAAGAAGGAGCAGTTCAACCTGCGCTTCCAGAAGGCAACCGGACAGCTGGAAAAAACGGCGCGCATCAAGGAAGTGCGCCGCGACATCGCGCGTGTGAAGACCATTGCTGCCCAGAAGGCAGCAGCCGCCAAGGCTTGAGATTAAAGGACCGACAAGAAAATGCCTAAACGCATCCTGCAAGGCGTTGTCGTAAGCGACAAGAACGATAAAACGGTCGTAGTCCGGGTTGAGCGTCGTTTCGCCCACCCGCTGATGCAGAAGACTGTTCGCCGCTCGAAGAAGTACAAGGCGCATGACGCCGAAAACCAGTACAAGGTCGGAGATACCGTATTCATCGAAGAATGCGCTCCGGTTTCCAAGGACAAGCGCTGGACGGTCGTTTCCGCCCAGGCTTGACATCAAAATTGAGCAGCTATTTCGCCGGGCCCCTTGCGCTTTGGCGAAATATCTGTATGTAGCACGGCATTGAGATGCGGGGGCGTCCGGCAACGGGCGGCCTTTTCCGTAAGGGCTTTCCCCTTCAAAAGGGTGTTTTCGCCCCGAAAGACGCTACAACAAGACGCTCTGGCTCTTGCACACGGCGCGATTGTCCCGGAAAAAATCCTTTCCGGACGGCGCCGGCCTGAAAGTGCTGGACAGGAAATTCAGGCGACCGTCGGGTCTGGTCAAGGACAGGGCGGGCGCCTCGATACGTGTCGATTAAGCTGGTCTAGGGGGCAGAGGTGCCCAACCGGGCCGGTAACAACAAGAAGGCGACCTGATATGATTCAGATGCAAACAAACCTCGACGTGGCGGATAATTCCGGCGCACGTCGTGTCATGTGCATCAAGGTTCTGGGCGGCTCAAAGCGCAAATATGCCTCGATCGGCGACATCATCGTCGTATCGGTGAAAGAGGCTGTTCCGCGCGGGCGCGTCAAGAAGGGCGATGTGATGAAGGCCGTTGTCGTTCGCACGGCAAAGGACATCCGCCGCGCTGACGGCTCCGTCATCCGCTTCGACGGCAATGCCGCCGTTCTGATCAACAACAACAAAGAGCCGATTGGTACGCGTATCTTCGGGCCGGTTCCGCGCGAGCTGCGTGGCAAGAGCCATATGAAGATTATCTCCCTGGCTCCGGAAGTTCTGTAAGGGAGCGCGGAACATGCAGAGAATCAAAAAAGGCGACAAGGTCGTCGTCATCGCCGGTAAGGACAAAGGTCGTACCGGTGAAGTCGTTAAGGTTTTCCCGAAGGAAGACCGTGCCGTGGTTTCGGGCATCAATGTCGTGCGTCGCCATCAGAAGCAGTCGCAGACCGCCGAGGCCGGCATCATCACCAAGGAAGCACCGGTTCACCTGTCGAACCTCGCCGTTGCCGATCCCAAGGACGGCAAGCCGACCCGCGTCGGCTTCAAGGTCGAAGGCGAGACCAAGGTCCGCTATGCAAAGCGTTCGGGAGAAGTGATCGATGGCTGAAGCAAAGTATGAGCCGCGTCTGAAGACGGTATTCAACCAGTCCATTCGCGCGCAGATGCAGGAATCCTTCTCCTATGCCAACGAAATGATGATCCCGCGCCTGGACAAGGTCGTGATCAACATGGGTGTGGGCGAAGCCGTTGGTGACAGCAAGAAGCCGACCAATGCAGCAGCCGATCTTTCGGCGATTGCCGGCCAGAAGGCGATCATCACGCATGCACGCAATTCCATCGCCGGCTTCAAGGTCCGCGAAGGCATGCCGATCGGCGCCAAGGTGACGCTGCGCGACAACCGCATGTATGAATTCGTTGACCGCCTCATCAACATCGCGCTTCCGCGCGTTCGCGACTTCCGCGGCCTTAATCCGAAGAGCTTTGACGGCCGTGGCAACTTCGCCATGGGCATCAAGGAGCACATCGTGTTCCCGGAGATCGAATACGACAAGGTCGATCAGATGTGGGGCATGGATATCATCGTTTGCACGACGGCGAACACGGACGACGAAGCACGGGCGCTCCTGACAGCGTTCAACTTCCCGTTCCGCAAATAACCGTAACGACGAGCGTAGAAAAGGAAAACGACATGGCGAAAGTAAGCGCAGTCGAAAAGAACAAGCGCCGCCGCAAGACGGTCGCCCGGGACGCCGAGAAGCGTGCCGCGCTGAAAGCGATCATCAAGAACCAGGAACTGCCGATCGAAGAGCGGTTCCGCGCTTCCCTGAAGCTGGCGGAAATGCCCCGCGATGGCTCCAAGACGCGTATCCGCAACCGCTGCGAAGTATCCGGTCGTCCGCGTGCGTATTACCGCAAGCTGGGCATGTCCCGTATCGCACTTCGTGATCTCGGCAACACCGGCAAGGTGCCGGGTGTCGTCAAGTCGAGCTGGTAAGGAGGCGTCCAATGGCAATGTCTGATCCCCTGGGCGATATGCTCACCCGTATCCGCAACGGTGCTTCGCGCCGCAAGTCCTCCGTGACCACGCCGGCATCCAAGCTGCGCGCTCACGTTCTGGACGTGCTGCAGTCGGAAGGCTACATCCGCGGTTACACCCAGACCGAATTCGAAAACGGCAAGTCCGAAATCGAAATCGAGCTGAAGTATTATGAAAACGCATCGGTGATCCGCGAGATCGCCCGCGTTTCCAAGCCGGGCCGCCGGGTTTATGTCTCGGTCAGGTCCATTCCGCAGGTCGCAAATGGTCTGGGTATCACGATCCTGTCCACCCCCAAGGGTGTGATGGCTGATCACCAGGCACGCGAACAGAATGTTGGTGGTGAGGTTCTCTGCTCGGTCTTCTAAGGCTTTTTGCAGATCCTCCTAACGAAACAGACAGGTAGATAAAATGTCTCGTATCGGTAAAAGGCCCGTTCAGGTTCCGGCTGGTGTAACTGCGACCGTAGAAGGCCAGAAAGTCACAGCCAAGGGCCCCAAGGGCGAACTCTCCTTCGTCGCCAATGACGAAGTGAGCGTCAAGCTCGAGGACAACGCGATCGTTGTTGCCCCGATCAACCAGTCCAAGGACGCCCGCTCCAAGTGGGGCATGTCCCGGACCATGGTTGAAAACATCATCAATGGTGTCACCCAAGGCTACGAGCGCAAGCTCGAAATCAACGGCGTTGGTTACCGCGCGGCCATGCAGGGCAAGAACCTGCAGCTGTCGCTCGGTTTTTCCCACGAAGTTGTGTATCAGCCGCCGGAAGGCATCACGATCACCTGCCCGAAGCCGACGGAAATCACCGTTGCCGGCATCGACAAGCAGGTTGTCGGCCAGGTCGCTGCGAACATTCGTGAATATCGCGGTCCCGAACCCTACAAGGGCAAGGGCGTGAAATACGCGGAAGAGCGCATCGTCCGCAAGGAAGGCAAGAAGAAGTAAGGAACACGCGTTATGGCTAGCAGGAAAGAAACCATTGCACGCCGCGCCAGCCGCGTGCGCCGTCAGCTCAAGAAGGTGGCCAATGGCCGTCCGCGTCTGTCGGTCCATCGTTCTTCGAAGAACATCTACGCTCAGGTCATTGATGACACGGCAGGCCGCACGCTGGCAGCCGCTTCGTCGCTCGATGGCTCGCTGAAGTCTTCGCTGAAGACCGGCGCTGACCGCGCGGCGGCCGAAGCCGTTGGCAAGCTCATCGCAGAGCGCGCCACCAAGGCCGGCGTCAAGGAAGTCGTGTTCGATCGCGGCGCCTTCATCTTCCACGGTCGCGTCAAGGCTCTTGCCGACGGCGCCCGCGAAGGTGGTCTGAGCTTCTGATGAAGCGGTGCGCCCTCCAGGTGAGGGCGCCCATGAAATCCGGCCAAGGCGATACTGTTCCTTTCGAAGCAAGTCGCCTTCGGTCATTCACCGGCCGCCACCCTGTCAGCAATGACAGAAGCGGCTTTCGCATATGCCGATTGCACCCGGAAAAGAAAAAGGAACAGGACAATGGCACAGGACAGACGGGGATCGCGCGACGATCGCCACAACAGGGATGAGCGCGACAGCGAATTCGTTGACAAGCTCGTTGCCATCAACCGCGTCGCCAAGACCGTCAAGGGCGGTCGCCGCATGGGCTTTGCAGCACTCGTCGTCGTTGGTGACGGCAAGGGCCGCGTTGGCTTCGGTCACGGCAAGGCGCGCGAAGTACCGGAAGCCATCCGCAAGGCGACGGAAGCTGCCAAGCGCGAGATGATTTTCGTGCCGCTGCGCGACGGTCGTACGCTGCATCATGACGTCAAGGGCCGTCACGGCGCGGGCAAGGTTCTGCTGCGCACCGCCAAGGCCGGTACCGGTATCATTGCCGGTGGTCCGATGCGTGCCGTTTTCGAAACGCTGGGCGTTGCCGACGTGGTTGCCAAGTCAACCGGTTCGTCCAACCCCTACAACATGGTTCGCGCCACGTTCGACGCTCTCAAGAGCCAGATGCATCCCAAGGACATCGCAGCACAGCGTGGCCTTAAGTACGCTACGCTCCAGGCTCGCCGCCAGGCCGCCGGCGCTGTTGTCGACGAGTAAGGGGAGGCAAACATGGCCAAAGCTAGCACCAAGAAGACTGTCACCGTTGAGCAGATCGGCAGCCCGATCCGCCGTCCCGCCGTGCAGCGCCAGACGCTGATCGGTCTCGGTCTCAACAAGATGCATCGTGTACGCACGCTGGAAGATACCCCGGCTGTTCGCGGCATGATCAACAAGGTCGCCCATCTCGTGCGCGTCGTCGACGAGAAGTGAGACGGGAGTAGATTATGAAACTCAATGAAATCAAGGACCGCGAAGGCGCAACGCATTCGAAGAAGCGCGTCGGCCGTGGCATTGGCTCGGGCTCCGGCAAGACCGGCGGCCGTGGCGTCAAGGGTCAGAAGTCGCGTTCGGGCGTTGCCATCAACGGTTTCGAAGGCGGTCAGATGCCGATCTATCGCCGTCTGCCGAAGCGTGGTTTCACCAACATCTTCGCCAAGAACTTCACCGAAGTATCGCTGGGCCGCCTGCAGGCTGCCGTCGATGCCAAGAAGCTCGATGCCAAGAAGACGGTGACTGCCGAAGCGCTGAAGGAAGCCGGTGTGATTCGCCGCGTGAAGGACGGTGTACGCGTCCTCTCCGACGGCGAGCTGAAGGCGAAGCTCACGCTTGAGGTTGCAGGCGCATCCAAGACGGCGATCGAGAAGATCGAAAAGGCCGGCGGTTCCATAACCGTGCTGGCCGGCGCCAAGAACGCTGAGTAAATAGCGCCGATTTGAAAAATGATCGCCCGGAGTGCTTCACACCGGGCGTTTTTTCTTCCATATGTGCCTCGACCACCGGCCGGCCTCGATCGTTCGTGTCCAGCGGGTGGTTTATCGCGAAGGCCGGTGAGCGCCCGTTGAGGGCTGCATGACGGCCCGGGCGATTTGGCACTTAATCGCATCGGGCGCTGCGCGCGGCCGTGCGGCGACGCGGAGATACGCATGGCTTCTGCAGCGGAACAACTTGCATCCAACCTCAATTTCTCGACCTTCGCGAAAGCGACGGATCTGAAGAAGCGCATCTGGTTTACCCTGCTGGCGCTTCTGGTCTACCGGCTCGGCACGCATATTCCGCTTCCCGGCATCAACCTCGATGCCTATGCGCAGGCTTTTCAGGGTCAGTCCGAGGGCATCCTCGGCATGTTCAACATGTTTTCCGGCGGCGCCGTGCAGCGCATGGCGATCTTTGCCCTGGGAATCATGCCCTATATCTCGGCTTCCATTATCGTGCAGCTCATGACGGCGGTGGTGCCGTCGCTTGAAGCGCTGAAGAAGGAAGGCGAGCAGGGACGCAAGATCATCAACCAGTACACCCGTTACGGTACGGTGGTGCTGGCCACGGCCCAGGCCTACGGCATCGCGATCGGTCTGCAGTCCGGTAACAATCTGGTCAACAATCCCGGCTGGTTCTTCATTCTGTCCACGGTTGTCACGCTGGTCGGCGGCACCATGTTCCTGATGTGGCTCGGCGAGCAGATCACCTCGCGTGGCATCGGCAACGGTATTTCGCTGATCATCTTTTCGGGCATTGTCGCCGGTCTTCCCGCTGCTGTCGGCAACATGCTGGAACTGTCGCGCGTCGGCTCGATTTCGGCCTTTGTCGCCGTCGGTATTCTGGTCGTGGTCATTGCCGTGTTCGCGCTGATCGTGTTTGTCGAGCGCGCCCAGCGCCGCCTGCTGATCCAGTATCCGAAGCGCCAGGTCGGCAACCGGATGTTCCAGGGCGATACCTCGCACCTTCCGCTGAAGCTCAACACCTCGGGTGTTATTCCGGCGATCTTTGCCTCCTCGCTGCTGCTGCTGCCGGCAACGCTGGCCGGCTTCTCCTCGAGCGAACTGCCGGGCTGGGCGACCAGCATCATCACCGCGCTCGGTCACGGGCAGGCGCTCTATATGGTCGCCTATGGTGCGCTGATCGCGTTCTTCGCATTTTTCTACACCGCCATCGTCTTCAACCCGAAGGAAACTGCGGACAATCTGAAGCGTCATGGCGGCTATATTCCGGGCATCCGTCCCGGTGAACGCACGGCCGAGTATATAGACTATGTTCTGACTCGCATTACCGTGGTCGGTGCGATCTATCTGGTGTTCGTGTGCATCCTGCCGGAAATCCTGGTGGCGCGCACGGGCGTTTCCCTGGCGCTGGGCGGCACCTCGCTGCTCATCATCGTCAGCGTCACGCTGGATACCGTATCGCAGATACAGGGACATCTGATCGCCCAGCAGTATGAAGGGCTGATCAAGAAATCGAAATTGCGGGGAGGAAAGAGGGGACGATGAGACTGATACTTCTGGGACCGCCCGGCGCCGGCAAGGGCACGCAGGCGCAGCGTATAGTCGCCAATCATGGCATTCCGCAGCTTTCGACCGGAGACATGCTGCGTGCAGCCGTCGCCGCTCAGACTGAGGTCGGCAAGAAGGCCAAGGCCGTGATGGATGCCGGGGGGCTGGTGTCCGACGATATCGTCATCGCCATCGTTTCGGAGCGAATCGATCAGCCCGACTGCAAGGATGGTTTCATCCTCGACGGTTTCCCGCGCACGCTGGTTCAGGCCGATGCCACCGGCAAGATGCTGGAAGCCAAGGGCCTCGACCTTGATGCCGTGATCGAAATCCAGGTGGATGACGAGACGCTGACGGAACGCATTGCCGGTCGTTACAGCTGCGCCAAGTGCGGCACGGGTTATCACGACGAATTCCACAAGCCCGCTGTAGACGGTGTCTGCGACAAGTGCGGCTCGACGGAATTCAAGCGCCGGCCCGACGATGACCGCGAGACCGTCGAAAAGCGCCTGCAGGCCTATTACAAGGAAACAGCGCCGCTGATCGGCTATTACTACGCCAAGGACAAGCTGACATCGGTTGACGGCATGGCCGATATGGACGCCGTAACCGCCAGCATCGAGAAGGTTCTGGCAGGCGTGTGATTCTGTTGTGCGACACCGTGTCTGAGACAGGTGTTGCCTGAGAAGAACGAATTATGTGCGTCCGGCTGTCCCCTGGGGCTTCGGGCGTTACAAAAGTAAAGGAAATGGTTGCATTGAGGCGCTGTTTCCGCTATGAGCGCTCCAACTCGCAACACTGGGCAAAACCGTTGAAGTCCTTTTTATTTCGATCAGGACGGGGTTTTCTACGGAAATTTGTTGCGTCAGAGCTATTTAAGGCGGGCAGCCCCGTCGAAAGAAACCGGCAGTTTCCGCTAGCTGCCCAATAGATAATGCTAAGGAGAATCGGCGTGGCTCGTATTGCTGGCGTCAACATCCCGACTGCCAAGCGCGTTGTTATCGCGCTGCAGTATATTCACGGGATTGGACCGAAATTTGCACAGGACATCTGCGCTGCAGCTAACATTCCGGCAGAGCGCCGGGTGCATGAGCTGACGGATGCGGAAGTTCTGTCGATCCGTGAACAGATCGACCGTGACTACATGGTCGAAGGTGATCTGCGTCGCGAGAACTCGATGAACATCAAGCGTCTGATGGACCTTGGCTGCTACCGCGGCCTGCGTCATCGTCGTGGCCTTCCGGTCCACGGCCAGCGCACGCACACCAATGCCCGTACCCGCAAGGGCCCGGCAAAGGCGATTGCAGGCAAGAAGAAGTAATTTTCGGATTTCATTAATCCGGATGAAGCCGGCGGTTTGACGCCGGCTTTCTGCGTGAATGACCAGGTGACGGCAAAAGCCCGAACCTCGTCGGTGGAGCCGCTGGGATTACGGCGGTGAAGAGATCAACGGAAGGAAGATCATGGCCAAGGAAGCCACCCGCGTTCGCCGTCGCGAGCGCAAGAATATTTCGTCGGGCGTTGCCCACGTCAACTCGTCGTTCAACAACACGATGATCACCATCACGGATGCACAGGGTAATGCAATTGCCTGGTCGTCCGCTGGCGCTCAGGGCTTCAAGGGTTCGCGCAAGTCGACCCCGTTTGCTGCCCAGATTGCTGCTGAAGACTGCGCCAAGAAGGCTCAGGAACACGGCATGAAGTCGCTTGAAGTGGAAGTCTGCGGTCCCGGTTCGGGTCGTGAGTCGGCTCTGCGTGCCCTGCAGGCAGCCGGTTTCGTCATCACTTCCATTCGCGATGTCACGCCGATCCCGCACAATGGTTGCCGTCCGCGCAAGAAGCGCCGCGTCTGATTAACTGTCAATTTGCTCCGGTCTTTCCTTATGGGATGCCGGTTCTACGAAGGTCGGCCGTCACGATTGGATAGTGCGGCGAACGAAAGGTAGAAATATGATACAGAAAAACTGGCAGGAACTGATCAAGCCGAACAAGGTGGAATTCACCTCGAGCGGTACGAAGAAGGTGACGCTCGTCGCCGAGCCGCTGGAACGCGGTTTTGGCCTGACGCTCGGCAATGCGCTTCGTCGTGTTCTTCTGTCGTCGCTGCGCGGCGCTGCCGTGACTGCGGTTCAGATCGACGGTGTTCTGCATGAATTCTCGTCGATCCCGGGCGTTCGCGAGGACGTCACCGATATCGTCCTGAACATCAAGGAAATCGCCATCCGCATGGAAGGCGACGAGGCCAAGCGCATGGTTGTGCGCAAACAGGGCCCCGGCGTTGTCACCGCAGGCGATATCCAGACTGTTGGCGATATCGAGATCCTCAACCCCGGCCTCGTTCTCTGCACGCTCGATGAAGGCGCTGAAATCCGCATGGAATTCACCGTCAACAACGGCAAGGGCTATGTGCCTGCAGAACGTAACCGCGCGGAAGATGCGCCGATCGGTCTCATTCCGGTCGACAGCCTCTATTCGCCGATCCGCAAGGTTTCCTACAAGGTCGAGAATACCCGTGAGGGACAGGTTCTCGACTATGACAAGCTGCTGATGACGATCGAGACGGACGGTTCGGTCTCCGGTGAAGACGCGGTTGCCTTTGCAGCCCGCATTCTCCAGGACCAGCTTTCGGTCTTCGTCAACTTCGAAGAACCGCAGAAGGATCAGGAAGAGGACGATGTCACCGAACTCGCCTTCAACCCGGCTCTTCTGAAGAAGGTCGACGAGCTGGAACTTTCGGTCCGTTCGGCCAACTGCCTGAAGAACGACAACATCGTCTACATCGGCGATCTCATCCAGAAGACCGAAGCCGAAATGCTGCGTACGCCGAATTTCGGTCGGAAGTCCCTGAACGAGATCAAGGAAGTGCTGGCCTCCATGGGCCTGCATCTGGGCATGGAAGTGCCGGCCTGGCCGCCGGAAAATATCGAAGACCTCGCAAAGCGTTACGAGGATCAGTATTAAACGTCATACTGCGGGCTGACCGCCTGCAAGTGAAGGAGAATAGCAATGCGCCATAAGAATGCAGGCCGCAAGCTGAACAGAACGGCAAGCCATCGCAAGGCGATGTTTGCCAACATGGCCGTCTCGCTCATCGTACATGAGCAGATTGTCACGACGCTGCCCAAGGCCAAGGAAATCCGTCCGATCGTTGAAAAGCTGATCACGCTCGGCAAGCGCGGCGATCTGCATGCCCGCCGTCAGGCGATCGCGCAGGTCAAGGATGTCGAAGCCGTCAAGAAGCTGTTCGACGTTCTGGCTTCCCGTTACGCCGAGCGTAACGGCGGCTACACCCGCATCATGAAGGCCGGCTTCCGCTACGGCGACAATGCCCCGCTCGCCGTCATCGAATTCGTTGACCGCGACGTGAACGCCAAGGGCGCAGCCGACAAGGCCCGCGTCGAAGCCGAAGCCGATTCGGAAATGGAAGCCGCGTAAGACGCGCTTTCAGTTTTGAGACTTTGAAGAGCCGGGGGCGAAAGCCTCTGGCTTTTCTGTTGAATGCTTCAACCCGCCATTGCCGTCATGCCGGGCTTGTTCCGTCGCTGTCGTGTCATGCTTTGGCTTGACCACCCGTGGCTGGTCTGGTGATCCGGCCAGTATTCCAGCCTCTCTGTTGATCGCAACCTCAACGGCTTGTGTCATCCTCGTGCTTGACACGAGGATCCAGTCACAGTTGCGGCGACAAAGGCGACTGAGTTCATGGCTCAGCGGATCATACCGGCAAGTCAACGTCAGAGGTGAAGTGGTACGTGGATCCTCGTGTCAGGCACGAGGATGACGCCTGAGAGAGGCGTGAATGCGAACCCTAAACCTTCTCACCGCGGAATATGAACCGTCTCCCGCACATGCTTCAGCGAGACGACGATGGTAAACGTCATGATCACCAGCAGCGTCCATGAGCTCCATTTGCCGAGGTGAACGGTCGACCATGCGCCGATCTGGTCGGGATACTGCCAGATAGCGAAGAAGGTGGAGATGTTTTCCGCAAGCCAGATGAAGAAGCCGATCAGGATGAAGGCGAGCAGCATCGGCATCTTTCGGTCGCGATCATAGGGGCGGAAGATCACGGTGGCCCGGGCATAAAGGCCGATGGCAAGGGCTGCGATATACCAGCGGTAATCGCCGATGAAATGGTGAGTAAAGAAGTTGGCGTAGATCAGAAGCGCCACCAGCGCGGCCATCCAGTAGGGCGGGTGGTGCAGGATGCGCACCTGAAGGATGCGCCAGGCCTGAATGATATAGCTGCCGACGGCGGCATACATGAAGCCGGAAAACATCGGCACGCCGAAAAGCTTGGTATAGGCGAAATCGGGATAGGACCATGACTGGATGGCGCCCGATGTCTTGAACACTTCCAGCGCAAAGCCGACGACATGAAACAGGCAGATTGCCCTGAATTCGTCCCATGTCTCCAGCCCGAGCCGGATCATGGCGAACTGTATCGCAAGCGCGATGACCAGCAGGACATCATAGCGCGGCAGGCCCATGATCCCTTCGCGCGGCACGATGAAGATCGAGACGAAGAACAGTCCGGCAAACAGGCACGCACGTGCCTCCTTGAGGCCGAAGAACAGGAACTCGACACAGAAGCGGCGGATGCCCCTGAGTCCCGGCGCCGGCGCGATATCCATGAGCCATGTGTCGAGCGAGCCGATGAGCGGCAGTGAAATTGTGCGCAAGTCAGGTCCCTGATGCTGGTGCTGTTGCCCGCGATGAAGCTAGCGGGGGCTATGCGGCGAAAGCATGGCGCTTAACACAGGCCGCCGGTATTCGCGAGGTTTGTCTTGCTGTGCCGCCACTAGTGAGACCGCTCCAAGAGTATTGCGGTCAGCGTTCCGGCCTTTCTTATGGCCATAAGCTTCCCACTTGCGTCATCCTCGTGCTCGACACGAGGATCCATGTCCTTCCCCAACACGTGATGCTGGTTGCCGGTTTGATGATCTGAACCACATAAAGCTCAATCATTTTATTGCCGCAACTGTGATTGGATCCTCGGGTCGAGCCCGAGGGTGACACATGAGAGTGTAGCGCCGACCTCCATGCGGCATAGAGCGTCGGGCGAAAAACGGATACCGGTTTGGGCGCGCTTCGCAGTCCTTTCACTTCGTAAGTCAAGCCTTCAAAAGGTGAACGGACTGTTCAGGTTTTCCCCGTCCGGAATTTGATCCCGGTCAACTTTTCCGGGCGCGTTCTGCCTATCTTGTGGGCATCGAACACCTGCTTTATGGGGACTGAAAAATGAGCGATATCACTTTTAAAAACGAACCGGCGCGGCTTTACTTTCCGTTTCTTGCCGGTTTTTATGACCGGGTTGCCCAGCCGCTGGCCTGGGTTGCTTTCCGTGTTGCCATTGGCGGTCTTCTCGCCATCGAGGGCTGGCCGAAGATCACCCATCCGATGGGGCAGGTGGGGTTTGTCGAAAACCTGCATTTCTACCCTGGCTGGCTCTGGTCGCCGACACTTGCCGCCATCCAGTTCTTCGGCGGCATATTGATCGTGCTGGGCCTTTTCACCCGTGCCGCCGCGCTGGCGAATGCGGTCATGCTGGCGATCACGATCGTGTTCCACTACACCCATCCCTATGGCCATGCCTTTCTGACCCCGGCGGGTATTGAGGCTTTGACAACACATGCGGAGTTTTTCACCAGCGCCGCACAGCGCCGGCTTGCCGATGGCGGCCATGCCTTCCTTGAACTGGCGCAGGGAAAGGCGGAACAGGATTCGTGGTTCTGGGCTGGCGGTGCGTTCCTCTTTGCGGCATTCGGCGGCCGCTATTTCGCACTCGACAATATGATGAAGAAGATTTTCTGACTGCCATCTGCAGAACAGCGCGAACGGGCCGGGCATTTTGCACCGGCCCGTTGGCTTCAGGGATATCCGTCAGGCCGCCATACGGGCGGCTTTTTTGCGTGCGCGTCTGCGCTCCATCAGCCAGGGCCGTACGACCCGGTAGCCCAGAAGCAGAACCACCGCGGCGATATAAAACATGATTTCCGGGCCGATGACCTTGCGGCTCATGGCAAAGTGAAGCGTGCCCAGCGCCGCGATCACATAGACGAGCTTGTGCAGGCGGATCCAGTTCTGCTTCAGCTTGCGGATCGCGTAATTGCTGGAGGTCAGTGCCAGCGGCACGAGCAGGATTAGCGCCAGCATGCCGAAGGTGATGAACGGGCGCTTGATGACGTCCTGAACGACCACGGCGAGGTTCATCTGCTGGTCGAGCACCAGATAGACCAGGAAATGGAACGAGACGTAATAAAAGCCGAGCAGGCCCAGCGCGCGGCGAAAGCGCAGCAGGTTGATGCCGGCAAGGTCCTTCAGCGGCGTGACGCAGAGGGTGAGCAGGATGAACCGCAGCGCCCAAATGCCAAGCAGGTGTTCAAACGTCTTGACCGAATCGACCCCGAGCCGGTTGGTGGCGCCAAGCCAGAAATACCAGATCGCTGGCAGAAGGCCGACCGCGTAGAGCGCCCAGACGGGGGCGGAGCGCTTCAGGCTCTGGCCTTTGCGCTTTTTCGGTTTTGTTGCTTTCATCGCCGGGCTCAGTAGTTTTTCTTCAGGTCCATGCCGGCGTAAAGGCTTGCAACCTCATCGCCATAGCCATTGAACATCTGCGTATCGATGCGCTTGCCGCCGCCGAAAAGGCCGCCACCTTCGCCGATGACGCGTTCGCTCGCCTGGCTCCAGCGCGGATGCGGCACGTTGGGGTTCACATTGGCGTAAAAACCATATTCATGCGGGGCCAGCAGGTTCCAGCTGTTGGGCGGCTGGGTGTCGGTCAGCGTGATCTTTGTGATCGACTTGATGCCCTTGAAACCGTATTTCCACGGCACGACAAGACGCATCGGCGCGCCGGACTGGTTGAGCAGCGTCTTGCCGTAAAGCCCGACGGCAATGATGGTCAGCGGGTGGTTGGCCTCGTCCAGCCGCAGACCTTCGACATAGGGCCACGGCATGGGCTGGCCGAAACCGCTCTGGCCGGGCATTTCCTTCGGCCGCACCACGCCCTCGAAGGCGACATATTTCGCCGAACCCGTCGGCTCGGCCATATCGATGATGGATTTCAGCGGAATGCCGACCCATGGAATGACCATCGACCAGGCTTCGACACAGCGCATCCGGTAGACGCGGTCCTCCAGCGGGAATTTCGTCAGCAGGGTTTCGATATCCACCGTCTGCGGCTTTTGCACCATGCCGCCGATTTCGAATGTCCAGGGATAGGGCTTGAAATCCTCCGAATTTCTGAACGGATCGGCCTTGCCGATGCCGAATTCGTAGAAATTGTTATAGTGGGTAATATCCTCGAAACTGGTCTCGGCGCGCTTCGGTTTGGGAAAGGGGCCGGGAACGGTTTTCAGGCTCTCGCCCTGCGCCAGCTTCGGGGGCGCGGCAAAGGCGCCCGGCGCGGCGGCAAAGGTTGCGCCTGCGGCCAGACCGGCAAGCAGGGTGCGCCGGTTGATATAGAGATGCTCCGGCGTAATTTCCGAAGCCGGAATGTGCGGCGGTTTGTAGGCGGACATCAGCATGCCTCCTTCACGGCTTGTGAATTCTGCTATGAACAACTACGCATGAAGATTGCCTATAGTTTGCCCGATCACAATAAACATCGGAACCACGTTTTCGTGTTCGCGTTGTGAGAAAGCCGAAGAAGCAGGGGAAATGAACCGTACCGGAGAGTACCGTTTTCCCGCCAAGCGATAGTGACAGGCCTCTCAAATTACGTTACCAAACGCCAAACGAGGCGCATAAACGCGAAAAATGCGAGCGGTGCTTACGAGGAGGGCCCTTGAACGGGCCGGCATCAGACGCCCGGATTTTAAGAAAGGAAGCCCCATGCCAGCCTATCGTTCCAGAACGACGACACACGGACGTAACATGGCCGGCGCGCGCGGTCTGTGGCGCGCAACCGGCATGAAGGAAGGCGATTTCGGCAAGCCGATTATCGCCGTGGTCAATTCATTCACCCAGTTTGTGCCCGGTCACGTGCATTTGAAGGACCTCGGCCAGCTTGTCGCGCGCGAAATCGAAAGCGCCGGCGGCGTTGCCAAGGAATTCAACACCATTGCCGTCGATGACGGCATCGCCATGGGCCATGACGGCATGCTCTATTCGCTGCCCTCGCGCGAAATCATCGCCGACAGCGTCGAATACATGGTCAACGCCCATTGCGCCGATGCGATGGTGTGCATTTCCAACTGCGACAAGATCACCCCCGGCATGCTGATGGCCTCGCTGCGCCTCAACATTCCGACGATCTTCGTTTCCGGCGGCCCGATGGAGGCCGGCAAGGTGGTGCTCAACGGCAAGGAACAGGCGCTCGATCTGGTCGACGCCATGGTCGCTGCCGCCGACGACCGGATTTCCGACAGCGACGTGCAGTCGATCGAGCGCTCGGCCTGCCCGACCTGCGGTTCGTGCTCCGGCATGTTCACTGCCAATTCGATGAACTGTCTGACGGAAGCGCTCGGTCTTTCGCTGCCGGGCAACGGCTCGACGCTCGCCACCCATGCCGACCGTCGCCGCCTGTTCGTCGAGGCCGGTCACCAGATCGTCGATCTCGCCCGCCGTTGCTACGAGCAGGACGACGAGACCACGCTGCCGCGCAATATCGCCAGCAAGGCCGCATTCGAAAACGCGATGACGCTCGACATCGCCATGGGCGGGTCGACCAATACGGTGCTGCATATTCTCGCAGCCGCCCATGAGGCCGAACTCGACTTCACCATGGACGATATCGACCGGCTGTCGCGCCATGTGCCGTGCCTGTGCAAGGTCGCGCCCGCCAAGAACGATGTTCACATGGAAGACGTTCACCGCGCCGGCGGCATCATGGCCATTCTCGGCGAGCTGGACAGGGCAGGGCTGATCAAGCGTGAAAGCCCCACGGTTCACGCCGCAACGCTGGGTGATGCCATCGACCAGTGGGATATCGTGCGCACCAATTCCGAAAGCGTGCGCAATTTCTATCTGGCAGCTCCCGGCGGGGTTCCCTCGCAGCAGGCGTTCTCGCAGGAACGCCGCTGGTCCGAACTCGATCTCGACCGCGTGTCCGGCGCGATCCGCAATGCCGAGCATCCTTTCTCCAAGGATGGCGGGCTTGCCGTGCTGACGGGCAATATCGCGCTCAATGGCTGCATCGTGAAGACGGCCGGCGTTGACGAAAGCATCCTGAAATTCTCAGGCCCCGCGGTCGTCTACGAAAGCCAGGATGCAGCGGTGAAGGGTATCTTGTCCAACGAGGTCAAGGCCGGCGATGTCGTCGTCATCCGTTACGAAGGGCCGAAGGGCGGGCCGGGCATGCAGGAGATGCTGTATCCGACCAGCTATCTGAAATCCAAGGGCCTCGGCAAGGATTGTGCGCTGATCACCGACGGGCGTTTTTCCGGCGGCACGTCGGGCCTGTCCATCGGCCATGTCTCCCCGGAAGCGGCCAATGGCGGCGCCATCGGTCTGGTGCGCCCCGGCGACATGATCGATATCGACATTCCCGGCCGCACCATCAGCCTGCGCATTTCGCCGGCCGAACTGGAAGCCCGCCGCACCGCGCAGGATGAAAAGGGCTGGAAGCCCGAAGGCCCGCGCCGCCGCAAGGTAACCACGGCGCTGAAAGCCTACGCCGCCTTCGCCGCCAGCGCCGACAAGGGCGCGGTCCGGATTTTGCCTGAATAAGGTGTGGCATTGGTTTTGTGATGACAAAGGGCGCGGGGCTTCGGCTCCGCGCCCTTTGTGTGTCGGTAAAGCTCTCCCTTCCGCCCTCTCCCTCTCGTCCTCTCCGGCGTCATCCTCGGGCTTGACCCGAGGATCCATGCGTCTCTCCGCACGACAAGCGTGAGCAGTTGGCCCCAGTCGTTATGATATTGGGAGCTGGCGCCGCTCATTGTTTGCGACAAACGAGACTGGATCCTCGGGTCAAGCCCGAGGATGACACCGAGTAGGGCAGCACGGAGCTTTCAGCTCTGCACTTTTTTACACGTGGATGGCCCCGCAGACCGGCAGTACCGTCAGGCGTGCGCGCGCATTTCTTCGTAATAGCTGCCCAGCATGTCGCGGCTCTGGCGGAAGCCGTTGATGCGCTCTTCCAGCGCCTGCATTTCGCGTTCCATCGCTGCCATCAGCTCCGGGCATGGGTGCAGGATCGGGCCTTCGCTGCGCAGGCAGGGCAGGAAACGGCGGATGAAGTCCAGCTTCAGTCCTGCCTCGCTGAGGGTGCGGACGGCCTGGACGATCCGCTCATCCTCCGTGCTGTAATCGCGATAGCCGGAGGCGCGGCGTGCGGGCGAGATCAGCTTCTCCGCTTCGTAGTAGCGCAGCATCCGGATGGAGACGCCGGTGCGTCTGGACAATTCGCCAATCTGCATTTTGATCTCCGATATCGCTTGACCCTGACAGTTATGTCAGGGTTTATGCCGATACGCAACTCAACGGAAAAAGGAGTTGCATCATGCATTTCACCACATTCGAAGGCGCCAGCGTCGGGTATCGCAGGGAGGGGCGAGGTCCGGCTCTGGTGCTGGTTCATGGCACGGGTGGCGATAGTGAAGGCAATTGGAGCGCAGTTGCCGCCGAGCTTTCGAAAGACTTTACGGTCATCCGCCCTGACTATTCAGGCTCGGGACAAACGAAAGACGACGGGCGGAGGCTGACGGTGGACTATCTTGCCGGTCAGGTACTGGCAGCGGCCGACGATGCCGGCGCGGATCGCTTTTCGCTGGTGGGATTTTCGCTCGGGGCCGCCATTGCGGCGCGGATTGCGGCGGATCATGCCGCGCGGGTCGGCGATCTGGTTCTGATTGCCGGCTTCTCGAGACCCGACCCGCGCCTGAAGCTGCAGTTTAAACTCTGGCGCGATCTGATTGCGACTGACCGCGCGGCTATGGCCCGGCTGATCCTGCTGACCGGTTTCAGCCCCGATGCGCTTTCCGGCTGGGGCGATGATGCTGTCGAACAGGCGGTCAAGGCGATGGTCGAAACCCAGGATTGGCAGGGCATGGCCCGGCAGGTGGCGCTTGATCTTGCGCTGGACGTCACCGACGCGGCCGACCGGATCACGGCCCGCACGCTGGTTGTCGGCAACAAACATGACCACATGGTGCCGCCCGCCCATGCGCGTGCGCTTGCCGCGTTGATCCGGGATGCCGCCTATGTCGAACTGCCGGCCGGCCACCTTGTGCCAATGGAACGGCCGGATCTGACAGCAGAGGCGATCAGGCATTTTCTTGTCGGCCTGTCCACGGCACCAACGGCGCAGGTTCACGACTGACCGAAAGAACATCCGTCTTCCAGTTTGTTGATAAAGCTCGCTTCACCCTCATTCGTCATACCGGCCTTGAGCCGGTATCCAGTAAGCGCAAGTCCTTGCGCGCAAAGACTCTTCTGGAAGCGCACAACAAGCGGCCCTGGATACCGGCTCAAGGCCGGTATGACGGCGGGGGATAGGCAGAGCTGTGATTGCTTACAGGCTTTGTCGACAAGCCGAGGCGCGGATCGCCAGACCCGCGCCTTCTTTCGGATCGGCCGTTTGCCGTTCAGTCGAACTTTTCAAGCGCGTTGATGCGGCGCGAATAGGCTTCCGTAAGGCAGGCCTTGTCGGTTCCGCAGGCATTGCGTTCCTTCAGCCATGCCTCCTGCGCCTTGTGCTGTTCGCTGACAAAGGCCGGCTGCGCGCCGCGCAGCTCGTGGTAATAGAGGTTCACCATTTTTGTATCCATGGCGCTCAGGCGCGGTGAATCGCAGATGGTGACTTCGGTGCCCGTCAGGTTGCCTTTGGCGCAGTCATAGCTGGCCGCTTTGGCGCTGCCATGGCCGTCGATCGGGGTGATGGCGGCGAGTGCGGCAAATGAAAACCCGAAAATCGCAGGAATGGCCGCTTTCGCCATTTTATGAACGATACCCATCGGTGGTCTCCTTTTTCGAAAGATCAGATCGGCTTGTCGATGCCGTCGTAAAGCTTCTGCAACTGGTCGATGCGGGTGTCATAGGCCTTTTCGATGCAGGCAACATCCGTGCCGCAGGCTTCACGCTCCTTCAGCCAGGCTTTCTGGTTGTCGGCCATATTGCCGGACATGCCCATGGCAAACAGGCCCTTGAGCATGGTGTACATGGTCGCCATCTTCACGTCGTCGTCGTTGAGCGTCAGGTTGGCGCAGATGGTTTTTTCATTCGCGGTGAGTCCGGAAGCGGAACAGTCGAAGCTTGCCGCTTTTGCCGGCGCGCCCGTCAGGGCCATGCCCGAAACGACGAAAAGCGATGCGGCTAGTGTGAGCGCCGGTATCCGGCGGATCGTCCGTGTCATGAAATTTCCTCCTTCAGTTTGTGGTGACAATGCGCCTTATACCCGGTGTTTTTATGACATTCGGGCGGGCATTGTGATCATTTCGCGACAGAGCATCTTATCGCGGAACTTAACCCGGGATGAACGGTTTGGGAAAAATCCCGGGCGTGATCCGGGGTGTTATCGTTTCCAAAATGGAGAGCATTATGGCGTTTTCGATTTCACGCCGGGGTCTTTTGACCGGTACCGCCGCCGGTGTCGGCCTGGGATTCGTGGGCAGCGCGATGGCTGCCGAACCACAGCAGAAAATCAATATTTCAAGAACGGCCGCCCGGTCGGATAAACCGAATGTCATTCTCATCGTCACCGACACCACCCGCCGCGATCATATCGGCGCCTATGGCAACAGCTGGATGCGCACGCCAAGCCTCGATCATCTCGCCTCGCAGAGCCTGAGATTTACCCGTGCGGTGCCCGAAGCCATGCCGACAGTGCCCGCCCGCCGCTCCATTCACAGCGGCATGCGCACCTTTCCCTTCCGCGACTGGGAAAAACGCAGCGGCAATAAATCGGGCGTGTGGGGCTGGCAGCATATTCCCGATGACCAGCCGACGCTGGCAGAACAGCTTTCAGGGGCCGGTTACACCACCATGCTGGTTTCCGACGTGCCGCACACCTTCAAGCCGTCGATGAATTTTGCCCGCGGCTTCAAGGTCATGCAGTGGATACGCGGGCAGGAGGGCGACGACTATATGCCCATCTGGATGGCCGACGACCGGTTTCTCGACCGCTACATGTACCAGACCGCAGGCGGCAAGGACTTGACGTCGAAGGGCGACAATCTGATGCTTGCCAACGAGCTGAGGCAGTATCTGGCCAACAATGTCGACCGCGACGGAGAGGAGGATTATCTTGCCGCCCGCGTGTTCCGCACGGCATCGCGGATGGTCGAGAATGTGCCCCCGGAAGAACCGTTCTTTCTGGCAATCGATTCCTTCGACCCGCATGAGCCGTGGGATGCCCCCCGCCATTATGCCGATTATTACGACGACCCGGACTGGAACGAGCCGGAGCCGGTTTCCCCGCGTTATGGCAAGAGCGATTATCTGACCGAGCGGCAGCTGAAACGGATGCGTGCGCTCTATGCCGGCGAAATCACCATGGTCGACCGCTGGATCGGCTATTTCCTCGAACGGGCGGAGCAGACCGGCCTCCTCGATAATACGCTTGTGATCATGACCAGCGACCACGGCATGGCGCTTGGCGAGCATGGCGCGCTCGGAAAACCGTCCTTTGCGCTGTGGCCGGAAATGACCGATACGCCGTTCTTCATCCGCCATCCTGACGGCAAGCGGGCAGGGGAGGCCATGGACTATTTCGCCTCCACCCACGATATCGCGCCGACGATCCTCGCTTTTGCCGGGGTGACGCCGAAAACCGAACTCGACGGCACGAACCTGATGCCGACGCTGGACGGAGAGATGCCGGAGGATCCGCGCGAACATTTCACCTCGGGCATGAATGATTACGTCTGGGCGTCCGACCGCAAGTTCACGCTGATTGCCAAGAATGATGGCACAGAGGCCAGGCTATACGATATCGTTGCCGACCCGGAACAGATGAACGACATTGCCGCCGACAACCCCGATGAGGTCAAGCGCCTTTACGACCTTGTGGTGAAGGATGCGGGCGGCGCACCGCTGCCGCATTACGATCAGGGTTAGTTCCGCGAACCTGCTGGGTGGGCCTGTCCGGCCCGCTTTTGCGCCGGCGGCAGACCCGCCGGCGTTTACTTTCATTACGTCTTGTTCATGCTGTTGCCCATTTTTCACCGCATATGGGGCGATGATAGCCCTTGCATTTTCCGGGCTTTCCGGTTCCTGAATACAAAATCCATTTGAGAAGACAGGTAACAGATGACCGCACATTTTACCCGCATATCCGCAGCGGTGCTTTTGGCAGGCGTGGCGTTTTCGGTGCAGCCGGCTTTTGCCGACACCAGGACGGTGCCTTCGAACGAAGCGCAGGTGCAGCTGTCGTTTGCCCCGCTGGTGAAACAGACGGCACCGGCTGTCGTCAATGTCTATGCCGAGCGCATGGTTCAGCGCCGGATGTCGCCGCTTTTTTCCGATCCGTTTTTCAGCCGGTTTTTCGGCAACCAGATGCCGGGACGCTCTGAACGCCAGACATCGCTCGGCTCCGGCGTGATCGTCACGGAAAACGGCATGGTGATCACCAATAATCATGTGATTGCCGGCGCGGATGATGTGCGGGTTGCGCTTTCCGACGGGCGGGAATTTCCCTGCAAGGTGCTTTTGAAGGACGACCGCTACGATCTCGCCGTGCTGAAGATCGAGGCTGACGAAGACTTTCCGACCGTGCCGATCGGCAATTCCGATACGGTCGAGGTCGGCGATCTCTCGCTTGCCATCGGCAATCCGTTTGCCGTCGGCCAGACGGTGACCAGCGGCATCATATCGGGCCGGGCGCGCAATGCGGTCAATGATGGCGAATTCGGCTTCTTCCTGCAGACGGACGCGGCGATCAACCCCGGTAATTCCGGCGGCGCGCTGTTGAACATGAATGGAGAACTGGTCGGTATCAATACGGCGATCTTTTCTTCCGGCGGCGGATCGAACGGCGTCGGCTTTGCCATTCCCGCCAATATGGTGAAGGTGTTTCTGGACGCGGCCGAAAGCGGCGAGACGCACTTTCAGCGGCCCTATGTCGGCGCCACATTCGGGCCGGTATCCTCCGATATCGCCGAGGCGCTTGGGCTGAAGGCGGCGCGCGGCGCCATCGTTTCGGCGATCCGTCCGGGAAGCCCGGCGGAAAAGATCGGGCTTGAGACCGGTTCGGTGATCACCGCCGTCAATGATATCCCGGTCGAACACCCCGATGCGCTGCTCTACCGGCTGACGGTGGCCGGAATCGGCAATACCGCCGACCTGACCGTCGAGCGCAATGGCGCGGTCACCCATGTAGCGCTGCCGCTTGCGCTTGCGCCGGAAGACCCGCCGCGCGATACCCGTGTCATCGGCGGCGCATCGCCGTTTTCCGGTGTTACAGTGGAAAACATCTCGCCACGTGTGGCCGAGGAGTTGCGCCTTTCCGGGATCAGTGATGGAGTGGTTGTGAGCAATGTTGAACAAGGCACGCCAGCCGCGCGGATCGGCTTTGCAAAGGGCGACGTGATTGTCGCTGTGAACGGCGAAGAAGTCGATTCGACCCAGACGCTGGAAGCCGAGGCGGATCAGGAACCCGGCGCCTGGCGTCTCACTATCAATCGCGGCGGCAGGATGATAAACCAGATTTTCAGATGACCGACCTGTTTGCCCCGCACGTCCCCGAAGATATCGAAAACAAGCGGCCGCTTGCCGACCGCTTGCGGCCGAAATCGCTTGCCGAGGTCACCGGGCAGCCGCATCTGACCGGCCCCGATGGCGCGCTGACGCGCATGATCGGCGCCGGCTCTCTCGGCTCGATGGTCTTCTGGGGGCCGCCGGGCACCGGCAAGACCACGGTGGCGCGGCTTTTGTCCGGCGAGGCGGATCTGGCCTTCGAACAGATTTCGGCGATCTTTTCCGGCGTGGCGGATCTGAAGAAGGTGTTCGAGACGGCGCGGGCCCGCCGCATGAACGGGCGCCAGACGCTGTTGTTCGTCGACGAAATCCATCGCTTCAACCGCGCCCAGCAGGACAGTTTCCTGCCGGTGATGGAAGATGGCACCATCATTCTCGTTGGCGCGACCACCGAAAACCCCTCCTTCGAGCTGAATGCAGCTCTTCTATCGCGCGCGCGGGTGCTGACCTTCCGCTCCCATGACGCCGAAAGCCTGGCCGAACTGATGAAACGGGCGGAAGAGGCCGAGGGCAAGGCGCTGCCGCTGGATGATGCCGCGCGTGAAACGCTGGTGATGATGGCAGACGGCGACGGCCGCGCGATCCTGACGCTGGCCGAGGAGGTCTGGCGTTCAGCCCGTGCCGATGAGCGGCTTGATCCGCAAAGCCTGATGAATATCGTTCAGCGCCGTGCGCCGATCTATGACAAGGGGCAGGACGGCCACTACAATCTGATCTCCGCCCTGCACAAATCCGTGCGCGGTTCGGACCCGGATGCCGCGCTCTACTACCTTGCCCGCATGCTTGATGCCGGCGAGGACCCGCTTTACATCGGCCGCCGGCTGGTGCGTATGGCGAGCGAGGATATCGGCCTTGCCGATCCGCAGGCGCTGCCGATCGTGTCTGCTGCCAAGGACGCCTATGACTATCTCGGTTCGCCGGAAGGCGAACTGGCGCTGGCGGAGGCCTGCGTCTATCTCGCCACGGCGCCGAAATCGAACTCGGTGGAAGTGGCCTTTCATGCGGCGATGGCGGCGGCAAAACAGCACGGCTCGCTGATGCCGCCCAAACATATTCTCAATGCGCCGACAAAGCTGATGAAAGAGCAAGGCTATAACGCCGGCTACCGTTACGACCACGACGAGCCGGATGCCTTTTCGGGGCAGGATTATTTTCCCACGGAAATGGGTCGGCAGAAATTCTACCACCCGCCAGAGCGCGGTTTCGAGCGCGAAATCAACAAGCGTCTGCAGTGGTGGGAGAAGTTGCGGCGCGAGCGCAACGGCTCCTGAGGCCTTTTCGGCAGGGTCGGCGGGGAACCCTTTTCTTCATGTTGCGTTTACCATGCAACACGAAGGGATAACAGCTATGGATAATCTGCCCGCACGCGTTCTCGCCTATATTGTCATCGCCGTCGGCTTTGCCGCGGTTGCCTCGACGATACTCGTGGTACCGCCGCTTTACGATGCACGTATTTTCCTGCTGCCGGCAATGCTGCTGATTGCCTGGATTGCCGGTCCGGTCCTGACCCACTATCTCAGGCCCGCCGCACGCACCCGTCTCCGCAAGCGGTGATACCCCTGCCGCGCGACGCAAACGCCCGACCGGAAGGGAAGCCGGTCGGGCGTTTGTTGTTTAAGAATATTGAGAAGAGGGCCTGTTACTGCGCCGGCCCCTTCTTGATCGGCTCCTGATAGGTGAAGCCCATATCCCAGGGGAAATAGATCCAGGTGTCCTGGCTGACTTCGGTGACGAAGGTGTCGACGGTCGGCACGCCCTTGGGCTTGGCATAGATGCAGGCGAAATGCGCTTTCGGCAGCATGTCGCGGACCTCGCGGGCCGTATTGCCGGTGTCCGTCAGATCGTCGACGATCAGCACGCCTTCGCCGCCGGTCTTCGTCAGTTCCTCAGAAATGCCCTTGAGAAGCTTGGTTTCGCCCTGGCTGGTATAGTCGTGATAGCTGGCGATGCAGACCGTCTCGATCAGGCGGATTTCCAGTTCGCGCGAGATCACCGCTGCCGGCACCAGCCCGCCGCGGGTGACGCAGACGATAGCGTGGAACGTCTGGTCAAGGCCGGACAGACGCCATGCCAGTGCGCGGGCATCGCGGTGGAACTGATCCCAGGTAACGGGAAAGGCTTTATCGGGAAGGGACATGTGAGGCTCCGGAGCACGATGACGCTGAAATAGGGGGCCGGGCGATCAAACCGTCCGGTCTTGGCATCCGTCCTGCTCCGGGGCGCTGTCGTTGGCGCCAGCTGAACCCTTGGGCAGCAGACATTCTGCCGTTGGGCATCGCTATTAGCCGTATTCACCCGTAAAAGGCAAGACGCACGGGGCCTCAGCCACCGGAAAGATGATCCGTTGCCGTGCGGCGTCCCGTCAGCGCGACATCAAGGTTGCCGCCGTCATCGATTCCAGCAGGGTGCGGGTCACGCCGCCGAACAGCAATTCCCACAGCCGCGAATGGGTATAGGCTCCCATGACCAGAAGATCGACGGAATTGTCCGACAGGCGGTTTTCGATGATCGTTGCTGCCTGTGCCTTGTCGGCATGGGCGCTGGTGGCGGTGACATTGACGCCGTGGCGGGCAAGCGTCGCCGCGATTTCCGCACCCGACAGTCCGCTTTCCTGATCCTCGCCATCATGCGGGTTGACCGAAAAGATCTCGACTTCGGCTGCCTTTTCCAGAAACGGCAGGGCGTCGAACGTGGCCCGGGCGGCCTCGCGCGAACCGTTCCAGGCCACCATCACCCGGCTGAAGGGTTTGGCGACCTTGTCGACATGCGGCACAAGCAGAACCGGCCTTCCGCTTTCGAACAGGAAGCTCTCGAAATCGGAGCGGACATCCCCGGGCGCGTCCGGGCTTACCTGTGGCGCGATGATGAGATCGCAGGAGCGGGCGCTGTCGATCACCGAAGAACCGGCAAAACCGGCGGCCGACACGATCTTGCGCCATTCATGCGACAGGTCCTCGCGCATGAGCCGCTTGCGGAAAATCTCGCCGAGTTCGGCGCTGCGCTTTTCGGCCATGTCCTGAAGCGACTGGATCGAAACCGGGTCCGGTATCTCCATCGGCGCGATGATCGGTGTCGGATTGACGGTCTCGGCGTGAAGGCCGATGAGGTGAGCATCGAAAGACCGGACGATTTCAACGGCGTAGTCCAGAAAACCGCCGGCCTGTGCCGGGGATTCCATGACGGCGAGTATGGTCTTGTAGGTCATCTGAAACACTCCTCTCGGGCTTGGCTCCCCACCCGTACAAAGCGCCGGCAACCGATTGGCAGTGCCGGCTGTTGCTGCGCTGACAGTTTATTCCTATTGCCGGAAAATGCGAAGGGCCGAAACACACCTTTCGGATAACGGCGGCGGAAATCAGTGCGCCGTCATCGCGCCCAGCATGGCGTGGATATCGGCCGCCGCCGCCGCGACGTCTGCTGCCGCCCTGGCGCGAATGACCAACTGCGTGCGGAAACCGTCGCTGGAAAAGCGCGGATAGGAGCCAATGGAGGTTTTCGGATGGGCCTTCTGGATTTCGGCGAGCCGGGTGCCGATATCGCCCTCGCCGAACGGGCATTCGATGGTTTCCGAGATCAGCGGCGTTCCCCCTTTCAAGGTGGGGATCACATTGGCGAGCATCGCCTCGAAAATGCTCGGCACGCCGGCCATCACATGAACATTGCCGATTTTGAAGCCGGGCGCGGCGGAAACCGGATTGTCGATCAGCGTTGCGCCTTCGGGCATGCGGGCCATGCGCTGGCGCGATTCGTTGAAATCGATGCCGCGGCGTTTGTAGTGCGCCGTCAGCAGCGCCATGGCCTTTTCGTTGTAGATGCAGGGCACGCCGAAGGCGGCGGAGACCGAGTCGGCGGTGATGTCGTCATGCGTGCCGCCGATGCCGCCGGAGGTGAAAACATAGGTGTAGCGGGACCGCAACGCATTGACCGCATCGACAATCGCGGCCTCGTCATCGGCGACGATCCGCACCTCCTTCAAGCCGATGCCGGCAAGCGTCATCGCGTCTGCCAGATGGCCGATATTCTTGTCCTTGGTCCGTCCGGACAGGAGTTCATCACCGATGGCCAGCATGGCCGCGGTCGGATTGTCGTTGTCGTTCATTGTCGTGGAATCCATGGTTCTGTTGCAGCAGGCGTTTGCGTCTTGTTGTGGACCTTCCCTTGTGTTTCTTCAAGACCGTGGCAGTGTGCGGGTTTCGAAGCTTTTAGCGCCCTCCGATGGGTGAACAGTGCGTCTATTGCATGACGTCTGGACACTGCATGCCTGCCCGCCCTATCTCGGGTACAGATTTTCGAGCCAACCCAAGTGGAGTTCTCATCAAAATGGCTAAAGTTCTCGTTCTTTACTATTCGGCCTATGGCCACATCGAAGCCATGGCCAAGGCCGTTGCCGAAGGCGCTGCGTCCGAAGGTGCAGACGTGACCATCAAGCGCGTTCCCGAACTGGTTCCCGAAGACGTTGCCAAGGCATCGCACTTCAAGCTCGACCAGGAAGCGCCGATCGCCGATCCGAACGAGCTCGACCAGTATGACGCCGTGATCTTCGGCGCCGGCACCCGTTTCGGCACCATGGCCTCGCAGATGCGCAACTTCGTAGACCAGGCCGGTGCGCTCTGGGCCGCCGGCAAGCTCGTCGGCAAGGTCGGCTCGGTGTTCACATCGTCGGCCACACAGCATGGCGGCCAGGAATCGACCATTCTCGGCTTCGTGCCGACGCTTCTGCATTTCGGCATGGTCGTTGTCGGTCTGCCCTATGCCTTCGCCGGCCAGATGGGTGTTGACGAGATCAAGGGCGGCACGCCTTATGGCGCCTCCACCATCACCGACGGTGACGGTTCGCGCATGCCGTCTGCAGTCGAACTCGAAGGCGCGCGCTTCCAGGGCGCACATGTTGCCAAGATCGCGGCCAAGGTTTCCGCCTGATCGCATCCTCTTTGAAATGAATGCACGCGCGGCTCCCACGGGGCCGCGCGTTTTCGTTCCCCGGCTTTCCCCGCAAAATCCCGCTCCCGCCACGGCGCTTAAGATTCCGGCAGTTGTCAAACCTGCAGGAAGGATCGCGCCATGCGGATCGAAAACCACAAAATTCCGGGGATCTGGTACGGGCAGTCGTCCAATCTGGGCGCCCGGCGGCAAAACCCGCCCGTCATCATCGTTTTGCACTACACCACCGGCTGGAACGGCGCGGCAAGCCGCGACTGGCTGATGGGGGCGGCCGGCGGCTCATCCAATCGCGGTTCTAGCGCGCATGTGGTGATCGATCGCGACGGAACGGCCTGGCAGATCGCGCCTTTCAATCGCACGGCATGGCATGCCGGACCTTCGCGCTACGGCACGCTGGAGGGCATCAATGCCCACTCCATCGGTATCGAATTCGTCAATGCGGGCTGGCTGAAGCCGAACGGACTTGGCGATTTTGTCGATGCCTATGGCAAAAGGTTTACCGGGCGAGCGCTGAAAAAGGCGGGCGGCTATCAGATGGCGCCGCATGCACGCGTCGGCTCCGGGGATTTTGCCTGGCCGCTTTACCCGGAAGCCCAGCTTGCGACCGGGCTTGATCTGGTTCACGCGCTGGTCGGCCATTACCCGATCAGGGCGATTGTCAGCCATGAGGAGATCGACACCCGCGGCTGGAAGACCGATCCGGGGCCTGCCTTTCCGATGGAGCGCTTTCGCGTGACGCTCGGCGAGGCGGCCGACCGGGAGCCGCTTGCGGTGGTGACCGCCGGACGCCTTAATCTGCGCGGCGGCCCGGGCACGCAGTTTGAAAAGGTCGTGCCGCCCGGAACGCTTTTGCGGGGCACGCGCCTGAAAATCATGAACCGGGACGGTGACTGGGCTTTCGTGACGCCGCAAAACCCGGATGGCCGGGAAGGGGCCGTGACCGGCTGGGTGCATGCGGCCTATATCGCCCCGGTGATTGCGGCCTGAGCGCCGTGGCAAACGGGCGATGAAGGCTTTTCTTGCGTCTTTCGGGCAGGGCCTCTATATCAGCGCACATAAACGGTTTGACATCCAACCTTGAACTGGACTGGCGGATCATGAATTCACTTGGTTTTGACAAGAAGCCGGAGGACACGCGCGTTGTCGTCGCGATGTCCGGCGGCGTCGACAGCTCGGTCGTGGCCGGGCTTTTGCAGCGCGAGGGCTATGATGTCCTCGGCATCACCCTTCAGCTTTACGATCACGGTGCGGCCGTGCACCGCGCAGGCTCATGCTGTGCGGGGCAGGATATCGACGACGCCCGCCGCGTGTCCGAACGGCTCGGCATTCCCCATTATGTGCTGGATTACGAGGCGCGGTTCCGCGAAACGGTGATCAACCCGTTTGCCGAAAGCTATATCGCCGGTGAAACGCCGATCCCCTGTGTGGCCTGCAACCAGACGGTCAAGTTCGCCGATCTTCTGTCGACGGCGAAGGAACTCGGTGCCGATGCGCTGGCGACGGGGCACTATATCCGTTCCAAGCCGAACCCGACATCGAACAATCCGATGCGCCGCGCGCTTTACCGGCCGGTGGATGCGGAGCGCGACCAGAGCTATTTCCTGTTTGCGACCACGCAGGAACAGATCGATTTCCTGCGGTTTCCGCTGGGCGGCCTGCCGAAGGCCGACACCCGGCGACTGGCCGAGGAAATGGGGCTGATCGTTGCCGACAAGCCGGACAGCCAGGACATCTGTTTCGTGCCGCACGGCAAATATTCCGACGTGATTGCCAAGCTGAAGCCGAATGCGGAGCTTTCCGGCGAGATCGTGCATCTCGATGGCCGGGTGCTCGGCCGTCATGAAGGGATCGTGCGCTACACCATCGGTCAGCGCAAGGGGCTGGGCGTTGCCACCGGCGAGCCGCTTTATGTGGTCTATCTCGATGCCCGTTCGCGCCGCGTCATCGTTGGCCCGCGCGAGGCGCTGGAAACGCGCCGCATCTATCTGCGTGACGTCAACTGGCTGGGCGATCAGACCATCAAGGAAGAGGCCGAAGGCGGGCTTTCCTGCTTTGCCAAGGTGCGCTCCACGCGCCCGCCGCTGCCGGTCATGCTTCATGCCGACAAGGACGGCGTCTACGTCGATCTGCTGGAAGGCGAGGCGGGTATCGCCAGCGGTCAGGCCTGCGTGCTCTATGACGCGCCGGGCAATGACGCGCGTGTCTTCGGTGGCGGTTTCATCGACCGTTCGGAGCGTTCCGCCGACGCGGAAGAACAGCTCAGGACCCTTCTGACGGGCCTTGCTGCCTGAGCGGCGAGCCTGTCAGGTGGCGATCGGCGCTTCTGTCGACATGAACAGCTTCAGCGATTCCTGATAACCGAGCCTGACGAGCTGCTCCATATAGGCGATCAGCTGATCGGCCCATCCGAAGCCGAAATAGGCGGCAAGCCAGACGATCAGGACGGCCAGGATCAGGGCGTAGATGAAATTCCTGAGGATCATCAGCAGCATGGCAAGCAGCACGAAGGCGATCAGCCCGTAAAACAGCGACGGCGCCAAGGCGACGCCGTCGGAATGGGCCAGATATCCCATATAGATGCCGAAAATGATGCAGATGGCGGCGCTCAGCCGGTCGCGGATCACTCGGTGGGTATAGCTCGAACTTGCCATCTGACGGGATCTTTCTTTTCGGTATGCTGCTAGTACTGTCTGAAACTGTTGAACGCGCAACGCGCGATGCGGTTCCAAGTGTATTATAGCACATTACAACCAAAAGGTCAGGAAAGTTCGGCCACGATACGGTTCAGCAGCAACATGCCTTCCGGTGTCGCGCGCAGCCGGCTGTTGCCGATCCGCTCGATCAGGCCGAGCTGCATCAGGAAGGCCTCGCGTTCGCTGTCGAGCGGTTTTCCGGCAAGCGCCGACCAGCGGGCAATATCGACGCCCTCGCGGACCCTCAATCCCATCAGCAGCAGTTCGTCGGCCTGTTCTTCCGGCGAGAGAGGGCTTTCCTCGATCACGCCGTGACCGTTTGTCTCGGTCATTTCAAGCCAGGTTTCCGGGTGCTTCTCGGTGGCGGTCGCCATCCGGCCGGCCGTCGTTTCCAGCCTGCCATGGGCACCCGGTCCGATCCCGGCATAGTCGCCATAACGCCAGTAGGTCAGGTTATGCCGGCTTTCGGCACCGGGGCGAGCGTGGTTCGAGACCTCATAGGCCGGAAGCCCGCGTGCGGCGGTCACCGCCTGGGTGATTTCGTAAAGACGGGCGGCATGGTCGTCATCGGGGATGACCAGTTTCCCGGCGCGGTGAAGGGCAAAAAAGCGCGTCCCTTCCTCGATGGTGAGCTGGTAGAGCGACAGATGATCGGCGGCCAGGTCTATTGCCTGATTGAGTTCGCGCTCCCAGTCATCCGCGCGCTGGCCGGGGCGGGCGTAGATCAGGTCGAAGGACATGCGCGGAAAGATGTCGCGCGCCAGCCGGATTGCGCCGAGCGCCTGCTCGACATTGTGCAGCCGGCCGAGAAAGCGCAATTCGCGGTCGTTCAGCGCCTGCACGCCCATCGAAACGCGGTTGACGCCGGCTGCGCGATAACCGCGAAAGCGCTCCGCCTCGACGCTGGACGGATTGGCCTCCAGGGTTATCTCGATCCCGTCAGGCAGATGCCAGGCTTTAGCCACACCATCGAGAATGGCGCCGAGCGTTTCCGGCGCCATCAGCGAGGGCGTGCCGCCGCCGATGAAAATGCTGGTGACCGTGCGGGGGCCGGACAGCGCCCGCATATGGTCGATTTCCTTCAGGAAACCCGCGACGAAGCGCGCCTGATCGACCGGCTGGTGGCGGACATGACTATTGAAGTCGCAATAGGGACATTTGGCCGCACAGAACGGCCAGTGCAGATAGACGCCGAACCCCGGTTCGCCGTCATCGCCATTGATGCCTGCCATCACTGCCGGGTCGGTTGTCAGAGCGCAAGTCCTGTTTCGGTAAAGAGCCTGAAGGCGCGGGCGCGGTGTGAAAGCGCGCCGCCATCGGCCGGGCCGCCGACAGCCTTTTCGTCCGCATCCATCTCGCCGAAGGTTTTGGTATGGCCTGCGGGCTGGAACAACGGGTCATAGCCATGGCCCTTGTCGCCGCGCGGCGGCCAGACGAGATTGCCTTCCACTTCGCCGCGGAACGTCTCCGTGTGGCCGTCGGGCCAGGCAAGGCAGAGCACGCAGACAAAACGGGCGGTGCGGGTATCCGGCGTGGTCGCGCCCTTTTCGGCGAGCGCCTTTTCCACCTTTTCCATCGCCATGGCGAAATCGCGGCTGCCGTCCGCCGTCTCCGCCCAGTCGGCGGTGTAGACGCCCGGCGCGCCGTCGAGCGCGTCAACCACAATGCCGGAATCATCGGCAAGCGACGGCAGGCCGGATTTTTCGGCGGATGCCAGCGCCTTGATGGTGGCGTTTTCGACAAAGGTCGTGCCGGTTTCCTCCGGCACATCGAAGGACAGTTCGGCGGCCGATTTGGCCGAAACGCCGAGCGGTCCGATCAGTTCGGCGATTTCGGCAATCTTGCCGGGGTTGTGGCTGGCAACAACGATGGTCTTGGTGTCGAGTTTACGCATGGTTTCCTATAATCCCCAGAGCTTGGCTTCCGCGCATTCCAGGCTGTTGCCGGCGGGATCGCGGAAATAGATAGAGCGGGCGCCGTTGGGCCAGCAGAAATCGCTTTCGATGGTAATATCGTGTGTTTCAAGCCGCGCGATCATCGCGGCGAAGTCGTCGTGTTCCAGCCGGAAACAGATGTGTCCCGGACCACGTGCGCCATGGGCAGGCACGGGAAGCGAGCCGGGGCTTGCGGGCTTTTCCGTCTCATCCGGATTGAAGATCAGCAGCACGCCGGTCCCACAGCGAAAGAACACATGCCGGTTGCCGACGCGGGTGATCTTCTCCAGCCCGAGCACGCCGCCGTAAAATGCTTCTGCGGCATCAAGGTCGGCGGCATAAAGGGCTGTTTCCAGAACGGCGGCAATCGGCATGGCGGGTCCTTTAAGCGCCGGCGATGGTCTTTTTCTGCAATTCGACCAGTTCGCCGATTCCGTCCTTTGCAAGGCCCATCAGCGTCAGGAACTCGTCCTGCGAAAACGGCTTGCCTTCCGCGGTGCCCTGAATTTCGACAATACCGCCGGTGCCGGTCATGACGAAGTTGGCGTCGGTCTCGGCGGACGAATCTTCCAGATAGTCGAGGTCGATGACCGGCTGGTCTGCAAAGATGCCGCAGGAGATTGCCGCAACGTGGTCCTTCAGCACCTTGTCAGCCTTGACCATGCTGCGCGCTTCCATCCATTTCAGGCAGTCGTAGAGCGCAATCCACGCACCGGTGATCGAGGCGGTGCGGGTGCCGCCATCGGCCTGGATCACGTCACAGTCGACACTGATCTGGCGTTCACCGAGGGCTTCGAGGTCGACAACGGCGCGCAGCGAGCGGCCGATCAGGCGCTGGATTTCCTGGGTGCGGCCGCCCTGCTTGCCGGCGGAAGCCTCACGGCGCATGCGCTCGCCGGTGGCGCGCGGCAGCATGCCGTATTCGGCGGTGACCCAGCCTCTGCCCGCATGGCGCAGCCACGGGGGGACGCGTTCTTCAAGCGAAGCGGTGCACAGCACATGCGTGTCGCCGAATTTCACGAAGCAGGAGCCTTCCGCGTGTTTGGAGAAGCCACGCTCGAAGGAGACATTGCGCATCTGATTGAGTTGTCTGCCTGACGGCCGCATGGTGTGATCCTTCCGGTTTCAATTGCGGGGGTTCTAGAAGGAAGAGGCGGCTTTTGCAAAGAAAAACGGCAGGCGCCGATGTCACAAAACCGAATTGCGCCGTCGCCCTGTGACACTATATTAGGCGGGAAGGCTTCATACGATCGGCAAAGCAAAGCATGACATCAGACCAAAGACCAACGGCAGACAATTCGGCGATGGCGCTGGACGATCGCTCGCGGGAAGTGTTCCGTAGGATTGTCGAAAGCTATCTGGAAAGCGGGGAGCCGCTGGGCTCGCGCAACCTTTCGCGGCTGTTGCCGATGTCGCTGTCGCCGGCTTCCGTCCGCAATGTGATGAGCGACCTGGAGGAACTGGGGCTGATCTACGCCCCGCATGTTTCCGCCGGACGTCTGCCGACGGAAAGCGGTCTTCGCTTCTTCGTCGATGCCTATATGCAGATCGGCGATCTTGCCGAAAACGAACGCTCGGAAATCGAGCGTCAGATGAGTTCCGCCGATCGCGGCCAGCCGGCTGACGCCTTCCTCAACGAGGCAAGCCAGATGCTGTCCGGCATGTCGCGCGGGGCAGGGCTGGTGATGACGTCGAAGAGCAACACCGTGCTCAAGCACGTCGAGTTCATCCGGCTTGAGCCGACAAAGGCGCTTGCGGTGCTGGTCGGCGAACACAACGAGGTCGAAAACCGGATCATCGATCTGCCGGCGGGCACCACGTCTTCGCAGCTGACGGCAGCGGCGAATTTTCTCAATGCCCATCTGAACGGTCAGACCCTGCCGGAACTGAAATCGGTGCTGGGCAAGCTGAAGGATGAGGTTCGCCATGAACTCGACCAGCTTTCGCAGGATCTTGTCGGGCGCGGGCTTGCGGTCTGGTCCGGCAGTTCGAAGGAGGGGCAGCCGGGGCGCCTGATCGTGCGCGGCCGGGCCAATCTTCTCGAAGGCGTGGCCGATATTGCCGATATCGATCGGTTGCGCATGCTGTTTGACGATCTGGAGAAAAAGGAAAGCCTGATCGAACTGATCAATCTTGCCGAAAGCGGCCCTGGCGTGCGGATCTTCATCGGTTCGGAAAACAAGCTGTTTTCGCTGTCGGGCTCCTCGCTGGTCGTGGCGCCCTATCGCGACAGCGACAATCAGGTTGTCGGGGCTGTCGGCGTGATCGGACCGACCCGTCTGAACTACGCCCGGGTGGTGCCGATGGTGGATTATACGGCGCATCTTCTGTCGCGTCTGTCACGCTCGCGGTAACAGACATATGTGAATAGCGGGAGAGGCCTTGATTTTTCGGGAGTGAACCTCGATATCGGGGCTCGAGAGATTCAAAGAACAAAATGAAACTTGCGGAGACGTCATGACCGACGAGACCAAGAAGAACGGCACTGACGAGGAAATCAACGAAACGGTGGTCGACCTGAAAGCCGAAACGCCGGTTGAAGAAACCGAGGCTGCGGAGGCCGAGGCCGTCGAGCCCGATCCGATCGATCTCCTGCGTGAGGAAAACGAGAAGCAGCGCGACCAGTTGCTGCGGCTTGCCGCCGAAATGGAAAACCTGCGCCGGCGCACCGCCCGTGACGTGAAGGACGCCAAGGCCTATTCCGTCACCGCGTTTGCACGCGACATGCTCGGTGTTTCCGATAATCTGCGTCGCGCGCTGGATGCCATTCCGGAAGACAAGCGCACCGAGGAAATCAAGGGCTTTATCGAAGGTGTGGAGATGACCGAACGCTCCATGCTGTCAGCGCTTGAGCGTCACGGTGTCAACAAGATCGATCCGGAAGGCGAGAAATTCGATCCGCACTTCCATCAGGCGATGTTCGAAGTGCCGAACCCGGAAATTCCGGCCAACACCGTGGTGCAGGTCGTCCAGTCCGGTTACACGATCGGTGAGCGGGTGCTGCGCCCGGCCATGGTCGGTGTTTCCAAGGGTGGGCCGAAGGCCGAACCCGCACAGCCGGCTCCGGAAGGCAAGCCCGAAGAATAATCACGGCAGCGTCGTTTGGAAAAAATTAAAGGCGTTTCGCTGGTGCGGAACGCCTTTTTCGATGGTCGGTCTGTGGTGGTGCGGGTCAGGCCGCTGACGAATCCGGATCGGAATTCAGGAAGGCGTAGATCGCGCTTTCCGTATCGGATGCTCTGAGCTTCTTGACCAGCTCCTGGTCGCGCAGCAGCCGCGCCACGCGCGACAGGGCCTTGAGATGGTCGGCGCCTGCGCCTTCAGGCGCCAGCAGCAGAAAGGCCAGGTCCACGGGCTGATCGTCGAGCGCCTCGAAATTGACGGGGTGCTGCAGACGGGCAAAGACCCCGCAGATGTGATCGAGATTGGCGAGTTTACCATGCGGAATGGCAATGCCATTGCCGACACCGGTGGAGCCGAGGCGCTCGCGCTGGAGCACCACTTCGAAGATTTCGCGCTCCGGCACCCCCGTCACGGTCTCCGCTCTGGCGGCCATCTCCTGCAGCAATTGCTTCTTGGAGTTTGCCTTGAGGGCGGGGATGATCGCCTCCTGTTTCAGCAGGTCGTCAAGGGCCATGTCCTGGTATCCTGGGTTGCGGCTTGGGGGCGGGCGCCTGAACGGCACCCGCCGGAGTGGGTTCAGCCCTGAATGCTGGCCGTATCGATCCAGCCGATATTGCCATCGGGGCGGCGGTAGACGATGTTGAGCGTCTTGTTGTCCGGGTTGCGGAACAGCATCAGCGGCTTGTCGGTCATGTCGAGTGCCATGACGGCCGTTGCAACCGCCATCGTGCGCACTTCGGTCTTCGCTTCCGCGATGATTGCCGGCGCGTAATCTTCCGGAATTTCGGTATCATCCTCGTCCGGCATGTCCATCACCGAATAGGCAACTTCGGCGAAATCGGCCTGACCGTTGCTCTGGTGATGATCCTTCAGCTTGCGCTTGTAGCGGCGTAGGCGCTTGGCAATGCGTTCGCATGCTGCATCGAAGGCGGCCTGCGGATCATGGGCCTTGCCGGCTGCGTGGAGCACGGCGCCACTGTCGAGATGAATTTTGCAGTCGGTCTCGAAACCGCCTGCGGATTTCTCCACGGTGACCTGGCCGGAATAGCCGCCGTCAAAATATTTGGTGACCGCTTCCTCGATCTGATCTTCGATTTTTTCGCGGAAAGCCTCGCCGACTTCCATTTGTTTTCCCGAGACGCGAACACTCATGGATCTTCCCTTCTTCTATCGTTTGCGGCCACCAGTTTAAGCCACACTCCGTTCTCCTCCAAGAACTTCAGCAGTGGGTTTGCCGGTGTCCGGTACGGCACTGCGATGACACAACGTCATCATAACTCATGTGGGCATTTTTCAGCCGTTTGCCAGCGGGATTTCCGCAATATTCTTCTGCATATTTTTCCGCCGGGCGCGGTCGGTGCGCCGCGCACCCTGTCCTGACGCAGCTGCGTCTCGTCTCGTTCGCTAAAGGCGGCGTCCCTCTTGCGGCGGATGCTCTACCGTTCATGCCGGAGGAAGTCAATCATGCCGGCGACCTCTTTTGAAGGCGCTGCAATCCGGTTGTCTTCAGGCGCCGACGGCTTTTGCATGGGCCCGTTTTTCGCGACGGCGCTGTACCGAGGAGGGAATATTCATCGCTTCGCGGTATTTGGCGACGGTACGACGGGCGAGCGTGATTCCCTCCTGCTTCAGTTCGGCAACGATGTCATCGTCTGAAAGAACCTTTTCCGGTGTCTCCGAGGTGATCATCCGGCGGATCTTGTGACGGATCGATTCTGCCGAAAGCGCACTGCCGTCGCCCTGATCGGAGGCGATCGAGACGGAGAAGAAATAGCGCAGTTCGAACAGGCCGCGCGGGGTCAGGATGAACTTGTTCGAGGTGACGCGGCTGACCGTCGATTCGTGCATCTTGATGGCGTCGGCCACGGTCTTGAGGTTCATCGGGCGCAAGTGGTCGACGCCGTGTTTGAGGAACGCATCCTGCTGGCGCACGATCTCGCTTCCGACCTTGAGGATGGTGCGCGCGCGCTGGTCGAGGCTGCGCGTCAGCCAGTTCGCCGTCTGAAGGCAGGTGTTGAGAAAGGTCTGATCGGCATCCGACATGCCGTGGGACGCCTTGATCTGCGTGAGGTAGGAACGGTTGACCAGAACCCTGGGAAGGGTGTCGGGATTGAGTTCCACCTGCCATTCGCCGTCCTTGCGGGCCGAAACGATGACATCGGGGAAAACCGATTCGGGCGGGTGGCTGTTGAAGGCGCCGGCCGGCTTCGGGTTCAGCCGGCGCAGGCTCTGCATCATCTTCAGGAGCTCTTCTTCATCCGCACCGCACAGCTTCTTGAGCCTGGTGAAATCGCGGCGGGCCACCAGTTCGAGATGGTCGACCAGAACAGCCATGGCGGGCGTGAAATCGCCGGTCTGGAGCAATTGCTGACGCATGCAGTCGGAAAGCGACTGGGCGAAGATGCCCGGCGGATCAAGCGTCTTGAGCCTTTCCAGAACCGCATCCAGCCGCTCCGTGGTCAATCCGGTCCGTTCGGCAATTTCGGCGGTATCGGCCCGGAAGTAACCGGCCTCGTCCAGATAGTCGACAAGGTGGCGGGCAATGGCCTGTTCGTCCGGGCGTTTGAAGGTCAGGGCGATCTGGGTGGTCAGATGGTCGCGCAGGCAGGGTTTGCCCGCCACGAATTCATCGAGGTCGACATGGTCGTCCCCGCCGCCGCTGCCGGGCATCGACTTCCACTGGCTCAGCAGTTCGGGCGCATCGGGGCGCGCCGGTGCGTTGTCATCGCCATAGACGCTTTCGAAATTGCTGTCGAGGCTGTCGCCAAGATGCGCGGCGCTGTCGCTTTGCCGTTCATCGGTAAACCAGTCGCTGGACATGTCCTGGTTGGCGCTGTCCGGCGTTTCCGGGGCGTCTGCTCCGTCGTCGGAAGCGGCCTCGTCGCCGGCAACCTCAAGAAGCGGGTTTTTCTCGACCTCCTGGGCAATGAACTGGTTGAGTTCCGCATGCGGCATTTGCAGCAACTGGATCGACTGCATCAACTGCGGCGTCATTACCAGCGACTGGTTCTGACGAAGAAAAAGATTGGCGCCTAGTGCCATGTCGAAAGCAAAACCCCAAAATCGCAACGGCCTGCAACGAGAGCGTCCGCTGGCGTACTGAACTCTTTATCGCGTTTTTGGGGAGATTGGCACAAAAATTGCTTGTTTATCAAGCCCGAATCCGGGTTTCGGCGCAAGGTTGCTAGAGACTGAAATTGTCTCCGAGGTAGAAACGGCGCACATCGCTGTTGGCCACGATCTCGTCGGCCTTGCCATGGGTCAGCACTTCACCGGCATGAATGATATAGGCGCGATCGATCATGCCGAGCGTTTCGCGAACATTGTGGTCGGTGATCAGCACGCCGATGCCGCGGCGTGTCAGGTGCCGGATCAGGTTCTGGATATCGGCAACGGAAATCGGGTCGACGCCGGCAAACGGTTCGTCGAGCAGCATGAAATCGGGGTCCGTGGCAAGGGCGCGGGCAATTTCAAGGCGCCTGCGCTCACCACCCGACAGTGCCACGGCCGATGTCTTGCGCAGTTTGGCAATGCCGAATTCTTCCATCAGCTGTTCGAGTTTTTCTTCCCGCTCCCGCTTCTTCAGCGGGGTCAGCTCAAGAACAGACCTGATGTTGTTTTCAACACTGAGGCCGCGGAAAATCGAGGCTTCCTGCGGCAGGTAGCCGACACCGAGGCGCGCCCGGCGGTACATCGGCAGCGCTGTCACGTCGCGGCCGTGCAGGACGATATTGCCCTCATCGACAGGCACTAGCCCGGTGATCATGTAGAAACAGGTGGTCTTGCCCGCACCGTTCGGTCCGAGAAGGCCGACGGCCTCGCCGCGTCTGACGACAAGCGAGACGCCATTGACAACGCGTCGGCTTCGGTAGGTCTTGGTCAGCCCCTGTGCAATCAGCGTGCCGTCATAACGGCCGTTTTCGCGCGAAGCCTCACCGTTTCCCGATGTGGTTGCCGCGGCGGCAGGGCGATCTGCGGTGGAAAGTGTTTTCTGTGTCGGTTTTCTGGGCATGCGATATCAATTGCCCGGCCGTGATTGCGGATTAAGTCTGATCTGGACCCGGTCGCCACAAGCGTCCAGCTTGGCCCGGCTGGTGGCCATGTTGACGGTGAGCTTGCAGCCGACAAAGACATTCTCGCCTTCCTTCAGCACCACCTGTTTGCCTTCAAGCACGAACTGCTGGGCGGTCATGTCGAAATAGCCCGTGTCGCCGGTTGCCGTCTGGGTATCTGTCTCGAGGCTGACGGCTCTGCTCAGGTCAATCCGCTCGATGTCGCCCTGACCGGCAGCAATCCCGGTGGAACCGCCGGCATAACGCACGGTCATCTGGCCGGCCTTGACCTGGTTGGCGCCCTGCACGGCGACCACATTGCCGGAAAAGGTGATGAGCTTGGTCGAATCGTCGACCTCGAATTCATCGGCGTTGATGTCGATCGGTTCGCTGCCGGAGAGCTGAAAGCCGCTTGTCTGGGTCGATTGCGCGAACCCTTCCGACACCGGCAGTGCCAGCGTGCACAGCAAGGCGAGCATGGCCTTGGTCGACCGGCGGGGCGGACAGATTGTCAATTTGCTCAGATCCATCTGAAACCTCATTTACCGGTCTGGGCCAATGCCGCGGGCGACAAGGTAACATGAACGCCGCCGCCGAACCGAATTTTCTGACCGTTATTGACGATATTTACGTTTTGGGCAACCACGGAAGCCTGGGGCGCTGTTACGGTAATCGGCGTGTCACTTGCCAGCGTGCCGCCCTTGATGTCGATTTCGGCCGAGGAAAAGTCCGCCGTCATGCCGTTCGAAAGCGTGATCGTGAAAGGCTCGTTGATGGTCAGCTTTTCGGTGACACGGTCATACAGCGTGCGGGTGGCATCGACCACGGCCGTGACCGTGTCATCGACGGGAACGCTGGCAACGACATTTTCAAGAAGCACATTACTGTCATCGGGATTGGTCGCTGGCAGCAGGGCGCGGTCGGCCTTCAGCGAATAGCGGATGCCATCGGAATTGCGGCCTGACATGCCGGGATTGGTCATCACGATCATCCCGTTTTCGATCGAGGCGGCATCGAGCGAGATGTTTTCGGGAACGATGGAACGCAGGAAGGTCGCGGCAACCAGACCGATCGTGATCAGCACGGCGGCGAGCGGCAGAATGATCTTCAGCCGGCGCACATGGCCGGAGTGCCGCTTGGCCTTGCGGAAACTTTCTTCAATCGAAGAACCGGGCTGGCCGTTGCCGGGCTGCGCCGTGGTTGAAATACTCATAGTGCACCGTTTCAAAAAAGCCTGTGTCGCAGTCGGCTTTTGCGGACATCGAACCATGCCTGCATGAGTGCAGAGCCGTTGCCTGTCAGAGGGGAGAGGTAGTATGTTTTGGCGGCGATAACAAGTTTGGCCTTGGAAAATAAAGTCGTTTACGATTGACACCAGATGTGGGCGGAACGCACATTCGCCAACCTTGTCGACGGCGATCGTCGTTCAAAAACCTGTGAGGTCATTGATGAATCTGTCGGATATCCTCGAACGCAGACGCCTGCGCAGGCGTGTCGGCTGGTGGCGTGCGGCGGCACTGGTGGTGGCCGTTTTGCTGATCGTTGCCGTCTTCAGGACCTATGGCGGGACGCAGGGCAGCGCGATGCTGTCCCGGCCGCATATCGCCCAGCTTACCATTTCCGGCGTGATCGGCGATGATCCCGTCATGCTCGAGACGATCCGCGAAATCGGTGACGATCCGGCGGCCAAGGCGTTGATCGTCTCGCTTTCGACCGGCGGCGGCACGACGTTTGGCGGCGAGGCGCTCTACAAGGCCTTGCGCGAGGTGGGCGAGAAAAAGCCGGTTGTCAGCGAAATCCGCACCCAGGCGGCCTCGGCCGGTTATATGATCGCGCTTGCCGGTGACCGCATCTTTGCCGGCGATACCTCGATTACCGGTTCAATCGGCGTGATTTTCATGTATCCGCAGGCCAAGGAGCTTCTCGACAAGATCGGCATTTCGGTCGACTCGATCAAATCAGCGCCGCTGAAGGCGGAACCGTCGCCATTCGACAATGCCAGCCCGGATGCCCAGGCCATGGTGCGTTCGATGGTGATGGACAGCTATGACTGGTTTGTCGACCTTGTTGCCGAGCGCCGGGACATGCCGCGGAACGATGCGCTGGCGCTTGCGGATGGACGGATCCTCACCGGACGGCAGGCGGTTGCGGCGGGTCTTGTCGATGAAATCGGCGGACGCGATGCAATTTCGGCCTATCTTGCCGACAACGGCATTTCGGACTCCCTTGAAATCAAGTCCTGGGATAACGTAAACAGGGATAGTTTCGGGTTCGGTTTAGCAAAAATGGGGGCCAAACTGCTCGAATCAGTTGGTATGGGTTGGTTTGTCAGCGAAGGTGCCTTTCACCAGAGCGGACTTGTTGACGGACTCGTGTCTGTCGGGCAGACTGATTGGCAATGAAAATCAGAGAGTTGAGGGGCTAGGTGTGATCAAGTCGGAATTGGTACAGATTGTTGCGGCGCGTAACCCGCATCTCTATCACCGCGATGTCGAAAATATCGTGAATGCAATTCTTGACGAGATCGCGGATGCCCTGGCTGCCGGCAACCGGGTCGAATTGCGCGGTTTCGGCGCATTTTCGGTCAAGAACCGGCCGTCGCGTTCGGGACGGAACCCGCGCACGGGCGATACCGTTTTCGTGGAAGAAAAATGGGTGCCGTTCTTCAAGACCGGCAAGGAATTGCGCGAGCGTCTCAATCCCGACCAGAAAGACGATGGCTAGCGGGAGCGGGCCTGACCGCTAGAAAAGTGAAAAACGGGTTCGAGGCGCATGATGTCAAAGCTTGTCAATCTCGTCATTCTGCTGCCCATCGGGGTGGTGCTTGTTCTCCTGTCGGTTGCCAACCGGCAGTCGGTCACGATGGCGCTCAACCCGTTTAATGCAGCCGATACGGTGCTTTCCGTCTCGGCGCCGTTCTTCGTCTACATCTTCATCGCCTTCATTCTCGGCATTCTGCTCGGGGCGCTTTTTGCCTGGATCTCCCAGCGCAAGTATCGCAAGACGGCAAGAACCAGCAAGCGCGAGGCGGCGCTGTGGCGCGCGGAAGCCGACAAGCAGAAGGCGCGCTCCACCGAGGTTTCGGCCGGAAAGCCGCTCGACCAGCTGCCGTCTTCCTGACATGGCGTGCTGACGAGGCTTGCCATTTTTACGACAGGGCTGATAAACCGCAGCTTTCGAACACTGCGGGATGATGGCCTTTTATGACGCCTTCCAGACAGGACAAGACACGCCGCCACAAGGCAGGTGGGAAGCCGCAGGCAAAGCCTGACCGGCCGCGCAAGGGCGGGCACGCAGCAGCGCGGGCCGACGAGCGGCGCAAATCCCCGCCGGCCGCCGATAAGCAGAATGAGCGCCGCAGCCGCCAGCCGGAGCCGCAATGGATTGCGCTGCGCGATGGCGACCGGCCGGCAGAGCGCGTGCCGAGCATTCTGCAATCAGTCTGTGCCGACGGGTTCCACCTGATCGACAGCGGTCACGGCCTGAAACTCGAACAATATGGCGACTACCGCATTGTCCGTCCGGAAGCGCAGGCGCTGTGGCCGCCGCTGCTCGATGAGAAGACATGGGCCAATGCCGATGCGATCTTCACCGGAGACACGGATGAGGATGGCATGGGGCGCTGGCGTTTTCCCAAGGCCGCGCTTGGCGAGACCTGGCCGCTGCGGATCATGGATATCGATTTTCTCGGACGCTTCACGTCGTTTCGCCATGTCGGGGTGTTTCCCGAACAGGTGGCGCACTGGCAGTGGATGCGCGATGCGCTGGAAAACGCGTCCGGCCGCGCGGCGGGAGCACCGAAAGTGCTCAATCTTTTCGGTTATACCGGCGTTGCCTCGCTGGTTGCCGCAGCTGCGGGCGCAGAGGTGACCCATGTGGATGCCTCGAAGAAGGCCATCGGCTGGGCGCGCGAGAACCAGGCGCTGTCCGGCCTCGATGACCGGCCGATCCGCTGGATATGCGATGACGCGATGAAGTTCATCGAGCGCGAACAGCGGCGCGGCAACCAGTACGACATCATTCTCACCGACCCGCCGAAATTCGGACGCGGGCCCAATGGCGAGGTCTGGCAGCTGTTCGAACATCTGCCGAAAATGCTGGACCTTTGCCGGGCAATCCTTAAACCGGATGCGCTCGGCTTCGTGCTGACGGCCTATTCGATCCGCGCCAGCTTCTATTCCGTTCATGAACTGATGATGGAGACGATGCGCGGCTTTGGCGGCGTGGTCGAATCGGGTGAGCTGGTTATTCGCGAGGGCGGACTTTCGGGCAATGAACCCGGTCGTGCCCTTTCAACATCCCTTTATGCGCGGTGGTTGCCTCAATGAGCTTCGAAAAAGATGACAGACGCGCGCCGCGCGTGGGAACGGTGAAAGAGGTCACATCCCTTTCCAACCCGATCATCAAGGATATCCGCGCGCTTTCGCAAAAAAAGCACCGGGAGGAAACCGGCACCTTCATGGCCGAGGGCCTCAAGCTGGTGATCGATGCGCTGGAGCTGAACTGGTCGATCCGCACGCTGATTTATGCCAAGGCCGCAAAGGGCAAGGCGCCGGTGGAAAAGGTTGCCGCCAAGACCGTCGCCTCCGGCGGCCTGGTGCTGGAGGTCTCCGAAAAGGTGCTTTCGGCGATCACCCGGCGCGACAATCCGCAGATGGTCGTCGGCGTGTTCGAAAGCCACTACCGGCCGCTTGGCGATATCCGCCCGAAAGAAAACGAAACCTATGTTGCGCTCGACCGGGTTCGTGATCCGGGCAATCTCGGCACCATCATCCGCACCGCCGATGCCGCCGGTGCCGCAGGCGTGATCCTGGTTGGCGAGACCACCGATCCGTTTTCGATCGAGACCGTGCGGGCGACCATGGGCTCGGTGTTCGCACTGCCGGTTTCCCGCGCCGAACCGCGCGCATTCCTGGACTGGGCGAAAAACAGCGGCGCCGAGATTGTTGCCACCCATCTGGCCGGCTCGGTCGATTACCGCACCATCGACTACAGCAAAAAGCCGGTGGTGCTTTTGATGGGCAACGAGCAGCAGGGCCTGCCGGCCGAACTGGCTGACGGCGCCGGACGCCTTGCCCGTATTCCCCAGCAGGGCAGGGCTGATTCGCTTAATCTTGCCGTTGCAACCGGGGTGATGCTCTACGAGGCGCGCCGCCATCTCCTCTCGCTCGATCCGCCGGAGGCCGGCCAATGACCGCGCCGCTTTCGCGTCCCGTTCCCGCCGCAGCCTTTGTGGTCATTGCGCTGCTGGTCGATGCGGTGATCAAATATGCGGTCGAGGTCTATCTGCCGTTTCACCGGATGATCCCGGTCCTGCCGTTCCTGGGGCTTTTCAAGACCTATAATCCCGGCATCGCCTTCTCGCTTCTGTCGGATACCAATGGCTGGGCGCTGGTCGGGCTGCGGCTGGTGATCGTCGCGGTCGTGATCTATCTCTGGCGTAAGACCGCGCCGGGGCAGACATGGGCGCTTTTGGGCTTTGCGCTGGTGGTTGCCGGCGCGCTCGGCAATATTCTCGACCATTTCATTTACGGTCATGTGGTCGATTATATCCGCTTTCATGTCGGCGGCTGGACCTTCCCGATCTTCAACCTTGCCGACAGCTACATCACCGTCGGCGCGGTGCTGATCTTTGCCCAGGAATTCCTGTTCAAGGGAGCGGGGCGCGGCGAGGGTTGATGTGTTCGCCTTCGTTCGAAGTGCTCCGGAAAATACTTTTTCTTCAACAGATTGCCGGACATCGTTTGTGTCTTGCGGGATCGTTTTCGTGTTGACGGGGCGACAAAAGATTCTGGACCTCGCCCTTGCCATGTACTAGTCTTTTGGCCACAGGGAGATGCCAGAACGGTATATGCAAGGAGGCGCAGTGATGACATTGAACAGCCTCTTTCGGACAATTTGACCTCCATAACGGCGAGATGCGACTGTCACGAACGTGTCGCAGTGAGATGGTTTATGACATCCAAGATGAACGATCCGGAACACGCTATGACCATGGAAGCGCTCGACCTTCTTCAGGCTGCCGAACGCGCCGGCGCCGCGCCGGCGGTCAGCAAGTCGTTGCTGGAGGAAGGTATCCTCGGCCGCATCGGCTCACTGGAAACCCGTATTGCACGCACGCCGGGCGAAATCGAAGCCGCGCAGGCGGTTCGCTACCGCGTGTTTGTCGACGAAATGCAGGCTCGGCTTCCCGCTGACGCGATGCGGGCCAAGCGTGATTTCGACCAGTGGGATAAAATCTGCGACCACCTTCTGGTGCTCGATACCAAGCTGGATGGCGATGTCGAGGATCAGATCGTGGCAACCTATCGGCTGCTGCGTCATGAGGTGGCCATGGAGCATGGCGGGTTTTATTCCGATTCGGAGTATCAGACCGACAAGCTCGTCGCTCGCCATCCCGATGTGCGTTTCATGGAACTCGGCCGTTCCTGCGTGCTGCCGGATTATCGCAGCAAGCGCACCGTTGAACTGCTCTGGCAGGGCAACTGGGCCTATGCGCTGAAGCATAATATCGGTGCGATGTTTGGCTGCGCATCGTTCCACGGCACGGACCCTGCCGAACATGCCATGGCGCTCTCGTTTCTCTATCACAATGCCCGCGCCACCGGCGAATGGGCGGTGAAGGCCCGCGCCGAACTTGCCGTCGACATGAACCTGATGAGCGCGGAAGACGTATCCGGTCGCCGGGCGCTGACGGGCCTGCCGCCGCTGATCAAGGGCTATCTGCGCCTCGGCGCGATGGTCGGTGAGGGTGCGGTGGTCGACCATGCCTTCAACACCACAGATGTTCTCGTGGTGCTGCCGATCGCCTCGATTTCCGACCGTTATATCAATTATTACGGTGCCGACGCCGGGCGTTTCGCAAGCTGAAGCGCCGGCAAACGCTGTTGCAAGGGGCGCTGCCGGGGTGCGGTCGTGAAATTTTGCGCGGCACTGCGGCGCTTCAAACGTTTTGCCCAGCTTTCTCTTGCCGCGCTCTTCCGGCAGCTTCGATTTCGTGACACATGAAAAGACAATCGAGGTGTTGGAAGCATGGCCGCTATGGCGCTTCCGGCGCAGCGAACCCCCATGAACATATGCAAGCAAGTGACCGTGGCAGACAATAACCGCATCAAGACCGAAGAGCTTATTTCCGAGGAAAGCCGAGCATCGGCAACGCCGATGATGGAGCAGTATATCGAGATCAAGGCGGCAAACCCTGATCTCCTGCTGTTTTACCGTATGGGCGATTTCTACGAGCTGTTTTTCGACGATGCCGTGGAGGCGGCCCGTGCGCTTTCGATCACGCTCACCAAGCGCGGCCAGCATCTCGGCCGCGACATTCCGATGTGCGGCGTGCCGGTTCATGCCGCCGATGATTACCTGCAAAAGCTGATCGCGCTCGGTTTTCGCGTTGCCGTCTGCGAGCAGACGGAAGACCCGGCGGAGGCAAAGAAACGCGGTGGGAAATCCGTGGTCCGGCGCGATGTCACCCGTCTTGTGACGGCGGGAACGCTGACGGAGGAAAAACTGCTGGCGCCCGGCGAAAGCAATTTCCTGATGGCGCTGTCGCGGGTCAAGGGCGAGGGCGAGACGGCCTACGGGCTGGCCTGGATCGATATTTCCACCGGTGTCTTCCGGCTGTGCGCGACATCGGAAAACCGGCTCGCCGCCGATATCATGCGGGTCGAGCCGCGCGAACTGATCGTCTCCGATGCGCTTTTTGCCGATGAAAAACTGCGGCCGGTGTTTGATCTTCTCGGCCGTGCAGTCGCCCCGCAGCCGTCGGTTCTGTTTGACAGCGCCACGGCCAAGGACCGGCTGTCGCGGTTTTTCGAAGTGGCAACGCTGGATGGCTTCGGGCGTTTCTCGCGGCCCGAGCTTTCAGCCGCTGCCGCTGCCGTTGCCTATGTCGAGAAAACCCAGATCAACGAACGCCCCGCACTTGGCATTCCCGAGCAGGACGGCGGATCGGGCTCGATGTTCATCGATCCGGCGACCCGCACCAATCTGGAACTGATTCGCACCATGAATGGCGGCCGCGACGGCTCGCTGCTGAAGGCCGTCGACAGGACGGTGACCAGCGGCGGCGCACGGCTGTTGTGCGAGCGGTTGATGTCGCCGCTCACCGCGCCCGAACAGGTCCACCGGCGGCTTGATTCGGTGGCGTTTTTCCTCGGCGAGGTCAGCCTTTCCGCCGCTCTTCGCGATCACCTGAAGCAATTGCCGGATATGCCGCGCGCGCTGTCGCGTCTGGCGCTCGACCGGGGCGGTCCGCGTGACCTCGGCTCGATCCTGAAGGGGCTTGAGGCGGCGCGTGCGATCGCGGATATCCTGAAGCCCGCATCGCTGCCGGAGGAACTGGCCGCCGCACTTGAGGCCCTTGCCGCACTGCCGGAAGATCTGGAAGCGCAACTTGCCGCCACGCTTGCCGACGAACTGCCGCTGTTGAAGCGCGATGGCGGTTTCGTGCGCGAAGGGGCCGACGAGCGCCTTGATGATGCGCGCGGACTGCGCGACACCTCGCGGCGGGTGATTGCCGGCCTTCAGGCGCAATACGCCGAGGAGACCGGCGTCAAGGCGCTGAAGATCAAGCACAACAACATGCTTGGCTATTTCATCGAGGTGACCAGCGGAAATTCGAAGGCACTGACGGAGGGCGACGAGGCCAAGGCGAAATTCATCCACCGCCAGACCATGGCGAATGCGATGCGGTTTACCACGGCCGAACTTGCCGATCTGGAAAGCCGGATCGCCAATGCCGCCGGCGAGGCGCTCACAATCGAGCTTGCAACCTTCGAGACGCTGAGGCAGGCCGTCGTCGCCAGCGCGGAACAGCTGAAGGACGGTGCGCTGGCGCTGTCCGTGCTCGATGTTTCCGCCGGATTTGCCCTGCTTGCCGAGGCCGAGGCCTATTGCCGGCCGGCCGTCGACGATACCACGGCCTTCGAGATCGAGGGCGGACGCCATCCGGTGGTCGAGCAGGCGCTGGCGCGGCAATCGGCGGGGCCGTTTGTGGCCAATGACTGCACGCTGTCGCCCGAAAGCGGCGACAAGGGCCGGCTCTGGCTTCTGACCGGGCCGAATATGGGCGGTAAATCGACCTTCCTGCGTCAGAACGCACTGATCGCGATCCTCGCCCAGACCGGCGCCTATGTGCCGGCGACCAAGGCCCATATCGGCATTGTCGACCGGCTGTTTTCGCGCGTTGGCGCTTCGGATGACCTGGCGCGCGGCCGTTCGACCTTCATGGTCGAGATGGTGGAAACCGCGGCCATCCTCAATCAGGCGGGGCCGCGCTCGCTGGTGATCCTCGATGAAATCGGCCGGGGCACGGCAACTTTCGACGGCCTGTCGATTGCCTGGGCGGCGGTCGAGCATCTGCACGATGTCAATTGCTGCCGTGGGCTGTTCGCCACCCATTTTCACGAGCTGACGGCGCTTTCGGAGAAGCTGCCGCGTCTCGTCAACGCCACCATGCGGGTGAAGGAATGGAAGGGCGAGGTCGTGTTCCTGCATGAGGTGGGGCCGGGGGCCGCCGACCGGTCCTACGGCATTCAGGTTGCCCGCCTTGCCGGCCTTCCGTCTGCCGTCGTCAAACGGGCGAAAAACGTTCTGGCCCGGCTGGAAGACGCTGACCGCAAGAACCCGGCATCAAGCCTGATCGATGATCTGCCGCTGTTTCAGGCGTCGATGCGTGCGCCGGAGCCCGAGCCGCATACCTCTCAGGTCGAGACCATGCTGAATGATCTGAAGCCTGACGACATGACCCCGCGCGAGGCGCTGGACGCGCTTTATGCCCTGAAGCGGAAAATGCAGGATGATATTTCCATTGAGGACTGATTTGCTTTAAGACACCACCGGCGGCGAAAGAACCGCAGGGAAAAGGCAGGTCGATGCAGAAATCCGCAAGCGCGCAGACAGTCAAGAGCAATGCCCGCAAGGCGCAAACCGATCCTTACGCGATGACCGATGTGCTTGAGCCCTCCAAGCTCAAGACGGCATTGCGCGCGATCGCCAAGAAGCATGCCGGCAGTCCCGATGCGCTGCGCCGGGACGTGCTGGCGCACCTGAAACAGGTGAACGCCCAGGGGCGCGAGCGCGCCTACGAAATTCTGAAGGAAAACGGTGGCGGCCTGGAATGCGCCCGCCGGATTTCCTGGCTGCAGGACCAGATCCTGATTGCGCTGGATACGCTGGTCACCCAGTCGATCTATCCCGAAACCAGAAACGAATTCACCATCACCGCTGTCGGCGGTTACGGGCGCGGCACGCTGGCGCCCGGTTCGGATATCGATCTTCTGTTCCTGATCAACGGCGCCGACCGCGAGGAGACGCTGAAATCGATCGAATATGTGCTCTATATGCTGTGGGATATGGGGCTGAAGGTTGGCCATGCCACCCGCAGCGTGGCCGAGTGCATCAAGCTTTCCAAGTCCGACATGACGATCCGCACATCGATTCTGGAAATGCGCTACATCGCCGGCCGGAAAGAGCTTTCCGATACGCTTGCGCATCGCTTCGATGACGAGATCGTGGCGAGCAGCGCGCCGGAATTCATTGCCGCCAAACTGGCCGAGCGCGACCAGCGGCACCAGAAATCCTTCGATACGCGCTATCTTGTCGTGCCCAATGTCAAGGAAGGCAAGGGCGGTCTTCGCGACCTCAATACGCTGTTCTGGATCGCCAAATATTTCTACCGCGTGCGTGATACCGCCCAGCTTGTCGATCTGGGCGTGCTGTCGCGTCAGGAACTGAAGCTGTTTTTGCGCGCGGAAGACTTTCTCTGGGCGGTGCGCTGCCACCTGCATTTCATCACCGGCAAGGCGGAGGAACGGCTGTCCTTCGATATCCAGCGCGAGATCGCCGAGGCGCTGGGTTATCAGGACCGGCCCGGCCTTTCGGCTGTCGAACGGTTCATGAAGCACTATTTTCTGGTGGCCAAGGATGTCGGCGATCTGACGCGGATTTTCTGCTCCGATCTGGAGGAGCAGCAGGCCAAGGCCGCCCCCACGCTCGGCCAGGCCGTGTTGTCGAAATTCACGAAGCGCCAGCGCAAGATCCCGGGCTCCCTCGAATTCGTCTCCGACAGCGGCCGCATTGCCCTTGCCGAACCGGATGTGTTCAAGAAGGACCCGGTGGCGATCATCCGTTTCTTCTATGTCGCCGTGATCAATGATCTCGAGTTCCATCCCGACGCACTGAAGGTGGTGACGCGCTCGCTGTCGCTGATCAATGCGGATCTGCGCGAAAACGACGAGGCCAACCGGCTGTTCCTGTCGATCCTGACCTCGCGCAACAATCCCGCGCTTTATCTGCGCCGCATGAACGAGGCCGGCGTGCTCGGCCGCTTTCTGCCGGAATTCGGCCGCATCGTCTCGATGATGCAGTTCAACATGTATCACCACTTCACCGTGGATGAGCATCTGATCCGATCCGTGGACGTGCTTTCCGAACTCGACAATGCCGGCGGCGAAAGCGAAATGCATCCGCTGGCGGCGCGACTGATTTCTTCGGTCGAAGAGCGTACGGTGCTTTATGTTGCCGTGCTGCTGCACGATATCGCCAAGGGCCGCAAGGAGGACCACTCGATTGCGGGCGCCCGGCTTGCGCGCAAGATCTGCCCGCGGCTCGGCCTGACGGTCAAGCAGACCGAGCTTGTCTCCTGGCTGATCGAATATCATCTGCTGATGTCGATGACCTCGCAGACCCGCGACCTCAACGACCGCAAGACGGTGGTTGATTTTGCCGACAAGGTGCAGTCGCTCGACCGGCTCAACATGTTGCTGATCTTGACGGTTTGCGATATCCGCGCTGTCGGGCCCGATGTCTGGAATGGCTGGAAGGGCCAGCTTCTGCGCACGCTGTATTACGAAACCGAAATCCTGCTCTCCGGCGGGTTTTCGGCCGTTTCGCGCAAGGCCCGCACCCAGCACGCAATCGAACAGCTGGATGATGCGCTGGTCGGCATGGGCGACAATGAGCGGCACAAATACGCCAATCTGCACTACCAGAACTACATGCTTTCGGTGCCGCTTGAAGATCAGGTGCGTCACGCCCGCTTCATCCGCGAGGCGGACAAGGACCGCAAGCTGTTTGCGACCATGGTGCGCACCAACACCTTCCACGATATCACCGAGATCACGCTTCTGGCGCCCGACCATCCGCGCCTGCTGTCGATTATCGCCGGCGCCTGTGCGGCAACCGGCGCCAATATTGCCGATGCGCAGATCTTCACCACCACGGATGGCCGCGCGCTCGACACCATCCTGCTCAACCGCGCCTTTGACGATGACGCCGACGAATTACGTCGCGCCAACACCATCGGCAAGCTGATCGAGGATGTGCTTACGGGGCGCAAACATCTCAACGACCTGATTGCCGCGCGCAGCCGCGAACGCCGGACGGTGCGGCCGTTTTCGGTGCCCACCCACGTTTCGGTCTCCAACAAGCTTTCGAACATCTTCACGGTGATCGAGATCGAGTGCCTGGACCGGACCGGGCTTCTGGCCGATGTCACCCAGACGCTTTCCGAATTGTCGCTGGATATCCAGACGGCGCGAATTACCACGTTCGGCGAAAAGGTGATCGACAGTTTTTATATAACCGACCTTGTCGGCGCCAAGATTACCAATGAAAACCGTCGGGCGGCAATCGTTGAAAGGATGAAGGCGGTGCTGGACGACAAGGGTGATGCTTATCGCAAGGGCATGCCGCAGGGTATGCTGCTGCCGGCCGAGGCAGGCTCCGAAAGCGACAGGGGCGGAAACAAGGCATGAGCCTCGTCGGCAAGTTCGCCACCGTCGGCGGCGCGACATTCGCAAGCAGGCTGCTGGGCTTCGCCCGCGAGACGATGATGGCGGCAGCCCTCGGCAATGGCGCGATGGCGGACGTTTTTTACGCCGCCTTCCGCTTTCCAAACCTGTTTCGCCGGCTGTTTGCCGAAGGGGCTTTCAATGCCGCCTTCGTGCCGCTGTTTTCCAGGGAGATCGAGGAAAACGGCGTTGACGGCGCCAAGCGTTTTTCCGAACAGGTGTTCGGCGTTCTGTTTTCCTTTCTGTTCGTCATCACCGTGGTGATGGAACTGGCGATGCCGCTTCTCGTGCGCTTCATCATTGCGCCGGGCTTTGCCGACGACGTGGAAAAATTCGAGATGACCGTGCGGCTTGCCTCGGTCATGTTTCCCTATCTGATCTGCATGTCGCTGATGGCGATGATGAGCGGGATGCTGAATTCGCTGCACCGCTATTTCGCCGCCGCCATAGCACCGGTGTTTCTCAATTTCGTGCTGATCGGCGTGCTGGCCTATGGCATTTCGGTGAATGCCGATCCCGAGCATATGGCGCGCAACCTTTCATGGGGCGTTCTTGCCGCAGGTATCATCCAGCTCGGTGTTGTCTATTTCGATGTGCGACGCGCCGGCATGCGGCTGACCTTCCGCCTGCCGAAGATCACCCCGAAGATCCGGCGTCTGGTGGCGCTGGCCGTGCCAGCTGCCGTCACCGGCGGTGTCATCCAGATCAACCAGATCATCGGCCAGGCGGTGGCTTCCGGCAAGGATGGCGCGATCTCGGCGCTGCAATATGCCGACCGGCTTTACCAGTTGCCGCTCGGCGTCGTTGGCGTTGCCGGCGGCGTCGTGCTGTTGCCGGAATTGTCCCGCGCTTTGAAAGCCGGTGACAGTTCCGAAGCCTCGCATATCCAGAACCGCACCATCGAATTCGTGCTGTTTCTGACGGTGCCGGCCGCCTTTGGGCTGATGGTGATTTCGCCGGAAATTACCCGCGTGCTTTATGAACGCGGCGCCTTCGGGCCGGAGACGACGGCGCTGGTGGCCGCCATCATGACGGTCTACGCCTTCGGCCTTCCGGCCTTTGCGCTGACCAAGGCGCTGCAACCGGCGTTTTATGCGCGCGAGAATACCAAGCTGCCGATGCGCTTTACGCTGGTGGCCGTGGTGATCAACTCGGCGCTGGCGATATCGCTGTTTCCGGTTCTTGCCGAACGGGGCATTGCGCTGGCGGAAGTGGTCTCGGGTTGGACCAATGTTCTGCTGCTGGCCGCAACCCTGATCATCACCGGGCAATTGCGCTTCGACAAGCTGCTGATGCGCCGTGGACCGCTGATCATCGCAAGCGCTGTCGTCATGGCGGTGGCGGTGCGGCTGGCGGCGGGGCGGATGTCCGGCTGGTTTGCGCCGGAAGCAGCCTTCCTGCAGCAGCTCGGCGGCCTCCTGATCCTGCTGGGGCTTGCTGCCGTGGTTTATTTCGGCCTCGTTCTGGCAACCGGCGGTGTCAACCGGGCTCTGCTCGGCCGTCTGGTGAAGCGGCGCGGCAAGGGCTAGGCCGGCTTCGCCGTTTGACCTGCCGCTGCCGGCGGTGCATAAGCGCTGTCGATATTCAACAGACCGGGCCTTCCAACCGCCCGAAAGAGACCATGACATGAGTGAATTCAAGCCGCAAATCTTCTCCGGCGTACAGCCGACCGGTAATCTCCATCTTGGCAATTATCTCGGCGCCTTGCGCAAATTCGTTGCGCTGCAGGACCAGATGGACTGCATCTACTGCGTTGTCGACATGCATTCGATCACCGCGCAGCTCGTCCATGACGACCTGAAAGGCCAGACGCGCGCGATCACGGCGGCTTATCTTGCCGCCGGTATCGATCCGGAAAAGCATATCGTCTTCAACCAGTCCGCCGTGCCGCAGCATGCCGAACTAGCCTGGATTTTCAATTGTGTGGCCCGGATCGGCTGGATGAACCGGATGACCCAGTTCAAGGACAAGGCCGGCAAGGACCGCGAAAACGCCTCGCTCGGCCTGCTGGCCTATCCGAGCCTGATGGCGGCCGACATTCTGGTCTATCGCGCCACCCATGTGCCGGTTGGCGACGACCAGAAGCAGCATCTTGAACTGACCCGCGATATCGCGATGAAGTTCAATCTCGATTTTGCAAAGAAGATCAAGGAGATCGGCAAGGGTGTTGACATCACCGTGGGCGATCAGCCGGTGCATGCCTATTTCCCGATGGTCGAGCCGCTGATCGAGGGGCCGGCGCCGCGTGTCATGAGCCTCAAGGATGGCTCGAAGAAGATGTCGAAGTCCGATCCGTCGGACCTGTCGCGCATCAACTTCACCGATGACGCCGAAACCGTCGCCCGCAAGATCCGCAAGGCCAAGACCGACCCGGACGCGCTGCCGAGCGAAGTCGATGGTCTGAAGGGCCGTCCCGAGGCCGATAATCTCGTCGGTATCTTCGCAGCCCTTTCCGACCGGACAAAGGCCGATGTCCTTGCCGAATACGGCGGTCAGCAGTTCTCGCAGTTCAAGCCGGCGCTGGCCGAACTTGCCGTTTCCGTGCTCTCTCCGATCAGTGCCGAGATGCGCCGTCTGATCGCAGAACCGGCCCATATCGATGCCGTCCTGAAGGACGGATCGGAACGGGCAGGGGCCATCGCCGAAAAGACGATGAAGGATGTTCACGAGATCGTCGGTCTTCTCTGACGCTTGTTTTTGCGTCATCTGTGTTATGATGCTGTGTTCGGACTGCTTGCAGGGGCGTTCGCCGCAACGGTGTATCGTGCCCGGTCCGGCGTTTGGGCGCCGGGCTTTTTGAGCGGTACCGTGCCGGATAATTGGAGTTTCGAAAACATGGTTTCCAAACGACTTTCCGGCGAAGCCGGACATCGCCGAAAATTCATGGCCATTGTCGACGATACGCCGGAATGCAGCCGCGCGGTGCGTTATGCCGGGCGGCGCGCCAAGAATTCCAATGGCGGGCTGGTGCTCTGCTATGTGATACCCGAACATGATGTCCAGCAGTGGATCGGCGTGCAGGAATTCATGCGCGCCGAAGCCCGCGAAGAGGCCGAGGCGATCGTCAACAAGGCGGCCGAGGCCGCGCGCGAGTCCATCGGCGTCGAGCCGGAAATCGTCATCCGAGAGGGTGATCGTTCCGACGAAATCAACGCCGTCGTCGAGGATGATCGCGATATAGCCATCCTGGTTCTGGCCGCCGGCGCGGCCAAGGACGGGCCGGGGCCGCTGGTCTCGCTGCTTGCAGGCCGTGGCAAGGCCTTCACCATTCCCGTGACCGTTCTGCCCGACGGGCTGGACGATGCCGATATCGACGCGTTGTGCTGACGCCCTTGCGGTTGAGCGTCAAAGCGCCGATATAAAGGGCAAAGCGCCCGATACGACAAGATTTGGAGATGAGAATGTTCATCCAGACCGAAACCACGCCGAACCCGGCGACCCTGAAATTCCTGCCCGGCAAGGTGGTGATGGAAAGCGGCAATGCGGATTTCCGCTCCGCCGATGATGCGATTGTCTCGCCGCTCGCGACCCGGCTTTTTGCTGTGCCTGGCGTGGAAGGCGTGATGTTCGGCTATGATTTTGTCGCCGTCACCAAGGGCGATGCCGAATGGCAGCATCTCAAACCCGCCATTCTCGGCGCCATCATGGAGCATTTCATGTCCGGTGCGCCGGTCATGGCCGGCAATGCGCCGCAGGTGGAAGACGATGACGGCGAGGAATTCTTCGATGATGGCGACGAAACCCTCGTTGCCACGATCAAGGAACTGCTGGAGACCCGCGTGCGTCCGGCCGTCGCGCAGGACGGTGGCGATATCACCTTCCGCGGCTACCGCGAGGGAACGGTGTTTCTCAACATGCGTGGCGCTTGCTCGGGTTGCCCGTCCTCGACGGCGACGCTGAAACATGGCGTCCAGAACCTGCTGCATCACTTCGTGCCCGAAGTGGAGCATGTCGAAGCCGTCTGACAAAGGCTTGATGACGGTTCCAAGGCGGTTCTGAAAGGTCCGGAATGCTGATACTGGCGCTCGATACGGCTCAGGCGGATTGCGCTGCTTGCCTTTTCGATTCCGAAAGCGGCGTGGAGCTGTCGCGCAACGTCGAGACGATCGGCAAGGGCCATGCCGAACGGCTGATGGCGGTGATCGATACGACGCTGCAGGACGCCGGACGCGCGCCTGCGGGATTTGACCGGGTGGCGGTCAATATCGGCCCGGGCTCGTTTACGGGCATCCGGGTCGGCGTTTCGGCCGCGCGCGCCTTCGCGCTGGCTACAAAGGCCGAATGCGTCGGCGTGTCCGCTCTGGCCTCGATTGCCTTTCAGGCGCAAGCCTTTGCCGGCGGCCATGCCGTGCTGGCCACGATCGATGCCCGCCGCGGCGAGGCCTATGCCCAGGTTTTTGCCGCTGACGGCACGGCGCTGACCGCGCCCGCCGCCTATGCCTATGAGGCACTTGACGGCCTGATGCGCGATTATCAGGCCGTCGCTTTCGGCAGCGGCGCTGTGGCCGCAGGGCTTGAGACCGGTGCCGATGTGGTGCAGGCTGATATTGAATCGATCGCACGGCTTGGTGTTGAAGCCTTGCCTGGCGCGCCGGTAAGCCCGCTTTATCTGCGCGCGCCCGATGCCAAGCCTCAGACCGGCTTTGCCGTTGCCCGTCGCTGACGACCGGATTTGCCATGCTTCCGTTTTTGAAACGACCGCCGGAAATCGACCTGTTCCCGTTGGCTGACGAGCATCTGGGTCTGGCCGCCGATATTCACCGCAGGCGGTTTAGCCATGCCTGGAGCGCCGGCGAGCTGCGCAGGCTGCTGGGACAGAAACCGGTTTTCGGCCACATTGCCCGGCATATGAACAGGGTGATCAACCCGCCGGCGTCCGGCTTCGTTCTGGCGCGCAGTGTTGGCGAGGAATCGGAAATTCTCACCCTTTGTGTCGGACCGGATTATGTCCGCAATGGCGTGGGCTGGCGGCTGATGGTGGCGACCATGCAGGAGGCCCGCACGCGCGGTGCGGCCTATATGCTGCTGGAGGTCGATAGCCAGAACGACGCCGCACTCGGTCTTTATCGCAAGCTCGGTTTCTTTGAAGTGGGCCGCCGCAAGGCCTATTATGCACATGATGACGGAACCCGTTCGACCGCGCTTGTCTTGCGGCGCGATCTCGGATAACCCGAAGTCGAAGACGGTATTCTGGAGGTTGCCGGTGCGCCCGGCCGGTAGGGTAAATGACGGATCTGCCGAGAACACTTGAGGAAATCTGTGCCGAACGCGGCATGCGCATGACCGAACAGCGCCGTATTGTCGCGCGCGTTCTGCAGCAGGCGCAGGACCATCCCGATGTTGAGGAACTCTATAACCGCGCCGCCGGCATTGATTCGCGGATTTCGATTTCGACCGTCTACCGCACGCTGAAGCTGTTCGAGGATGCCGGGATCATCGCGCGCCATGATTTTCGCGATGGCCGTTCGCGCTATGAGACCGTGCCGGAAGAACATCATGACCACCTTATCGACCTGAAAAGCGGCGTGGTGATCGAGTTCCAGTCGCCGGAAATCGAGGCCTTGCAGGAGCGCATCGCGCGTGAATACGGCCTCAAGCTCGTGGATCATCGGCTGGAACTCTACGGCGTTCCGATCAAGGGCCGCAGCGAGTGATTGCCGGGACGCATCCGGTGAGCCGGAGGTTGTTTAGGCGATGATCTGGCTGCGTTATGCCTATGTCGCGCTTGCGCTGTTCTTCGCCACGGTGATTCTCTCGCCCCTGCAGAGCCTGGCCCTTTGGCGCGGGTGGAGGCTTGCGCGCAAAATGCCGCGTTACTGGCATATGGTTGCCTGTTTCGTGCTGGGGATCCGCATTCACGTCCATGGCGAAATCGAGACTCAGCGGCCGCTGATGCTGTCGGCGAACCACACCAGCTGGCTCGATATCATCGTGCTCGGGCGGGTTGCCGATGTCGCCTTCATCGCCAAGTCGGAAGTGCGCTCCTGGCCGATCTTCGGCCTTTTTGCGCGGCTGCAGAATTCGGTGTTCATCGAACGCGCCGACAAACGCGGAACCGGCCGTCAGATCAACTCGATTGCCGAACGGCTGGCTGCCGGCGAAATCATCATCCTGTTTCCCGAAGGCACGACATCCGACGGCAATCGTCTGCTGCCGCTGAAATATTCGCTGTTCGGCGCGGCTTCGAGCGCGGTTCCGTTCTCGCCCGACGGCACGGTCCACGTCCAGCCGGTTGCCGTGGCCTATACCGGTATTCAGGGCATGCCGATGGGCCGTTTCAAGCGTTCTGTCGTATCCTGGCCGGGCGATGTCGAAATGCTGCCGTCGCTTGCCGGGGTCATCAGGGCGCGGGCGCTCGATGTCGATGTCTGTTTCGGCGAGAGCGTGACTTTCGAGGCGGGGACAAAGCGCAAGCAGGCCGCAGCCGAGGTTGAAGAGCGCATGCGCACGCTTCTTGCCGAACGGCTGAGCGGACGCTGAAGGCATATCGCGGCCTTGCCTCTCACGCATTTTTTCATTTTCTCCAAGGCGAAACCACGTTAAAAGGCCCGCCATGACACAGGAAACGACGACATTGACCCGGCAGGACGCGCCTGCAACTAATCAGCGCAAGGTGTTCATCAAGACCTATGGCTGTCAGATGAATGTCTATGACAGCGAGCGCATGGGCGAGGCGCTGGCCGCCGACGGCTATCAGCCGACCGAGGTGATCGAGGATGCCGATCTGATCCTGCTCAATACCTGTCACATCCGTGAAAAGGCGGCGGAAAAGGTCTATTCCGCGCTCGGGCGCTATCGCGAACTGAAGATTTCGCGTGAGCGGGAAGGGCGGGAAACGCTGATCGGCGTTGCCGGCTGTGTCGCCCAGGCAGAGGGCGAGGAAATCCTGCGCCGTGCGCCGGATGTCAATGTGGTTATCGGCCCCCAGACCTATCACCGGCTTCCCGATGCGTTGCGCCGCGCCAAGTCCGGCGAGCGTGTGGTCGATACCGAATACGCGGTCGAGGACAAGTTCGACTACCTGCCGAAGAAGGAACGCGGCTCCCGCCCGAAGAATGTTTCGGCATTTCTGACGGTGCAGGAAGGCTGCGACAAGTTCTGCACCTTCTGCGTGGTGCCCTATACCCGCGGCGCGGAAATTTCCCGCTCGCGCAAGCAGATCGTCGATGAGGCCAGGCGGCTTGCCGAAAACGGCGTGCGCGAAATCACACTGCTCGGCCAGAACGTCAACGCCTGGCATGGCGAGGGGCCGGATGGCGCGGAATGGGGGCTTGGCGCGCTTCTGTTCGACCTTGCCGCTGTCGATGGTATCGACCGGTTGCGCTACACCACCAGCCATCCGCGCGACATGGACGAGCAACTGATGGCCGCCCACCGGGAGCTGCCGGAACTGATGCCCTATCTGCATCTGCCGGTTCAGGCCGGTTCCGACCGTATCCTGAAAGTGATGAACCGCCGTCATACGGCTGAGGAATATCTTGCGCTGATCGAGCGCATTCGTGCGGCCCGGCCGGATATCGCCCTGTCGGGCGATTTCATCGTCGGTTTTCCCGGCGAGACGGAAGAGGATTTTCAGGCGACGCTCGATCTCGTTGAAAAGGTGCGTTACGCGCAGGCGTTTTCGTTCAAATATTCGCCCCGTCCGGGCACGCCCGGCGCCAAGCTTGGCGGTCAGGTGCCGGAAGCTGAAAAATCCGAACGACTGCAGCGGCTTCAGGCGCTGCTGTCCCGCCAGCAGCTTGAATTCGCACAGTCGCGGATCGGCATGGAGATGGATATTCTGCTCGAGAAACCCGGCCGCAATCCCGGACAGCTGGTCGGCCGTTCGCCGTGGCTGCAATCGGTGGTGATCGATGCCGGTGATGCTGCCGTCGGCGATATGGTGCGCGTCAAAGTGACGGATGCCAGCGCCAACAGTCTGGCGGCGGTCCGCCTCGGTTGATCTGTGACAGGGCGGTGAAATCTTGGGCCGTGTCTGAAATGTGCTTCACAAAGTGCAGATTCGCGTTTAGCCTTTCTCCATGAAGAGAGATTGGCGAATAAAGACTCACATTTCTGCCGCTTTACCTCTGTCGTTGACCGAACGATTTCCTATGTATCGCAACAAGGACGCTGCGCATGTCAGGCTCGCGCTGACAGGTGGCGTTATTTGCTTTTGACAAGGAGCCGGACCGCTTGAACGCTACTGAAATGGTTGCAAAGCATGAAATCCAGTCAGGGCCTGCCGACGAGGCCAGCCATTTTGTCCTGACCTTCGAGAACAACCGCCATGCCAGCGAATTGTTCGGCCAGTTCGACGAACATCTGAAATTGCTGGAAAAACAGCTTTCCGTGACGGCTGTGCCGCGCGGAAATGCGGTGGCGCTTTCCGGCTCGACGCTTGCCACGCATCAGGCAAGGCGGGCGCTTGATTATCTTTATGAGCAGCTGCAGAAAGGCGTTCAATTGGAAAAATCCGATGTCGAGGGAGCGATCCGCATGGCACAGGCTGCCGACGATCAGCTGACCCTGCCGACGCTGGAGCGCAAGGCCCGGCTTTCCATGTCGCAGATTTCGACGCGCAAGAAGTCGATTGCCGCGCGCACCCCGGCGCAGGATGCCTATATCCGCGCGATGGAGCGCAATGAGCTGGTCTTCGGCGTCGGTCCGGCGGGAACCGGCAAGACCTATCTGGCCGTTGCCTATGCCGCCCAGCTTCTGGAACGCGGTGCCATTGAAAAGATCATCCTGTCGCGCCCCGCCGTGGAAGCGGGCGAGCGGCTCGGCTTTCTGCCGGGCGACATGAAGGAAAAGGTCGATCCCTATCTGAGGCCGCTTTATGACGCGCTTTACGACATGATCCCCGGCGAACGGGTGGAGCGCGCGATGACGGCAGGCGTGATCGAGATTGCCCCGCTTGCCTTCATGCGCGGGCGCACGCTGACCAATGCGGCGGTTATTCTGGACGAGGCGCAGAATACCACATCGATGCAGATGAAGATGTTCCTGACCCGTCTTGGCGAGAATTCGCGCATGGTCGTGACCGGCGATCCGAGCCAGGTCGACCTGCCGCGCGGCGTCAAGTCCGGCCTTGTCGAAGCGCTTTCCGTGCTTGACGGCGTTGAAGGGGTTTCGACCAACAGGTTCACCGACAAGGATGTTGTCCGCCATCCGCTCGTTGCCCGCATCGTTGCGGCCTATGAGGGGCGTCTGGTGCCATCCACCGGCGGCGATGACGACTGACGATGCGTGAATTCGACTATCAGGTCAGCCGGGAAGCCGATGGCTGGCCCAATGAGGAAGCGCTTGAGGCTTTTGTTGCACGTGTGATAAGTGCAGCAGGCGATTATCTGGCAGAGGTTGAAGGGCAGCCCTTTCCTCAGCCCGTGTCGGAGCTGTCGCTAGTGTTTGCCGATGATGCGACCATTCGCGACATCAATGCCGAATGGCGGGACAGGGACAGCGCCACCAATGTGCTCTCCTTTCCGGCCTTTCCGGTCGCTCCCGGCGAAATGCCGGGGCCGATGCTCGGCGATATTGTGATTGCCTTTGAAACGGTTGCGCGCGAGGCCGAGGCGCTCGAAAAGAGCTTTGACGATCATCTGACCCATCTTCTGGTGCATGGATTCCTGCATCTTTTGGGTTATGATCATATCGAAAACGACGAAGCGGAGGTTATGGAGGGGCTGGAGACTCGCATTCTTGCCACACTTGACCTATCTGATCCTTATCAGGGCAGTGACCCTCTCTAACGCCTAAGGAACGATGAACCAGCAACAGACAGTGCCGCTAGCAGACAGCGGTCAGGATGCCGAAGACGGCTCCACACTCGACGAGCCCAACAGTCCGGTCTCGGACAAAAATCCTCAAAAACATGTCGGCTCGCCGCTGCGGGGCCTTTTGTTGCGCTTCAAGCGCAACGGAAACGGCTCTTCGCGCCTGCGCGAGGATCTGGAAGATGCGCTTTCGACCGAGAGCGCAGGCGACAATGATTTCTCGCCCGAAGAACGGGCGATGCTCAACAATATTCTCCGCTTCCGCGAGGTGCGGGTCGAGGACACCATGGTGCCCCGCGCCGATATCGATGCGGTCGAGCAGGGAACCACGATTGGCGATCTATTGCTGATTTTCGAAAACTGCGGCCATTCGCGCATGCCGGTCTTCTGCGAAACGCTGGATGATCCGCGCGGCATGGTGCATATCCGCGATCTGCTCGCCTATCTGTCCAAGCAGGCACGCGGCCGCCGGCGTGCGCGGCCGGCAAATGCGCGGGATGCGGCCAAATCTGCTTCGGCCAGAAACGCGGAGGTCAAACCGACCGAGCGCCACGCGAAACCGCAGCAGAACCCGCTCGATCTCGGCAAGGTCAATCTCGACAAGACGGTCGCCGAAGCCGGCATCATCCGGCCGGTGCTGTTCGTGCCGCCGTCGATGCTGGCCTCCGACCTGTTGCAGCGCATGCAGGCCGGCCGCACCCAGATGGCGCTCGTGATCGATGAATATGGCGGCACGGACGGCCTCGTTTCCCACGAGGATATCGTGGAGATGGTGATCGGCGAGATCGACGACGAGCATGACAGCGAGGAGGCGATGTTTACCCGCGTCTCCGAGGACGTGTTCCTGGCCGATGCCCGCGTCGAGCTTGAGGATATCGCGGAAGCCATCGGCCCCGATTTCGAGATCGGCGAACATGGAGACGATGTGGATACGCTTGGCGGCCTGATCTTCTCCGCCATTGGCCGGATACCGGCGCGCGGCGAGGTGATACAGGCGTTGCCGGGGTTCGAGGTGCATATTCTCGATGCCGACCCGCGCCGTATCCGCCGTGTCAGGGTGCTGCGCAAGCGTGGTCCCGCCCGCCGCCGTTCGGCGGCAGCGGTGCGCACCGGGACACCCGGCCAGGATGAACCGCGCGAGGCTGAGCCCGTTGATGCGCTGCCGGCCGACGATACCGTGATCGACGAGCGCTCGGAGGGGTGAGCATCGGGCGGAATGTGCCATTGACGAATAGTGGAAATCCGCTGACGCGGCTTTCCGGCTATCTTCAGAAACTGGGTCCCTGGCAAGGCCGGATCGTCCTTTTCGTCTGCGGGGCGGTGGCGACCTTTGCGCTGGCGCCGTTCGGTGTGATGCCAGTCATGTTTGTCGCCATACCTGTTCTGGTGTGGATGATGGACGGGGCGCTGGCCGGAGCCGCAACGTTGCGTCAACGTCTGCTTTCGGGTTTTGCCTGCGGCTGGTGGTTCGGCTTCGGCTATTTCGTCTTCGGTTTGTGGTGGCTCGGTGTCGCCCTGTTGAAGGATGCCGGTCTTTATGCCTGGGCGCTTCCTCTGGCTGTTGTCGCCTTTCCGGCTGTGCTGGCCGTTTTTTACGGGCTGGCCGGGGCGCTGGCGGCGCTGTTTTGGGCAAGGGGGCCGCTGCGGCTTGTCGCCCTTGCCGTTGCGATGATTGCGGTTGAGTGGCTGCGTGGCCACGTGGCGAGCGGGTTTCCGTGGAACGCCATTGCCTATACCGCGATGCCGAGCCCGGTCTTCATGCAGTCGGTCCGCCTGACGGGGCTTTACGTGATGGGCGGTTTTGCCGTGTTCATCTTTGCCGCGCCGGCCCTTCTTGCCGACCGGCGCGGACGTCTGGCCGGGTTATCGCTTGCCGTGCTGCTTGTGATGATCGATTTCGGCTATGGCTGGTATCGCCTCGATACAGCCGAGCCAGTCGCGGAGAAAACCGTCAATTTTCGCCTTGTGCAACCGGCTGTCGGTGATGAGGCATGGCTGAGCGAAGAGGGGCGGGCAGAGATATTTGCCAGGCTCTTGGCGCTTTCCTCTGAAGCAGGTGAGCCGGGAGCGCCGCAGCCGGATGTGATTGTCTGGCCGGAAAGTACCCTGCCGTACCTGTTGGAGACACGGCCTGATATTCGCACCGCCATCGGTGAAATGCTGAAACCCGGCCAGGCGCTTGTTCTCGGGGCGGCCCGCCTTGCCGGGCGCAAGCCCGACGGCTGGCCCGAATTCTACAATGCGATCTATGTTCTCGATGACAATGGGCAGACCGTTTCCATCGCCGGTAAGACGCATCTGGTTCCCTTCGGCGAGTATCTGCCATTCTCCGACTTCTTCAGGTCAATCGGCCTTGAGGCGCTTACAAGGCTGCCCGGCAGCTATGTGCCCGCCGAAAACCGCCAGATGCTGGTTTTGCCCGACGGGCTGAGCCTGTTTCCGCTGGTCTGTTACGAGGCCAGTTTTCCGCGTCTGACAACCGGCCAGACCGCTCAGACATCGGCCCTGCTCAACCTTACCTATGACGCATGGTTCGGCCGCACGCCGGGGCCATACCAACACTTTGCCCAGGCACGGATCAGGGCGGTGGAAACCGGGAAAAGCCTGATTCGGGTCGGGGAAAACGGTGTTACCGCTGTCATTGATTCGCGCGGAAAAATTATCCAGCGGCTTCCTTTCGACGAACCCGGGGTAATGGACGTACCGGTTGCGTTACCTTGGATTGTACCCCCGGAGATAGACGACAAAAAACTACCCTAAAGTGTATAAGCTCTATTCCATTAGGTGGTGTTTATTCATCCCATGGTTTTATATTTTACGCGTAATTGACCACAATACCCCAAAATTGCATAGTGAAAGCGCTTGGCTTTCAACTAGGGCTTTTTATCGCCCAACTCTGATGGTTGCAGATGCTCTGTCCGAGTCAGGCTCGGAAGTCAGTTGTAAAGCTGCTAAAAGTAGGATGAGAAATGACAGAAAACAAAAAAAAGCCGAACCCCATCGACATTCATGTCGGGAGTCGGATCAGGTTGCGCCGTACCATGTTGGGCATGAGCCAGGAAAAGCTTGGTGAAAGCCTCGGAATTACATTCCAGCAAATCCAGAAATACGAAAAGGGCACCAATCGCGTCGGTGCCAGCCGTCTTCAGAACATTTCGACAATCCTGAATGTTCCGGTGTCCTTCTTCTTCGAAGATGTGCCCGGTGATCAGGGGGCGAATGCATCGGGGATGGCCGAAGCGTCGAGTTCCAGCTATGTGGTCGACTTCCTGTCGTCCTCGGAGGGGCTGCAGCTCAACCGCGCATTTGTGAAGATCGGAGACGCGAAAGTACGTCGCAAGCTGGTGGACCTGGTCAAGTCACTGGCGGCCGAAGCGGACTGAGGCTTCGAAGCGTCTGAAACAAAAACAGCTCGGAAGGTTGCTGCGGCTGCCTTTCGGGTGTTGTTTTGCGCGCGATTCCGGGAATTTTTTAGCGATATAAAGATATATTTATATTGTTGTGCGCTTGTCATTTTGCGGTTAAGCGTCTAACAAATTCGGGCTAATTTCTATGTGGGGAATCCCGATGCGCACCAATTATTTCTTCACCAGCGAATCCGTTTCCGAAGGACACCCTGACAAGGTCTGCGACCGGATTTCCGATGAAATCGTGGATCTGATTTACCGCGAAGCGGTCAAGACCGGTGTCGACCCGTGGTCTGTACGGGTGGCCTGCGAGACGCTTGCCACAACCAACCGGGTCGTGATTGCCGGTGAGGTGCGGTTGCCGCCGAGCCTGATGAAACTCGACAAGCACGGCAACGAGATCGTCAATCCCTCGCGTTTCAAGTCCGCCGCGCGCCGCGCGATCCGCAATATCGGCTATGAGCAGGATGGTTTTCACTGGAAGACCGTGCGCATCGACGTTCTTCTGCATGCGCAGTCGGCGCATATCGCCCAGGGCGTTGACAGTTCCGCCGACAAGCAGGGCGACGAAGGCGCGGGCGACCAGGGCATCATGTTCGGTTTTGCCTGCCGCGAAACGCCGGAACTGATGCCGGCGCCGATCTATTACGCCCATCGCATTCTCCAGAGGCTTTCGGAAGCCCGCAAGGCGGGCGAGGGCGACGTCGCGCTTCTCGGCCCGGATGCCAAGAGCCAGGTGACAGTGCGCTACCACAACGGCAAGGCAGCCGAGGTGACATCGCTTGTGCTGTCGACACAGCATGTCGATGAAAGCTGGGATTCCCACAAGGTCCGCAGTGTCGTCGAACCCTATATCCGCGAAGCGCTTGGCGAACTGCCGATCGCCGATGAGTGCGTCTGGTACATCAACCCCACCGGCAAGTTCGTCATCGGCGGCCCGGATGGCGATGCCGGTCTGACCGGCCGCAAGATTATCGTCGATACCTATGGCGGTGCGGCCCCTCATGGCGGCGGCGCGTTCTCCGGCAAGGACACGACCAAGGTGGATCGCTCCGCAGCCTATGCGGCGCGCTACCTTGCCAAGAACGTGGTGGCGGCCAATCTTGCCGAGAAATGCACGATCCAGCTGGCCTATGCCATCGGCGTTTCGCAGCCATTGTCGATCTATGTCGATCTGCATGGCACCGGAAAGGTGAAGGAGGAGGATGTCGAAAGGGCGATCCGTGCGACCATGGATCTGTCCCCGTCTGGCATTCGCCGCCACCTGAACCTCAACAAGCCGATCTACGCCAAGACCTCGGCCTATGGCCATTTCGGCCGCAAGGCGGGGCGTGACGGCTCGTTTTCCTGGGAGCGGCTCGATCTGGTGCGGCCGCTGAAACAGGCGTTGAAGAACTGATCTGCTGCCGTGAGCGATAACAGCCAACATCAGGCCGGCAAGGCTTTTTTCGGACGTCGCAAGGGAAAACCCCTGCGCGACAGGCAGGCCCGTAATCTCGCGGAAGTGCTGCCGGCACTGGCGCTCGACCCGCACGGGACGGCGCCGCAGGACCCGCGATCGCTCTTTGCCGCAGATGTCGGCACGGTGCGTCTCGAGATCGGTTTTGGCGGTGGCGAACACCTTCTGCATCGGGTTCGCGAAAACCCGGAGATCGGGTTCATCGGCATCGAGCCCTTCGTGAATTCGATGGCAAAGCTGCTGGGGCAGGTGGAGGGAAGCGAACCGCCGAACCTGAGACTTTACGACGACGACGCCGTTACCGTTCTCGATTGGCTGCCGGATGCCTCACTCGATCATATCGATCTGCTTTATCCCGATCCGTGGCCGAAGCGCCGCCATTGGAAGCGCCGTTTCGTGTCCAGCGTCAATCTCGACCGGTTTTATCGTGTGCTGAAGCCCGGCGGACGGTTCTGCTTTGCCTCCGACATTGATTCCTACATCAACTGGACGCTGCTGCACTGCCGTGATCATGGCGGCTTTGACTGGCAGGCGCGGTCGTCGGAAGACTGGCTCAGGCCTTATGAAAACTGGCCTGGAACGCGCTACGAAGCCAAGGCGCGTCGGGAAGGGCGCTCGAGCGCCTATCTGACATTCGTGAAAGTTTGATCCGGCGTTTTGCCGCCTGCGTCAGTGTAGTGTCACGGTCTTCAGGTCTTCTTCCATGGCCTTGAAGAAAATGCTGGTACGGTTTTCGGTCAACAGCAGCAGCGTTCCGTCTGCCCGAAACAGCGCCCAGAGCTTTTCTGCCGATTTCAGCCTTTCCGCATCGGGAAACTGGCGAAGCGCTTCTTCCCGGTCAAATGCGCGGAAATAGCCAAGGTGGCCTGCGCCGAAGGCGGCGAGCTGATCGGTTTCGAAAGCGGTTGCCGCGGACGGAAATTTCATGGGAACGGGCGCCTTTGTCTTTTCGCTGTGATGTCGGCACAGGCGCTGAAAATATCGTTTTCCCAACGACCTGCCTGCATGTTTCAAAGGCTATTGTGAAACCGAAATCTTAATTTTTCGTACCTCTTGCGGCCGTCTGGCGATGTCGATTGCGAGAAGGCCGCGATCGAGTTTCGCGCCGACAACCTCCATCCCGTCCGCCAGTGCGAACTGCCGGCGGAATTGACGCCCGGCAATGCCGCGAAACAGGTATTCGCCGTCTTCCCGTTCTTCGCGATTGCCGCTGACCACGAGAATATTGTCCTGTGCAACGGCATCGAGTTCGCTTTCATCGAAACCGGCAACGGCGAGCGTGATCCTCAGGAAAATGCCGGCCGGTTCATTCGGAAACCATTCGACATCAAACGGCGGGTAGCCGGATGCGCCCTTGAGTGCAGCGTCCTGCGCACGGTTTTCCAGCATTGTCGGATTGATACGCAGGTCGATTCTCGGCATTGGGCTGCTCCGGTCCTTGTTCTTGCGATATGGGGCATCGGCACAAGCGTCGCAAGACCGCATCGGCTTGACAAGTGCAGGACCAGTCGCCATTCACCAATTGGTATTTCACCAGGGCAGAGACGGACATCATGAGCGCACGAAAAATCATCATCGACACCGATCCCGGGCAGGACGACGCTGCGGCGATCATGCTGGCGCTGGCCAGTCCAGAGGAGCTCAATGTCCTCGGTATCACGGCTGTTGCCGGCAATGTGCCGCTGGCGCTGACCGAGCGCAATGCCCGCATCGTGTGCGAATTGTCAGGGCGGCCGGATATGAAGGTTTTTGCCGGCTGCGACCGCCCGCTGCGCCGACCGCTGGTCACCGCCGAGCATGTGCATGGCAAGACCGGTCTTGACGGTCCGGAGCTCGACGAGCCGACAATGCCGCTGCAGGCGATGCACGCCGTTGATTTCATCATCGAAACCCTGAAGAGCGAGCCGGAAAATACCGTCACGCTTTGCACGCTCGGTCCGCTGACCAATATTGCGACGGCCTTCGAAAAGGCGCCGGAAATCATCGGCCGGGTGCAGGAAATCGTGATGATGGGCGGTGGTTATTTCGAGGGCGGCAATATTTCGCCGTCGGCCGAGTTCAACATCTATGTCGATCCGGAGGCCGCCAAAGCCGTATTCGCCTCCGGTATTCCGATCGTGATGATGCCGCTTGATGTGACCCATCAATTGCTCTGCCTGAAGGAACGTGTCGACAAGATCGATGCGATCGGCCGGCCGGCGGCGCAGGCCATGGCCGCAATGCTGCGCTTTTACGAGCGCTTCGACCTGGAAAAATACGGCTCGGACGGCGGGCCGCTGCATGACCCGTCGGTAACGGCCTATCTGCTGAAACCGGAGCTGTTTTCCGGGCGTCACTGCAATGTCGAGATCGAGACGGTTTCGGAGCTCACGCTCGGCGAAACCGTCGTCGACTGGTGGCATGTAACCGATCGCAAGCCGAATGCGCTGGTGATTGGCAAGGCCGATGCGACCGGGTTTTTCGCGTTGCTGACGGAGCGGCTGGCCCGTCTCTGATCTGGCGGGTGCCCGCTGTTACAGCCGTTTGGCGACTTCGTCAGCGGTCGGGATCGAGGGCTGGGCACCGGGTTTGAGGCAGGCCAGGGCGCCGGCGACCGAAGCGCGGTGGGCCGCAGCCTCGAACGAAAGCCCCTGTTCCAGGCCGCTGGCAAGATAGCCGCAAAACGTATCGCCCGCGCCGACTGTGTCGACGGGGTCGATTTTCAGCGCATCGATCTTGAAGAAAGCGCCTTCATGCATGGCGATGACGCCGTCGCCGCCAAGGGTGATCACCATGGTCTGGCCCGTGCGGTCGTGATGGGTCTTCAGCATCGCGATCCGGCCTTCGCTGCCGAGCTCTTCCGCACCGACGAGGCGCTCGAACTCGGTTTCATTGGCAATGACGATATCCGCCAGCGCGGCAAGTTCGGCGGCCTGCGGTGTCAGCGGCGCGGTGTTGAGAACGGACGTCACGCCCTTCTTGCGGGCGGCTTCCAGTGCAGCGCGGATGGCCGGCGCCGGAATTTCAAGCTGCAGCATCAGAATATCGTCCGCCGACATGCGATCCACGGCCGCCCGGGCGTCATCTTCGTTCAGCGTGAAGTTGGCCGCGGCATTGAGCACGATGACGTTCTCGCCGTCGCCCCCGACAAGGATCGTCGCCGTGCCGGTTGCTCCGTCGGAGATCTTGAGCGCCGACAGGTCGACGCCGGCATCGGCCAGAAGTGCGGTTGCCGGTGTGGCGAATTCATCGCTGCCGACCGCGCCCACCATCGCCACATGCGAGCCGGCGCGGCGGGCGGCCAGCGTCTGGTTTGCGCCCTTGCCGCCGGGAGCGGTGGAAAACGAAAGCCCGGCCACGGTTTCCCCCGGTTCCGGCAGGCGCTCGGTGGTGCTGATGAGATCCATGTTGATGGACCCGAAAACCGTGATCATGGCAATGTCTCCTCGCATCGTGTTGATAGTGGCGAAAGCAATCCCTTCGCCAAACGCCGTTTTCTGCGGTTTTATTGCCAAGTTGCGGCAATGACAATCAGTCCTCGTCGACGACGCGCAGTTTCATGCGCCCGACGCCGGACGTGGCCGGATCATCTGCCTCGTCGGGGGTAGACGGATTGTCATTCCTATCTGCTGCCGGGTCTGCCCGGGTTTCGAATTCAAGCGCACCGATCCGTTCGCCGCGCCGGGCAATTTTTCCGGTCGAGACCCGGATCTGTTCGACATCCTGCCGGGCCTGCGAGAAATGGCTGTTGAGCTTTTCCACGCGCTCGTTCAGCCGGCCGAGATCGCCGATCAGATGGGCGACCTCGCCCTGAATCAGATGGGCCTGTTCGCGCATGCGCTGGTCCTTCATGACCGCCTGCACCACCTGGATGGACAATAGCAGCAGTGTCGGCGAAACGATCACCACGCGGGCTGCATGGGCGCGCTGAACGCTTGCCTCGAAGTGTTCGTGGATATCGGCGAAGATCGATTCCGACGGCACGAACAGGAAGGCGGTATCCTGTGTCTCGCCGGGCAGCAGGTATTTGCCGGAAATATCGCGAATATGGGTGTCGAGGTCGCGGCGGAAGCGCTGGCTGGCGGCGCGTTTCGCGTCATCGTCCTGCGCATCGCGCAACGCGTTCCAGGCCTCCAGCGGAAACTTGGCGTCGATCACCAGCGGCGGCGCGCCATTGGGCATGTCGACCACGCAATCCGGCCGTGTTCCGTTTGAAAGCGTGGCCTGAAACCGGAATGTGCCTGCCGGCAGGGCATCGGCGATGATTGTCTCCATGCGTCCCTGTCCGAAAGCGCCGCGGGTCTGCTTGTTCGACAGGATCGCTTGCAGGCCGACGACGTCCCTGGCGAGCGACTGGATATTGTTTTGGGCTGCATCGATCACCGCAAGCCGCTCCTGCAGACGGCGCAGATTTTCGTGCGTGGTCTGGTGCTGCTGATGCAGGGTGGAGCCGATTCGCCGGGACAGGCCATCGAGACGGGTGCCGAGCGAGGCATCGAGCTCCGCCTGCCGGTTACCGAAAAGCTCGGCCATGGTCGCCATCCGGCCCTGCATCTCCGTCTGGGCGCGGACCAGATTCTGCAACTCGCGTTCAAGTGTGTCCGCGCGCCGGCCCGTACCCCGCCTGAACGCCGCAATGACGATGGCGGCGAGGAGTGCCAGCAGGAGGACGACACCGAGGCCAATCATGCCGGGCCCGGCTGTCGCGATTTCATGTGCCAGTCGTTCCATCCTCGCTGTTCCTTCCGTCCGGGGAGACTAGCATAAATCGACGTCTTGAAAAGATCAAAACGTGAACGTATCTGATAATGGCGTGGATCGCAATGAACGGTGGCTTTGGGCGAAACGAAACCGTTTCTTCTTTGCCAAACTTGCGCTAAGGGAAACGCATGACGACGATGCCTTTGATAATTCTGCCGGACCCGCTGCTTCGCAAGGTCTCCGAACCGGTCGAGCGTGTAGACGACGACCTGAAGAAACTTGCCGGCGACATGCTGGAAACCATGTACGAGGCGCCCGGTATCGGGCTGGCCGCGATACAGGTCGGCGTGCCCCGGCGCATGCTGGTGGTCGATGTCACCAGCAAGGGCGAAGATGAAGATGGAAACGCCCCGGAACAGGAGATGGAAAAAAATCCTCTTGTTGTGATCAATCCGACCATTCTTTCCTCTTCCGACGAACGCTCGGTTTACGAGGAGGGGTGCCTGTCGATCCCCGAATTCTTTGCCGAGGTCGAGCGTCCCGCAAGCGTGCGGGTGGGCTATACCGATCTGGACGGCAAGCAGCAGGAAATCGAGGCCGATGGCCTGCTTGCGACCTGCCTGCAACACGAGATCGACCATCTGGATGGCGCCCTGTTCATCGACTATCTCTCGAAACTGAAGCGCGACCGGGTGATCAAGCGGTTTGCCAAGGCGGCGCGGCAGCAAAAGCTGTAGGCTGCGGCCGGCAGCTTGCCAACAGAACTGTGAACATCGCGAAAGGACGGACAATGGCGCTCAGGATCGTTTTCATGGGAACGCCCGATTTTGCCGTTCCGACCTTGCGGGCGCTGTGCGAGGCGGGACATGAAATCGCCTGCGTCTACACCCAGCCGCCGCGCGCTGCCGGCCGGCGCGGCCTTTCCGAGGTCAAGTCGCCGGTTCATCAGGCCGCCGAACTGCTTGGCCTTGAAGTGCGCACGCCCGTCAACTTCAAACAGGACGAAGATCGCGCGGCATTCCGCGCGCTTGATGCCGATGTTGCGGTGGTGGTCGCCTACGGTCTGATCCTGCCGGAAGCGATCCTCTCGGGAACCCGTCTCGGCGCCTATAACGGCCATGCCTCGCTGCTGCCGCGCTGGCGCGGCGCGGCCCCGATCCAGCGCGCCATCATGGCCGGTGACAGCGAGACCGGCATGATGGTCATGCGTATGGACAAGGGTCTTGATACCGGCCCCGTCGCGCTTACCGAAAAAGTCGTCATCGGCGCGAACATGACCGCCGGAGACCTCCATGATCAACTGATGCTGAAGGGCGCGAAGCTGATGGCCAAAGCCATGGCAAAGCTGGAAAACGACGACCTGCCGCTGACCCCGCAGGCCCAAGATGGCGTGACCTATGCGAAGAAGATCGACAAGGGCGAAACCCGGATCGATTTCACACAGCCGGCAGAGGTGGTGCACAATCACATTCGCGGCCTTGCTCCTTTTCCCGGCGCCTGGACCGAGATGCCGACAGAGCGGCGCGCCGAGCGCGTAAAAGTCCATGAAAGCCGGATTGGTGAGGGCAGTGGCCCGGCGGGAACGGTTGTTGACGGAACGCCGCTCACCATCGCCTGCGGCACAGGCGCCGTCTGCCTGACACGGCTTCAAAAGGCCGGCGGCAAGGTGCTTCCGGCTGAGGATTTTCTGCGCGGCAATCCGCTTGCTCCCGGCACGGTCCTGTCCTGATGCCGCGCTACCGTCTCACGGTCGAATATGATGGCACGCCCTATGTCGGCTGGCAGCGGCAGGCGACGGGGCGGTCCGTGCAAAGTGCGCTGGAGGAGGCGGTGAAGGGCTTTTCCGGCGAAGAGGTGACGATCCGCGGCGCGGGGCGCACCGATTCCGGCGTTCATGCGCTCGGCCAGGTCACCCATTTCGATCTGGGCCGCGAATGGAGTGCGTTCACCCTGCTCAATGCAATCAACGCCCATCTGCGTATTGCCAGAGACAGCATTGCCGTAACGGAGGTGGTGCCGGTCGACGATGATTTCGACGCGCGGTTTTCCGCCCTCAAGCGCCATTATCTCTATCGCATCATCAATCGCAGGGCCCATCTGGCGGTCGATCACATGCGCGCCTGGTGGGTGCCGCGCCCGCTTGACCACGAGGCCATGCACGCCGCCGCACAAAGGCTTGTCGGCCGTCACGACTTTACCACCTTCCGCTCGGCGCAATGCCAGGCGAATTCGCCGGTGCGCACGCTGGACTGGCTCGATGTGACCCGCACCGGCGAGGTGATCGAAATCCGGGCCTCGGCGCAGAGCTTTCTGCACAACCAGATCCGCTCCTTTGCCGGTACGCTGAAACTGGCTGGCGAGGGCAAGATGAGCGCCGACGATGTTGCTGCCGCGCTTCAGGCCCGCGATCGCAGCGCCTGCGGAACCGTGGCCCCGCCCGAGGGGCTTTATTTTCTGCGGGTAGACTATCCGTGATTGCCGGTGCCTAGCGACTTGCATCCGACACGGATTTTACGTATCAATAATTCCAGATTTATGGATATGTTGGAGTCCGCCATGCCGGTGACGATCTATCACAACCCGAAATGCGGCACCTCGCGCAATGTTCTGGCGATGATCCGTCAGTCCGGCGTGGAGCCCGAAATCATCGAATATCTGAAAACACCGCCAACGCGTGATCGCCTTGTGGCGCTGATTGCGGAAATGGGCATTCCCGTGCGGGATCTCCTGCGCCGCAAGGGCACGCCTTATGACGAACTGGGACTGGACGACCCGGCGCTGTCCGACGATGCGCTGATTGATGCGATGATGGACCATCCGATCCTGATCAACCGGCCGATTGTCGTGACCGCCAAGGGCACAAAGCTTTGCCGTCCGTCCGAAACCGTGCTGGATATTCTGGAAAACCCGGATATCGGCGCGTTTTCGAAGGAAGATGGCGAGGTCGTGGTTCCAGCAAAGGGCAAGTCCGAGTGAATTCCGGCGGCGAGGGCAGCATGCCCGTCGCCGCCGATGTGCTTTTCAACTCAGTTCGGTTCGAAACTCTGTCCCGCGACGCAGGCAATGCGGGCAGCGTTGGGCTGTTCGGGCAGCAGCGCATATGCGGTGCGTTCCTCACGTGTCTCGCAGATCGGCCGCTCGATGGTGGTAAACCCCTTGTCGACAAGGCAGCGATTGATGAAGCGATTTCGAAGCCGCTCATTGGTGTCGTAGCTGTAACTGGTGACGGGGGTGGTATAGCCGCCGACCTCACCGCAATAGGTCCTGTCGCCATCGGTATTGCAGTCAATGAAGCCGGGAACGCTGTAGCCGCCGGAAACCTCGGTCACCATGTTTTGCGGCACTTCCTTCAACGCCTGAATGAAGCACTGGTCATAGGCTTCCTGACGTTCGGCGCGGGTGCTGCCTTCCTTGTAGAGCACATCGATCGGCCCGGTCTGGCAACCGGTCAGCGCTGCAAGCATGGCAATAGAAAGAAACGATCTCGTTTTCATACCCTCACACCCCCAATAAAACGTCGCATTACGATTGCGGCAGCAGGCAGTGCTGTCAAGCCGAAGCGCCGGTCACCCGCCCACGATATAGCGTGTGCCAAGGTCGGTAATCAAAAGCGCTGTGATCGCCGAGGCGATGATGGCGGTCGCTGTCGGCAGCGCCTTGTCGTTCATCAGCAGGTAGACGATCCGGATTTCGAGCAGGAATGCGGCCAGCACGACAGCCTGGAAGAGCAGCAGCAATATGCTGGCCAGCGGCTGAAGGCCGGTGGCGATCAGAAAGATTGCCAGAGCCGCGAAAATATTGATCGGCAGGGAAATCCAGTTGGTGGTGACCACGATCTTCAGAAACGAGCGCGGCATGCCCGAGACCATGCAGACGACACCCAGCACGACAATCGGCCCCATCCAGCCCAGCCCCTGGACCAGCGCACTTCTGAAAACCGTCTCTGCGCTGACGGTTACCGTTTGCGGCATCAGCCTTGAAAGGCTGACAAGTTCGCTGGCGACCATGAAGGGAAAGGAATAGGCAAGCGCCCAGAACGAACGCGCCAGACCGCGTTCGGTAAAATCAAGATAGCGTGTGTGGGCCGGATTGGCCTTGATCAGAAGCCAGAGGCCCCGCATGTAGAACAGGATTTCACCGGGCGTCGGCAAGGGCAAACCACCTTTCGATGAAATGGCCATAGATTTCGGTCAGCGTCTCAAGATCGGCCACCGGCACATGTTCGTCAACCTTGTGCATGGTCTGGCCGACAAGGCCGAATTCGACAACCGGGCAGTAATCCTTGATGAAGCGCGCATCGGAGGTGCCGCCGGTGGTGGAAAGGGCAGGGACCTTGCCGGTTACGGCCTCGACGGCGGCGGCAAGACTGCCCGACAGGCGCTGGTCGCGGGTCAGGAACACCGGGCTTGCCCGGCCCAGCCATTCGACATTGAACCGTGCCGCATCGCGTCCGGGGCGAAGCGTGTCGTCAGCGGCGGCGCGTTTCAGCCGGGCGTTGAGCTCGGCCTTCAGCGTTTGCGCGCTCCAGATATCGTTGAAGCGGATATTGAAGGTGGCGGATACCGATTCGGGAATGACATTGGTGGCGGTGTTGCCGGTATCAACCGAGGTCACTTCCAGGTTGGACGGCGGGAAAAGATCGGTGCCGTCATCGAGCGGCTTGCCCATTAGCGCATCAAGCATCGCCGTCATCGCCCGCAGGGGGTTGTCGGCAAGGTGGGGATAGGCCACATGGCCCTGCGTTCCCGTCACCGTCAGCCTGCCTGTCAGCGATCCCCGGCGGCCGACCTTGATCATGTCGCCGAGCGCATCCGGGTTGGTCGGCTCGCCGACGAGCGAAGCGTCCCAGTGTTCGCCGCGTTCCCTGGCCCATGCGAGCAGTTTTTCCGTGCCGTTGATGCCGGGGCCTTCCTCGTCGCCGGTGATCAGCAGCGATATCGAGCCGGGCAGGGCATGGCCTTTTTCGACAAGCCTGGCGACGGCGGCAATGAAGCAGGCGATCCCGCCCTTCATGTCGACGGTGCCGCGGCCGAACAGAAGACCATCCTCGATTTCGGCGGCAAATGGCGGGTGGCGCCAGGAGGCTTCGTTGCCGGGCGGCACCACATCGGTGTGTCCGGCAAACATCAGGTGCGGGCCATCCGAGCCGCGGCGGGCATAAAGGTTCTCCACATCCGGCGTGCCGGGTTCGCGCCCAACCATCCGCTCGACCGAGAAACCGAGCGGTTTCAGCATTGCCTCAAGGGCGGAAAGCGCCCCGCCTTCTTCTGGCGTGACAGAAGGGCAGCGGACAAGCGTTTCGAGGACGCGGACGGGATCGGTGACGGTCATATGAAGATATCCGGACGCTTTTCTGCTGTTGCTGGCGATCGGGCCCCTGCCGGAAAACCATCCGGCAGGGGCCGCTTTTTTTCAGGATCAGTCGCGCAGAAGCTCGTTGATACCGGTCTTGGAACGGGTCTGCGCATCGACGCGCTTGACGATGACGGCGCAGTAGAGGCCCGGTCCGGGAGCGCCGTTGCCCATCGGCTTGGCGGCAGGCAGCGTGCCGGCAACGACAACCGAATAGGGCGGAACCTCGCCGAAGCTGATTTCACCGGTTGCGCGGTCGACGATCTTGGTGGACTTGCCGATGAAGACGCCCATGCCGAGCACCGAGCCTTCGCGCACGATGCAGCCTTCCACGACTTCCGAACGCGCACCGATGAAGCAATTATCCTCGATGATGGTCGGGCCGGCCTGCATCGGCTCCAGCACGCCGCCGATGCCGACGCCGCCGGACAGATGGACGTTCTTGCCGATCTGGGCGCAGGACCCGACGGTTGCCCATGTATCGACCATGGTGCCTTCATCGACATAGGCGCCGAGATTGACGAAGGAGGGCATCAGAACGACGCCGGGGGCGATATAGGCAGAGCGACGCACAACGGCGTTGGGCACGGCGCGGAAACCGGCATCGCGGAACTGGTTGTCGCCCCAGCCTTCGAACTTGGAGGGCACCTTGTCCCACCAGGTTGCATTGTCGGGGCCGCCCTTGACGACGCTCATGTCATTGAGGCGGAAGGAAAGAAGGACCGCCTTTTTCAGCCACTGATTGACCTTCCAGGGGCCGTGTTCCTGGCGCTCGGCCACCCGTGCTGCGCCGCTGTCCAGCAGGTTCAGCGCATCTTCCACCGCCTCGCGGACTTCGCCTTTGGTCGATACGGAGATCTCGGCGCGGTTTTCGAATGCGGTTTCGATGGTTTTTTCAAGCGATGCGTGGTCGGTCATTCTGTCGTCCTTTGAAAGTCGCGCTGAACAGGCGCGGAAGAATCCGGAGGTCTCAAACCTTCCAACATGCTCTAGGCGAGGTGCGCCAGTGCGTCAATCTCTGCCGCCGTGCCGCACAAACGCAAATGCCCCCGCCAAAAGGCGGGGGCATGCCGATGAAGCGCATCGGACGCGACCGATGGAGACGGTCTGGAAATGCTGTTTAAGGTTTACCAGCGCATCGGGCGATCAGGCAGGTCATCAACGGTGATCACCATATCGCCGTTGCGGTCCATGCGGGAAAACATTCTGGCGGCCGTATCGGAAAATTCCTGCTCGGAAACCTGCCCGCTGCGGTCACTGTCGGCACGGATAAAGAAAATCCGCTCGATATTGCCGCGATGGTGCCCCTGCCAATTGCGGTGATGACCCGCGCCGGGGCCCATCCGGTGATGTCCGCCGTCACGCATCGCCATGTGCGGCTTCCAGCCGTTGCGGTCCCGGTCACTGTCGCCGCTGTTTTCGGCGATCCCGGCCTTGTCGACCGAGCGCTCGGGGCGGGGATTGTTCTTGCGGAACTCTGCGATCCTGGCCTTGCGGTAGTCGGAAAATTCGCCGGGTGTGATCACGCCGTCTTCGTTGACGTCGATTTCCGCGAAGCGGCCGCCCTGAAAGGCGATGGCTTCTTCCTCGGTGATCTTTCCGTCCTTGTTGGTGTCGGCATTCTTCAGAAGATAGATGAAGCCGCGCTCTGCCGGTGCGGGTCCGCGCATATCCCGTGCGATGCCTGGCGTTGCGGTTGCGCCAAGCGCGCATGTTGCGGCGATTGCCGTCAGTGTCAGATATTTCCCGGTCATGGCCCAAATCCTCGTTCTGCCGTGATGACAGCCATGAGGGTAAGCGAAGGGAACAGTAAAGCCGACTTAATTATCCGAAAGGTACCTGAATTATCGGTAATTCATTTTCGGTTCATCAAAATAGCCAAGCACCGTGCGGACAAACCCGGTCAGATCTTCCGTAACATAGTCGATGTGGCCGGTCTGGTCATCGAGCCGTTCGAAAGTCTGGGCAAGGCCGTATTCCAGATTGGGCGGTACGATCAGCACGGTTTTCATGCCGAGCGCCTTCGGCTGATGCAGATTGCGGGGCAGGTCTTCGAACATGGCGGCATGGCCGGTGTCGACGCCGGAGCGGTCCAGAAAACGGGCATAGGCATCGGCCTCCGGCTTGGGCGTGAACCCGGCCGCAACGATATCGAAAATATCGTCGAAATGGTCAAGAATGCCGAGCGCTTCGGCGGTCTTTTGCGCGTGCGCCACGGAACCATTGGTGAAAATGAACTTGCGTCCCGGCAAAGCCTTGATCGCCGCCCCCAGAACCGGGTTCGGCTCCAGCACGGAGTAATCGATCGCATGGGCCTTTTCGAGAAAATCATTGGGGTCGATGTCATGGTTGATCATCAGCCCCTGCAAGGTCGTGCCATGGTCACGGTAATAATCTTTCTGCACCCTGCGTGCATCCTGCTCCGGCAGAGACAGCAGTTCGGCCACATAGGCCGTCATGTTGCGGTCGACCTGCGAAAACAGATCGACCTGGTGCGGATAAAGCGTGTTGTCGAGATCGAAGACCCAGTCACGGATCGTGGTGAAATCGGACGCTTCGGGGTGTGATTTCGGCTTGGTCATGATCTGCTTATGGCAGAGCCGACGCGCGAAGGAAACTGCTTTCCGTCAGGCCCTGCTTCCGGGGCGGGGAAGACTGTGGTAGGCATGAGCCATGAATACCGGAGCGATCAGACCCTGCCATCGCGGCGCGATCATCCTGCAGGACAGAAAGCGCCTGCCGGTCCGGTTTTTCGCGACCTTTTGCAAGACAGTCTGCGGGCGGCGCGCCTCTGGCGTGAACTGAGCCCCACCCTCCGTCTTCACCACGCAAGGTCTTATTCCATGGAACTCTGGATCGGCATCACCTTTGCCGCAGCCTTTCTGCAGAACATGCGCTCGACGCTTCAGAAATATCTGAAAGGGCGTATGGCCACGCTCGGCGCAACCTTTACCCGTTTCGGCTTCGGCCTGCCGTTCGCCGCGCTTTATTTCGCAATTCTGATCTTCGGTCTCGGCCGGCCGGTGCCGTCGGTCAACAACGCTTTCCTGTTCTGGGCGGTGATCGGCGCTGCCGGGCAGATCGGCGCGACCTTCCTGCTGGTCTATCTGTTTTCGTTCCGCAATTTCGTGGTCGGAACCGCCTATTCGCGCACCGAACCGGCACAGGCCGCCATCCTCGCCTTTATTTTCTTCGGTGCTACCATCTCGTTTGCCGCCATTGCCGCCATCCTGATCTCGATTGCCGGTGTCATGCTGATTTCGCTGTCGCGCAATGATGTCGGGGTTGGCGGTCTCATGCGCGGGCTTTTGACCCGCACTGCGCTGATCGGCATTGCATCGGGCACGTTGTTCGGGCTTTCGGCGGTGGCCTATCGCGCGGCCTCGCTGTCGCTGGCGGCAAGCCTGCCGCAACCGGATGCCATCATGCAGGCTTCCTTCACGCTGGTGGTGGTCATCGCCATCCAGACGCTGGCGATGCTGGTCTGGATGCTCGCCTTCGATCGTGGCGAACTGGTCAAGGTGGCCAAAGCCTGGCGCCCGGCGCTTGCCGTCGGTTTCGTCGGCGCCACGGCGTCCTTCGGCTGGTTTGTGGCGATGACGCTGCAGCAGGCGGCGATCGTCAAGGCGGTGGCGCAGGTGGAAATGCTGTTTTCCTTTGCAACATCTGTGCTGGTGTTCAAGGAAAAGATGACCGGCGCGGAGGCTATAGGCTGCACGCTTGTCGTTCTCGGCGTGCTCACGCTTCTGCTCGCCTAGAACGCTTCAGGGTGAATGGCCGGTTTACGCCACCCCGAAAGGGCGGCACAAATTCCTTGCGGCAGAACCCTTCCAATTCACGCTGAAACGCTCTGGTTGCGATTGACTTGCATGCCGCCAGCGGCAATTGATGGTTGAGAAGACAGCAACAGGCGGTGGCAGCGGGGACATGAATGACGGAAGCTTCTGAAGTGGGGGCGGCAGCCTGGCCGGGGCGCTGGTTGGCGATGTCGGTGCTGATTGCCGCATCCTTCATGAACCTGCTCGATGCCACCATCGTCAACGTTGCGCTTCCCGTCATTGGCCGGGATCTGAATGCACACAGTTCCTCACTGGAGTGGATCGTGGCCGGCTATGTCATGGTCTTCGCGCTGGCGCTGATGCCCTGCGGGCGGCTTGGCGACATCATCGGCAAGAAACGGATGTTCCTTATCGGCGTCGGTTTCTTCACCCTGGCGTCTGCCTGTTCCGGTGCCGCGCCAAACATCGGGGCACTGGTGGTCGCGCGGCTTTGTCAGGGGCTTGGCGCTGCAATCATGGCGCCGCAGGTTCTTGCGCTGGTCCAGGACATGTTTGCCTCGAAGGAACGATCCAGCGCATTTTCCCTGTTCGGGATCGCCAGCGGCATCGCCATTGTCTCCGGCCCGCTGATCGGCGGCTGGTTGATTGCCGTCGATCTGTTCGGGCTTGAATGGCGTTCGATCTTTTATATCAACGTCCCCGTCGGGATTGCCGCCGTGATGGCCGGCCGCATTCTGATTCCCGATATTGCGGCGAGCGAGCGGCCGGTGCTGGACACAACGGGCGTCATCATCATCGCGTCCGCCTTCGTGCTGCTGATCTTTCCGCTGGTTGAAGCGCGCCGGTTCGGTTGGCCGTTGTGGTGTTTTGTAATGATCGCGGCGGCTTTCCCGGTGTTTGCCGCGTTTTACTTTTTCGAGCGCCGGCGCGACAATAACGGCCTGTCGCAACTGCTTCCGGTCTCGCTGATGCGCAATCATGCCTATGCGCTCGGCGGTCTCATCGCGCTGATGTTTTATTCGACGCCGGCCGGCCTGTTCATGACCTTTGCGATTTTTCTCCAGCAGGGATTTGGCTTCACGCCGCTTGAGGCGGGGTTGAGCACCATTCCGTTTCCGCTCGGCGCGTTCCTGTCGGCTTTTACCAACAGCCGCCTTTCCGACCGGTTTCTCAAGGGCCGTATCCTTGCCGCATCGGCGGTCATGGCTGTCGGTTATCTGGCGCTCTTCATTGTCGTTCAACACGCTGACCGGAACCTGGCGATCATCGACTTCGCGCCGCCGCTGTTCATCTGTGGCTTCTCTCTGGGCATGACGGCTTCACCGCTGTTCCAGATCATCCTGTCTGATGTGCCGGCACGCGATGCCGGGTCGGCCTCCGGCGCATTGCAGGCTATTCAACAGGCCGGCAGCGCTCTCGGGATTGCCATTGCCAGTGCACTGTTCTTCTCTATGATCGCGCAACGGCAACAGGCCGGAGCTGAAACGGCGAATGCCTATGTCGCAGGATTTTCCGCCAGCATCGGCTATATGATCCTGGCCATGGCCACGGTTTTTGTCGCGGCAATCTTCATGCCCGCGCCTGCGCTCAGGGCATCCGGCGTGAAGGCAGACACCGGCGGCATGATGCCCGGTTTGTAGAAGATAGCGGGTGCCGTTGACTTTTGGGCGCACCTTGCCCAACTCGTGACCGCATTCAACACGCAATCGGAGACCCTATTGGCTTCCAGTTCACCGGAAACCGCACCGGCAGGCGCAGACACCGAGCAACATCCAGGCCGCTGGACGGCGTTTGCCGTTTTGCTTTCGGCGGTGTTCATGAACATGCTGGATGTGACCATCGTCAATGTGGCATTGCCATCGATCCAGGAAGGCCTGAATGCCTCGAATTCGGCCATCGAATGGATCGTTGCCGGCTATGTTCTGATGTTCGCACTGGCGCTGCTGCCCTTCGGGCGGCTCGGTGATCTTGTCGGCAAAAAGACCATGTTCGTTATCGGTGTCGGCTGCTTTACGCTCGGTTCCGCACTTTGCGGCCTGTCGCATACCACGCTGCTGCTGATCTTCGCCCGCCTGTTTCAGGGTTTTTCTGCGGCGATGATGACACCGCAGGTGCTGGCGCTGGCCACGGTGATGTTTTCGCCGCATGAACGCGCCCGGGCCTTCAGCTATTTCGGCATGATGGCGGGGATCGCGACCGTCAGTGGTCCGATCATCGGCGGTTTTCTGGTCGAGCACAGCCTGTTTGGCCTTGGCTGGCGGGCGATCTTTCTGATCAATCTGCCGATCGGCCTGTTTGCCGTGATCGCCGGTGCGAAACTGGTGCCGTCCACGCCGCGCCGCAGCGATACCCGCAATGACTATGCCGGTATTCTGCTGATCGCGGTGGCCATGTTCCTGCTGATCTTTCCGCTGGTTGAAGGCCGCACCTTCGATTGGCCGCTGTGGTGTTTTGTGATGATGGCTGCGGCGGTGCCGGTGCTTACTGCCTTCGTGTTCTGGGAGAGCCGTCAGAACGCCCGCAACAGGCCGCAGCTTCTGTCCTTCGGGCTGATGAAGACCCGCAACTTCATGGTCGGCGGCTCGATGGCGCTGTTCTTCTTTTCCACGATCCCGGGTTTCTTTCTCTGTCTGGCGATTTTCCTGCAGGTCGGATTCGGCTTTGCGCCGCTGAAATCCGGGCTGACGACGATCCCGTTTTCCGTCGGCGTGTTTGCCGCCTCGCTGATCAGCGGGCGGCTCGGTCACCATTTTCTGAAAGTGCGGGTCATTCTCGGCATTGTATTGCTTGGCGTCGGCATGTTCTGGCTCAGGCTTTATGTGCTGAGCATAGGCGACGCGGTGTCGCGCTGGGCTCTGTTCATGCCGCTGATTATCGCCGGGCTTGGCCTCGGTGTCTCAATCGCATCAATCTTTCAGCTGGTGCTGGCGGGTGTTCCCCAGGAGGAGGCGGGGTCAGCCTCCGGCGCGCTGCAGGCCGTCCAGCAGCTTGGCGGCGCCTTCGGCATCGCGATCATCAGCGGCATCTTCTTTGCCCGCCTCGGTGAGATGATGCAGTCGGGTGCGGCAAGACATGCCGCCTATGTGAGTGCCTTTGCCCTGTCGCTGATCTACAACCTTGCCGCCTATGCGGTGGTGATCGTGCTGACCCTGCTTCTGTCTTCGGACCGCAGGCCCGCTCAGCCGGCAGCAACAAAGGAAAACGCCCCGCACATCGCCTGAACGGCGGCGGGGCGCTTGACGGATGATGGCCGGTTTCGGCGGTTTACGGGACGAGCAGCGTGCCGGCGCCGCCCTTGGTCAGGATTTCCAGCAGGACCGAATGCTTGACCTTGCCGTTGAGGATGACCACGCCTTCGACGCCGGCCTCGATCGCTTCGATGCAGGTCTCGACCTTCGGGATCATGCCGCCGGAAATCGTGCCGTCGAGAATGAGATTGCGAGCCTCGGCGACGGACAGTTCCTTGATCAGTTCGCCGTTTTTGTCGAGCACGCCGGGCACATCCGTCAAAAACAGAAGGCGCGTCGCACGTAGGGCGCCGGCAATGGCACCGGCAAAGGTATCGGCATTGATATTGTAGGTATGACCGTCCTTGCCCGGCGCGACCGGCGCGATTACCGGCACCATCTCCGACTTGGCGAGAAGGTCGAGCAGCGTGGTATCGACGGTCACGACTTCGCCGACGAAGCCGAGGTCGAGAATCCGCTCGATATTGGAATCAGGGTCGATGACGGTCTTCTTCGCCTTTTCGGCGAAAACCATATTGCCGTCCTTGCCGCATAGGCCGATCGCCCATTCGCCGGCCTGGTTGATCAGCGCGACGATTTCCTTGTTGATCGAACCGGCAAGCACCATTTCGACGATCTCGACGGTCGCCTCGTCGGTCACCCGAAGTCCGCCTTCGAACTTGGATTCGATCCCCATCCGCTTCAGCATGCTGCCGATCTGCGGGCCGCCGCCATGGACCACGATCGGGTTCACGCCCGACTGCTTCAAAAGCGCGATGTCGCTGGCGAAGGCCTGGCCGAGTTCGGAATCGCCCATGGCGTGGCCGCCATATTTCACGACGATGGTCTTGTTCTCGTATTTCTGCATATAAGGCAACGCCTGCACCAGCAGACGTGCCTGAACTTCGCTTTCCGACAATGACATGAATTACCCCGGGTGCTTTGGTCCTCGCGGCCTTTTAGCGCATCCGCGCGCCTTAGTGAATATTGCCGGTGGAAGTATTGCGCGGAACCACCTTGCCGGAAGACCGCGGCGCCCTATAACAAATGGAGCAACGGGAAGGGGAACCGCGCATTCATGGCAGACGATGAACTTGGCGCACTGCTTGGGCGCATTGCCCTTAAGGACCGGCACTCCTTCGACCGGCTTTATCAGAAAGCAAGTCCGAAACTTTTTGCGATCTGTCTTCGTATTCTTGGCGACCGCGGTGAAGCGGAAGATGCGCTTCAGGATATTTTCGTGCGGATATGGCAGCGTGCCGGCATGTTTGCGGGCGATGGCCGCTCGTCGGAAGGCTGGCTGGCGACGGTAGCGCGAAACCACGCGATTGATCGTCTGCGGCAGAAAAAGCCGGCAGCGCGGGATATCGAGACTGTGCATGACCTTGCCGATGAGGACGACAGCCCCGAAGAGCATGCGCATCTTGCAGGCGAGGGGCGCCGGATCGACAGCTGTATGCAACAGCTGAAACCGGAATGGGCGTCTGCCGTCAGGGAGGCCTATGTGCGCGGATTGAGCTATAATGAACTGGCGGAACGGAATAATGTGCCGCTGAATACGATGCGTACCTGGCTGCGTCGCAGCCTTCTGAAACTGAAAGAGTGTCTGGAAGCATGAAAAGGCCGACGCCACAGGAAGGCGGTGAATCCGAAGACGAGATGCTCGCCGGCGAATATGTGATCGGCGCGCTTTCGGATGCTAAGCGGCGTGATGCCGAGGCGCGGATTGCGCATGACGCCGCCTTTGCCGCCCTGGTGCGCGACTGGCAGCGCAAGCTGGAGCCGCTTGATGAGGCCTATGGTGTCGAGACACCGCCGCCTGCGGTTTTCACAGCGATCGAACAAAAGCTCTTTTCCGAGACGAAAGACGCGCGGCCATCGCTTGCCGCACGGTTGTGGGGTTCGGCAGCTCTCTGGCGCGGCGTTGCCGCGGTTGCCGTCATCGCGGCAGTGGCTTTCACTGTCTACAATCAACATATGGCGACACCGCAGACGACACTGCTTGCCGAACTGAGCGGCCAGGACAATGCGGTCAACCTCGTCGCCCGTTACAATGCCCGCAGCGGTCAGGTCTCCCTGACGCCGGTGGCTGCCGGCGCGCCGGATGAGAAATCGCTTGAACTCTGGCTGATCGAGGGTGACGACCCGGCCGTCTCGCTCGGTGTTCTGCCGCAGACGGGAGAGGGCGAGCTGACCGTGCCGCGCGACATCAGCGAACGGATCGGCGCAGGTGCCTTCTTCGCAATCAGTATCGAACCCTATGGCGGTTCGCCGACGGGGTCGGCGACCGGGCCGGTGATTGCGGTCGGTGAGTTGAAGTCGATTTAAATTTATGAAATTCAATTGCTTGAGAGAAAATCACAAATAATCTGAAACTCTTTTCGGATCGTCTCCGTCAGTTGTTTCATCCCCGGCACCAGGAGGGTGTCGGGTAAGGTGAAACATCAAGAGGAGACTATCATGCTGAAGACCTTCAAGCGCACCGCCATCGCTACCGCTGTTATTACCGGCTCCGCCGTTGCAGCCCTTGCCGCCAATCCGATGGTCGGCGGTGCGGCGATGTATCCCGACAAGAACATCGTCGAAAATGCGATGAATTCTAAGGATCACACCACGCTGGTGGCTGCGGTCAAGGCTGCCGGCCTTGTCGAAACGCTGCAGGGCGAGGGCCCGTTCACCGTCTTTGCCCCGACCAATGCCGCCTTCGCCGATCTGCCGGAGGGCACGGTTGACGAACTGCTGATGCCGGAAAACAAGGAAGCACTTGCCAAGGTGCTGACCTGCCATGTCGTTTCCGCCGATGCCATGGCCTCGGCCATTCAGAAGATGATTGCCGATGATGGTGGCGCACATGATGTGCCGACGGTTGGTGGCTGCACGCTGAGCGCGACCGAAATGGACGGCGTGATTACGCTGACCGACGAAAACGGCCGTACCGCAGAAGTGACGATTGCCGATGTCGAACAGTCGAACGGCGTGATCCACGTTATCGACACCGTGCTTCTGCCCGCAAGCTGATCGTCAGCTTCTCTGCTTTGCCGGGAGCAGCAAAACCCGGCAGACGAGCGATCCCCTGATTGCTCACTGGAACCGCCTCCCTCCGGGCGGTTCCTTTTTTTGCGTTCAGCCCGCGACGGTTTCCTGGATTGCCTGTCTGAGCAGATCGAGGCCGGCATTTTTTTCCGACGAGGTTGCGATAATGCCGGGGAAGGCGGCCGGGCGTTTGCGGAGCTTTTCCGCAGTGGCGGCCAGCAGCTTCTCGACCGCCGGCGGCTTGATCTTGTCGGTTTTGGTCAGCACGATCTGATAGGAGACGGCGGCCTTGTCGAGCAGGTCGAGCACGTCCTCGTCATTCTTCTTGATACCGTGGCGGGCATCGATCAGCACATAGACGCGTTTCAGCGTGGCGCGGCCGCGCAGATAGTCGAAGACGAGCTTGGTCCACTGGTCGACCTGCTGCTTCGGGGCCTGGGCATAGCCATAGCCCGGCATGTCAACGAGTGCCATCGGCGGCAGGTCCTCACCCTGGCCGGAATAGCCATCGGGGACGAAATAATTGAGTTCCTGGGTGCGGCCGGGCGTGTTGGAGGTCCGCGCCAGTCCCTTCTGGGTCAGGAGCGCATTGATCAGCGACGATTTGCCGACATTGGAGCGGCCGGCGAAAGCAACCTCCGGCGGACCTTCCGGCGGCAGAAACTTCATCGACGGTACGCCGCGAATGAAGATCCACGGGCGGGCGAACAGGGCGGCGTCTTGATCGATGGGCTGGGTCATGTCCGTTTCTCTAGCATGAAGGAAAGTCGGACAAAATGCCGACGCCTTGTTATCGCTTGGCCCGCCAAAAAGGCCCTTCAAGAGGTATGCTTCGCTTTCCGGTGTCATCCTCGGGCTTGACCCGAGGATCCATGTATCGCGTCACACGGCAATGCCGAATGCCGGTTTTGTGCCGTGCACCGAAAGCATAATTGTTCTTCCTGCTGCAGCCGTGACTGGATCCTCGGGTCAAGCCCGAGGATGACGCGGGGAGAGGAGGAGACGTTGCGGGCAACCGGCATGCGCCAACTGCCCGTTTCGGCAATCGCCAGAAGGCGATTGCCGGTCGAGGCTCCGCGTTATTCCGAAGGGGCCGGTTTCTTGCGGCGGAACGTGCCCTTCAGATTGTCGAACAGCTCGATCTTGACGCCGTGGCGCTTCATGATGATCGACTGCTGCAGGATCGAGAGCGAGTTGTTCCATGCATAGTAGATCACCAGACCGGCCGGGAACTGCGCCAGCATGTAGGTGAAGACCACCGGCATCCAGTTGAAGATCATTGCCTGCGTCTTGTCCGGCGGCGTCGGGTTCATGCGCATCTGCAGCCACATGGTGAAGCCCATGATCAGCGGCCATGCGCCGATCATCAGCATGGCCGGCGGCGACCACGGCAAGAGGCCGAACAGGTTGAAAAGGCTGGTCGGGTCAGGCGCCGAAAGGTCCTGAATCCATCCGAAGAACGGCGCGTGGCGCATTTCGATGGTGACGTAGAGAACCTTGTAGAGCGAGAAGAAGATGGGGATCTGCAACAGCACCGGCCAACAGCCGGCCACCGGATTGATCTTCTCCTTCTTGTAAAGCTCCATCATCGCCTTCTGCAGGCCCATGCGGTCGTCGCCATACTGTTCCTTCAGCTCGGTCATCTTCGGCTGCATGCGCTTCATGTTGGCCATGGAGGCATACTGCTTGGAGGCGAGCGGGAAGAACAGAAGCTTGATGATGACCGTGGTGATCAGGATGGCGACGCCGAAATTGCCGACATGGTGGTAGATGAAGTCCATCAGCTGGAACAGCGGCTTGGTGAGGAACCACAGCCAGCCCCAGTCGATCATGCGGTCGAACAGCGGAATGTTGTACTGATCCTGATACTGGGTCAGGATATTGGTGACCTTGGCGCCGGCAAACACCTTGGTCTGCAGCTCGGCGGACTGCCCGGCGGCAATCGTCAGCGGCTGATTGTCGGAGTAATCCGCCTGATAACGCTCCCGGCCGTCATTGAAGTGCGAGAAGCGGACGTCGTAGTTCATGGTGGACTGCGGAATGATCGCAGCACCCCAGTACTTGTCGGTCACGCCGAACCAGCCGCCGTTCGAATTCGCGTAGGTCTCGTTTTCGTCGGCAACATTCTTGTAGGTATCTTCGGTGATGCCGCCATCGGGCGTCATCACGCCGAGAAAGCCTTCATGCAGAACCCAGGCGGACGGCTCGTCCGGCAGGCTGAAGCGGGTGAGGCGGCCGTAAGGATTGACGGTCACCTGCTTGTCGGAACTGTTGGTCACCGTGTCGTCCATCGTGATCATGTAGTCGTCATCGATGGAAATGGTGCGGTGGAAGGTCAGGCCGGAATCATTGGTGTAGGACAGCGTAACCGGGGTCGTGGGCGTCAGCGTGTCGCCTTTTTCAAGCGTCCACACGGTCTGCGGTCCGGGAACCGTGCCGGAATTTTCGCCCTGGACGAAGCCGAGTTCGGCGAAATAGCCGTTCTCGTTGTTGGCCGGGCTGAACAGCGTGACGATCGGGCTCGTGGGGTCCACGGTGACGTGGTAGTCCTTCAGCTTGATATCGTCGATGCGGGCTCCGGCAAGGTTGATCGAGCCGGCAAGCGCAGGCGTGTCGATCTTGACCCGCGGCGCGGTTTCCTGCTGGGCGCCTGCCTGGGAGAATACGGCGTCGCCACTGGCGGAATTTGCCGTTCCGCTCGAAGCGCTGGAAGCGGCATTATCGTTGGTCGTGGCGGTCTGTTCCTGTGCCGCCTGCTGCTGCGCTGCCTGCTCCTGTGCGGCGCGCTGCTCTTCCAGGCGCGGGCCCATATACAGGAATTGCCAGGCCAGAACGACCAGGACCGTGAGCGCGATCGCAATGATAGAATTGCGGTTATTTTCCATCTTATCTTCCTGGTGCGGACGCCTTCCGGCTCCGTCCGGTTCGAGGCGATTTTGAAATCCGTGATTCCAGCTCATCTGCGAGCGCGGCAAAGGAGGCGCCAAGCACCTCCCGACGGCCCACAACGACATAATCGCAACCGGGTTGCATTGCAAATGCGCCCTTGAGACGCACAGCCTCTTTCAGCCGGCGGCGCATCCTGTTGCGCTCGACGGCGTTTCCCTGCCTTTTGGTCACAGTAAAACCGACGCGGGGCCCTGAGGAGGGATCGCGCCGGTCAAGTACTTCCAGCAGAAACAGCGGGCCCTTCCGCCGTTCGCCCTTTTGAACGGCCAGAAATTGCGGGCGGGTCTTCAGCCGCCCGACAACCGTTTCGGTTTGTTCTTCCGGCCCGGACATCAGGGCTGAAAGCCCTTAAGCCGAAAGACGCTTGCGACCGCGGGCGCGGCGGGCTGCAAGAACCTTGCGGCCGCCCTTCGTGGCCATGCGGGAGCGGAAGCCGTGACGGCGTTTGCGAACAAGCTTGGAAGGCTGATAGGTACGCTTGGTAGACATTTGTTTAAATACCGCGGTGTGCGGCCCTTCTTGATGGACTGCCGAAGCAGTTTAAGCGTGTGGATGATGTTACCGGCATTGATCCTGCCTTTCAGCAGGAAAGGGCACGGAAACTGCGCGGCTTATAAGGGAAAGCGCCGCAAATTGTCAATCATGCCGGGCGCATGCGTTTGCAAGTGCCTCAAACATGGCGGTTTTGTCTTGTGAACGATTGGTCTATGATCGTTCGACATCTTGAATTCGGAGGCAAGCGATGCGGTGGGGAAAACCCCGGGATGGGCAGAATATGTCTGCCGGCAAGGTTGCCGTGCCCGGTTTTCTTTCGGGCCTTTCCGGGCGGATTCTGGCGCTGACCGTGGCGATTATCATGTTTGCCGAGGTGGTGTTCTTCGTCCCCTCGCTGGCCAGCATGCGGCTCAGGTGGCTCGACGACCGGCTGAGCACGGCTGCAGCGGCGGCGACCGTGATCGATGGCCTGCAGCCTCAGGTTCTGCCGCGCGCGCTGCAGGACGACACGCTGATGGCGACCGGCACCAAGGCGATCGTGCTGAGGAAGGACGGAACCTCCCAGCTCCTCGCCATTGCCGACATGCCGCCGGAAATCAGCAATACCTACGATCTGACGGATGTCGGCCCGGTGGAAGCGGTCGTTGACGCCTTTGACGAGCTTCTGTTCGGCGGTGGCCGGGCGATCCGTGTCTTCGGCTATATCGGCGACAGCGACGCGATCATCGAACTTGTCATTTCCGATGATGAACTGCATCAGGCGCTGTGGGGCTATGCCCGCAACATTTTCCTGCTGAGCATTCTGCTTTCGACGTTTACGGCGATGCTGATCTTTTTCCGGCTGAATTCGATGCTGGTGCGGCCGTTGCGGCGCCAGATTGCAAATATGCAGGCCTTTTCGGAAAAACCCGATCTGCCGGAGAACGTCTTCCACCCTGCCGCAACCACGGACGAACTTGGCATTGCCGGCCGTCATCTCGCCACCATGCAGGCCGAGCTGCAGCGAACGCTGCGCCAGCAGAAACGTCTTGCCGAGCTTGGGCTGGCGGTTTCCAAGATCAACCACGACATGCGCAACATCCTGGCTTCAGCGCAGCTGATGTCCGACAGGATCGCCGGCATCGACGATCCGGTGGTCGGCCGGGTGGCGCCGAAGCTGTTGCGCGCCATCGACCGCGCGGCGGCCTATTCGCGCTCGGTGCTGAGCTATGGTCAGGTCTCCGAGGCCGAGCCCAAGCGCCAGATGGTCAGTCTGTGTGAGCTGATCAACGATGTGCATGATTATCTGGATCTGTCGGCGGATGTGCCCATCGAATGGATCAACCGCGTTCCCGAAGACCTGAGGGTCGATGCCGATCCCGAACAGTTCTTCCGCGTGGTCTTCAACCTGTGCCGCAACAGTGTCCAGGCGCTGACCCAGCAGGCCGGCGAGCGGCGCGATTCGCTCAACTGTCTGATCGTTTCCGCACAGCGCCACGGCAGCGTGGTTTCGCTTTCGGTCGACGATACCGGTCCCGGCATGCCGCAAAAGGCGCGTGAAAACCTGTTCGCCGCTTTCAGGGGCGGCGTGCGCAGCGGCGGAACGGGTCTTGGCCTGGCAATCGCCCGCGAACTGGTGCTGGCCCATGGCGGCACGATTGCGCTTGTGGAAAAGGCCGGGCAGGGCACGCTGTTCCGCATCGAAGTGCCCGACCGGCCGGTTGCGTTCGAAAGCTGGCGCGGCGAGACCAAGACCGGCGCCTGAGACGCCCGCACCACTGCGAAAGCGCCGCCGCGCGCACTCATCCACGATCTACGGTCCTTGCGCTACCGCCATGAAATCTATCGCTAAATGATCCACGATCACGCTTCAGCCGATGTTATCCACACCGCCGGCAGAGCGCAAAATCCGGGGTGTTTCAGAAAAATGACAGGTTTTTTCCGAAATCCGCTTGCATTCCAAATCGCAAGGCTCTAGAAGCCCTCTCGCACGCCGCAGACAACTGCGGTGCTTCGCAAAAAGGCAAGCGCTCGTAGCTCAGCTGGATAGAGCACCAGACTACGAATCTGGGGGTCGGGAGTTCGAATCTTCCCGAGCGCGCCATTTGAACCTCTCCTGAATTTATAAGATTTCTGCGCTTGGTTTTGTGCCGGGTTGCTCGCGTGTCCCGTTGTCCGGCTTGTGCCGAATGACGTCTGCACGGCAACAGAAAAGCCGGCCCGTTTCCGGCCCGGCTTGTCGCAGTCGTCGTTTCTCAAACTTACGCCAACCCTCGAAGCGCCCCGATCACAGGAGGGGAATCGCGGGTGCTTGGTCTTAGCCGTATTCCGCCATGTCGGCGGCGACGGCGGCCTGCATTTCGTCGAGAATGTCGGGCAGGGCGCTCAGGACGCGGTTCCAGCGCGGCATCAACGGCGTGGCGTCAGGGGTCTCCAGGAAGGAATTGCCGGCCTCGATGAGGTTCGAGGCAAACAGTTCGACAGCCTGTTCCTCCTTGTGGCGGTCGGTGGAAAGACCGTTCATGCGCGCATCGTTGTGATAGACCTCGACGAGATCGAGCGCGTTGCGGAAATAGGCGGCCTTCACCGTTCTGAGCGTTTCCTGCGAGAAGGTCACGCCATCGGTGGCAAGCTTGCGGAACACGGCCTTGCAGATATCCGTTGACATGCGCGACAGGCCCTTCTGGGCGTCTTCCGGCGAAAGCGGCTGATGCTTGTGGTCATAGGCATCGGCAATGTCGACTTGGCAGATGGCGGTGTTGGAATAATTGCGCCACAGCTCCGAAAGCACGCCGATTTCCAGACCCCAGTCCCACGGAATGCGGATATCGGGCAGGATATGGGTGCGCATCGCGAATTCGCCGGCAAGCGGATAGCGGAAGGCTTTCAGATAATCGATATAGGGCTGGTGGCCAATGGTCTTTTCAAGGCTGAGCAGCAGCGGCGTGACCAGAAGCCGGGTGACGCGGCCATTGAGCGAGCCGTCGGCAATGCGCGGGTAATAGCCCTTGGAAAACACGTAAGGGAAGGCCGGGTTGGTGACCGGATAGACAAGGCGGGCCAGCATTTCGCGCGAATAGGTGACGATATCACAGTCGTGAAGGGCAACCACGGATGAATTGCGCGCGCCGAGCACATAGCCGATGCAATACCAGACATTGCGGCCCTTGCCGGGTTCCTCCGGCGCAAGCGCGGCATCGCCAAGGCGGTTGTGAACGGCTTTCATGCGCGGGCCGTCATTCCACAGAACCGCATGCTGCTGCGGCAGGCGGCTGAAATATTTCAGCGCGTAACGATACTGTTCCTCGTCAGCCTGATCGAGGCCGATGATGATGTTCGAGATATAGGGCACTTCCGTCAGATGATTGACGATATTGTCCAGCGCTTCGGCCTCGAGCTCGGAAAACAGCGATGGCAGGATCAGCGTGATCGGCCGGGTCGCGGAAAAGCTGGTGAGCTCGCGTTCGACCCGATGCAGCGAGCGCTCGCGCAGATTGTGAAGCGTTGCGACAACGCCATTTTGATGAAAATCAGCCATTGCAGGCGCTCCTGGTCTTTTTGTTGCGGCAAGGCCCGAAGACGGGTGGCCGAAAGGGGAAGGGCCTTACCTACCAACTATATTATGCCAATAATTGCAATATCATGTCGTTCCAGCCGGATGGCCCCGGCTTCTCGGATCGGATGATGTGGCCCTCGCGCTCACGCTGGCTTTCTTCAAGCGGGGCGTGGGCGGGATTGGCGATGATAAAACCCTTGTCGGCGGCTTGAAGCATGGCCGCGTCATTGGGGGCGTCCCCAAGCGCGATGGTGAAGATTGGGCCGCCGGTCTTTTGCCGGAAAAACGCGGCGACACGCTTCATCGCATCCGCCTTGGAGGTTTGCGGCATCAGCGTGAAAAACCGTCCGCCCTGGACTGCCTGAAAGCCGTTATCCCGCAGATGGGCGCGGAATGCTTCACGCTCCGCCTCACTGCCGGACCAAAGGCCCGGTTCGGAAAAGCGCCGCTGCCGGGCAAGCCGCGCGGCTTCAATCCGCATGCCGGTCTTTTCGGCAACCACGTCGTCGCTCCAGTCGCCGAACCCTTCGAATTTTGCTCTTAAGTCCGGCGGCATCGCTGCCAGCGTGGCGCGCAGTCGCTCATAGGTATCTTCGGCGTTATCCTCCGAAAGGCCAACAATCCCCGCGCCGTTTTCCACGATCATCGGGTCGTTTATGCCGATGTCCGCGGCAATCGGCCGCATCTCCGCCTCCGTCTTGCTGCTCGCCAGCACTATCGGGATACCACGCGCCTTGAGCGCTTCGAGCGCGGGCCGTGCCGGCTCGAGCGAATAGGTCTCGTGGTCGAGGAGCGTGCCGTCGAGATCGGTGAAGACGATTTTCATGGGCGGGCCTTTCGAATCTTGAAGCTTCACATCGCTAAACGCCTGCCGTGCCGGTTTGTTGCCGGCCGGGATGTTCAGGCTCCGCCGGATTTTGCCAGAAACTGACGGGCGGCATAAAGCGAGATCGCCGAGGCATTGGAGACGTTGAGCGACTTGATCGGCCCCGGCATATCGAGACGGGCCAGCGCCGTCACGGTCTCGCGGGTTTTCTGGCGCAGCCCCTTGCCTTCGGCGCCAAGCACAAGGGCGATCCTGTTGCCGTTCATCGTTTCTTCCAGGGGGGCGGGGCCTTCCGAATCAAGACCGACCGATGTGAACCCCATGGCATGTAGTTCTTCCAGCGCCTTGGCGAGATTGGTGATCTGGATATAGGGAATATGTTCGAGCGCCCCGGAAGCGGATTTGGCCAAAACACCTGATTCGGCCGGGCTGTGGCGCATGGTGGTGATCACGGCGCCGGCGGAAAAGGCGACGGCGGAGCGCAGAATTGCCCCGACATTGTGCGGGTCGGTCACCTGATCGAGCACCAGAAGGAGCGGGCTGTCATGCAATGCATCCAGTTTGCGCACCGGCAGTGCCCGGGTTTTCAGCATCACGCCCTGATGAATGGCGTCTTCGCCCAGAATATCGTCGATTTCACGCGGACGCACGATATCGACGGCCAGGTGTTTCGGCAGTTCGAGGCCGTCCGTCAGCCGGGCGAGCGCATTCTGGGTCACCTTCAGGGAGAGCCGTTTGCGCTCCGGATTTTCGATTGCCGCGCGTACCGTATGCAGTCCGTACAGCAGCACCTCATCGTCGCTGACGGGCAGGGGGCCGGGCGCCTTTTTCGGGCCGCGCCTGCCGGTTTTTTCCGGTTGTCCCTCGCGGAAACGCCTGGCATCGCGGTGCGCGCGTCTCAGCTTGGCGTAGTGGGCGTCCCTGGGGGAGCCGTTCTGGTCATCTTTTTTGCTCATGCGCCCCTTATAAAGCCGCAGCCGGCCTCAAGCTAGGCCGTTGAAGCTGAAGAAAGCCGAAAGCTGTGTGTGTGGAAAGCGGCTGTGATTTTTCTGTCATTTTTTTCTGGCGTCCCGTGTTGACAGAGCGGGGCGAGGCGGTCATATACGCGGCGCAGATCGACATCGCCCAACGCAATCGCGAACGGCCAGACGATCTGAGGCATGACTGCCGTCCAGGCTGGTACTGGAGGAGTGCGTGAGTGGTTAAAACGGACGGACTGTAAATCCGTTGACTTAGTCTACGTTGGTTCGAATCCAACCTCCTCCACCACCGGCGTCTGACATTTGGGCGGGTATAGCTCAATGGTAGAGCAGCAGCCTTCCAAGCTGAATATGCGGGTTCGATTCCCGCTACCCGCTCCAGATTTTACCGTGATTGATTCTCTATCCGACGTGGTTGCAGGGATATTGTAAATTCCCGTGATGCCGCTATCATGCGCGTCTATTGACTGAATGCAAAACGGCGCTTTGGGGCATGGAGGCGCCGGTTTCCCGTCACGGGACGATAATCTGTATCAACGGGTAGGGGCGGGGGCACGCTTTTGGCGTCGGCAACAGTTACGTTATGATGATGCAAGCGCTCATAGTTCCGGGCGGGCTGCTGATTCTGGCCGGAAGTTTCATTGTTGCCTGGTTTACCGGCGTGCGCCGCCTGTATCTTATTCTTCTGGCCGGTTCCTATGGAATGCTGGCTGTTGGCTTTTGCGCCATGATGTTGCGGGGGCTTTTGCCCGATGCCTTCATCCTGCCGGTCGCCAACGGGCTTTTCATTGCCACGCAGATCGGTCTTGCGGAGGCCTTGCTGCAGCGCCGGGGTAAAAGTTTCGGCATCGCGGTCAACATGGCCGTTTTCCTGATCACATTCGCGATCTATTGCTACTTCCTGTTCTTCGGTTCGACATTCGAGCGCACTCTGGCGATCAATGTCGCGCTCTTCCTGATCATGTTCGTCACCATGCTGCGTTTCTGGATCCGCAGGGACGACACTATCCATGACAAGCTGATTTTCTGGACCATCGTTGCGCTTGGTCTGGCCCATTCCGTCCGGTCAATCGGTATTTTCTATTCCGTCGACATCGTCGATCCGAATTCGATTTTCTGGCAGTTCATGCAGGTCTACATCCTGTTGCTGGCGATGGTTCTGGCGCTGGAGGTGCTGGCTTCGCATTTTGTGGAATCGCTCGACCGGCTGAACACCCTGCGCGACCGCGACAAGCTGACCGGTGTGCTGAACCGCGAGGGCTTCGACCGGGCTGTCGGCGGCTTTTATACCGATCGTTCGGCAACCCTCGTCGCGATGACGCTGCTCGACCTCGACAATTTCAAGGTCACCAATGACACGCTGGGCCATCCCGCCGGAGACATGGTGCTGAGGGCCTTCGGGGAAATCCTGCGGCGCGAGACGCGCGCGACCGATGTGATCGGGCGCATCGGCGGCGACGAGTTTGCCATCTTTTCCGTCGGGCTTGACCGCCAGGGGGCCTGCGTGATGGCGGAACGTATCCGCAATCACCTGAGCCAGCGCTGGTTTTCGGATGCCGGGATGGATTTCGAGGCAACCTGCAGCATCGGCGTGGCGACCGCACGCTCGCAGGAGGGATATGAGGCGCTTTATCGCATGGCAGATAACGCACTTTACGGAGCAAAGCGGCTCGGTCGCAACCGGGTTGTGGCCGAGGGCGCGCCGTCCACTGTCGTGCGCGAGACATCGATTCTTGCCGGGTGCTGATGGTTGCCGGGCTCACGGCATGGGCCGCCGCCTGCCGCTGTCGGCTGCATCCAACGCGTTGACGCGGCGCTGTTTTTTCACAAAGCCGGCATTCACACGCGCAACCGGCCCGGTGAAACGTGTCGGCTTTCGGGCTCTGCTGTGGTCCTGCGTGTCGAAGTATTGAATTTGGTCTTGCTTATTGGCGGCGAAAGCCTTAAACGGCGGCACTAAACCGGTTCGCCGGGTCATCCGTGTTACCAGTTACAGGAAGCATTTTCATGGCAAAGGCAAAGTTTGAGCGGAGCAAACCGCACGTCAACATCGGCACGATTGGTCACGTTGACCACGGCAAGACGACACTGACGGCTGCGATCACGAAGTTCTTCGGTGACTTCCGTGCGTATGACCAGATTGACGCGGCGCCGGAAGAAAAGGCACGCGGCATCACCATCTCGACGGCACACGTCGAGTATGAGACGGAAAAGCGTCACTACGCGCACGTCGACTGCCCCGGCCACGCCGACTATGTGAAGAACATGATCACCGGTGCTGCCCAGATGGACGGCGCGATCCTGGTGTGCTCGGCTGCCGACGGCCCGATGCCGCAGACCCGCGAGCACATCCTGCTTGCCCGTCAGGTTGGCGTTCCGGCCATCGTTGTCTTCCTCAACAAGGTTGACCAGGTCGACGACGAAGAGCTTCTCGAGCTCGTTGAAATGGAAGTTCGTGAGCTGCTGGATAGCTACGAGTTCCCCGGCGACGAAATCCCGATCATCAAGGGTTCGGCTCTGGTTGCTCTGGAAGATGGCGACAAGGCTATCGGCGAAGATGCAATCCGCGCCCTGATGGCTGCTGTTGACGACTACGTCCCGACGCCCGAGCGTCCGGTTGACCAGCCGTTCCTGATGCCGATCGAAGACGTTTTCTCGATCTCCGGCCGTGGTACGGTTGTGACCGGTCGTGTTGAGCGCGGCATCATCAAGGTTGGCGAAGAAGTCGAGATCGTCGGCATCAAGGACACGCAGAAGACGACGGTTACCGGCGTTGAAATGTTCCGCAAGCTGCTCGACCAGGGCGAAGCCGGCGACAACATCGGCGCACTGATCCGTGGTGTTCAGCGCGACCAGGTTGAGCGCGGCCAGATTCTCTGCAAGCCCGGCTCGGTTACGCCGCACACGAAGTTCAAGGCAGAAGCCTACATCCTGACGAAGGATGAAGGTGGCCGTCACACGCCGTTCTTCACGAACTACCGTCCGCAGTTCTACTTCCGTACGACGGACGTGACCGGTGTTGTCACGCTGCCGGAAGGCACGGAAATGGTTATGCCGGGCGACAATGTCACGGTTGACGTCGAGCTGATCGTTCCGATCGCGATGGAAGAAAAGCTGCGTTTCGCTATCCGCGAAGGCGGCCGCACCGTCGGCGCCGGAATCGTGGCCGCTATCGTCGAGTAATCGACGCGCGACAAAGAGATTCAAAAGCCCCGTCGGAGCGATCCGGCGGGGCTTTTTTGTTAAGAGCAGATTTTGGTTTCTATATGCCCGAGTAGCTATCGTCCAATTTCGCTAAAAGCCTGGGCAGCACCCTGTCTATTATTATCTAAATCAAAATACGTAATTTTCAGGGTTTTGAGGCTCGAGGTCCCAAAAGTAATCAGATGCCTTTTCAAACAGGCTATTGAATTCGTTCCAGCCTAGCTGTGTAGGAACGAAGATATTTAGGCGACCGAGAGTTTCGCGACGCTGATGCTTTTCCTTCAGGGCTTTGTGTTTGTAGAATGGTTCATCTTTAGTGGGGGCGGCGTAGCGGCCAGACCAATAAAGAATTTCCGTCATCCAAGCCAGTCGGTGCAAATCATCTTGGTTGGGCTTCGGAAGTCCAGTTCGATGCCAAAGATCATAGACATCATGCGACATGGGCGGTTTAGCTTTTTTCTCGACGCACAGAATCGCCTTTAACACTAATTCGATGGCCAATGAGGCCTCCCTAAAAAAACTCTCTGACAGAGCGACTGAAGGACCGCCCGAATACCGGATTTCCGATGCACAAAGATCCATAAAATGCGTGTCCACCTTACTCAGTACGTAGGCGGAAAAATGGGCATTCTCAGCTTTGGCGTAAAAGTGAAACGGCGCACGCCTCTTTCGATCTAGCGGTGTCTCATGTGGAGGCTTGACCATTGGGCTATTCATTTCTCAAGGGCGAAGGTGCAAAACAGCTAGTCTAACACAGAAAATTTGCCGAGCTACCCGCCCACCAGCAGCAGCGCCAGCGGCAGCGTAAAGAACGACAGCACTGTCTGCACCGTGACGACGGCCGAATAAAGCCGTGCATCGCCGCCAAGCTGGCGGGCGAGGACATAGCCGTTCATGGCGGTGGGGACGCCGGCGCCGAGCACCATGATCGTCAGCGGCATGCCGGAAATACCGACAAATGAAGCAAGCGTATAGATCATCAGCGGAAACAGGCCGAGTTTCAGCAGCGATGGCAGCAGCACGATCGGCTTCGGTTTCAGCGCGTCGGACAGCACAAGCCCCGCGCCGACCAGCACGAGGCCCATGCCGAGCGCAGCGCGGGCCACGAGGTTCAGTGCATCATAGACCGGCTGGTAGACCGGCAGCGCCAACAGGTTGAAGGCAATGCCGACAAAGGCCGAGGCAATCAGCGGATTGGTGACGATCTTGCGGGTCATCATGCCGATATTGCGGTTTTCGGGCGAAAACCAGACAAGCACGAAGACATTGATGAAATTGAGTGGAATGATCGTGACCGTCATCATCAGCGAAATTACCGCCATGCCCTCAAGGCCGGCAAATTTGTCGGCAATGGCCAGCGCCACGAAGCCGTTCCATCGCGTCGCGGTCTGAAACACCGACGTGAAAGCGGACGTCTTGATGCCCGTCGGTTTCAACAAGGGCCAGAGCAAAATGGACAGCAGTGAAAGGATCAACACGCCCGAAAGCGTGACCCAGGCGATATCGCCGGCGGCAATGCTCGAAAAATCCGCGCGGGCCAGTGTGGTGAACAGCAGAGCGGGGAAAAGAACGTAATAACCGAGCTGGTTCAGGCCGGCCCAGAACGCCTGGTCGAAGATCGGCAGCCGCTTCAGGCCTGCGCCGAGTGCGACGGTCAGAAAGATCGGCAGAACGCTTTCGAAGATGATCAGCATACATGCATTCCGTGTTTTTATTGCCCGCCGGTTAACCGTCGGCAGGAAAGCCGCTTGCCAGCCGATACGATTTACTGTCAGAGAAGACAGGAGGAGGGGCGGAAAAGCAATGCTGGATCGGCGTACGCGGCAATTTCAGATCGGTGTGATGGGCGTTCTGCTGGCAGCGCTGCCGGTTGAGCTTGTCGTCAGCGGCGCCATTCTGCTTGCCTTCGTTTTCGTCGATTACCTGTTCGACCCCAGACGCATGCTGCGCGATCCGGCAACCGGATGCGAACAGTAGGTTCAGTTCCGCGAAAGCCCCGAAAGCCGGTCCAGAGCGCCTTGCAGGATGAAGGATGCTGCGGCCGAATCGATCCGTCCGGCGCGTTTTTGCCGCGACACATCCATTTCCAGCAGCGCCCGCTCGGCCGCAACCGTTGAAAGCCGCTCGTCCCAGAAGGTGAAGGGAAGGGGCGTGATCGCCTCCATATTGCGCACGAAGGCGCGCGTCGACTGGACGCGCGGCCCGGAAGAGCCATCCATGTTGACCGGCAGGCCGATCACGAAAGCGGCGACCTTTTCCTTTTCGGCAAAGGCCAGCAGCGCCTCTGCATCTTTCATGAACTTGACGCGTTTGAGCACCGGGCGCGGCGTGGCGAAACGGCGCGACAGGTCCGAAAGTGCAAGGCCGATGGTCTTGGTGCCGAGATCGATGCCGGCAATGGCGGCGTGCGGCGGCAGGTGTTCGGCAAGTTCCTCGATTGTCAGCACCGTCATCTGGCTTTTCCCATGCTTTTGCCGCTTACCGATGGAAAATGGCGTGCGAGCGCATTACGTTTCATGCAATCGTGATCAACTACCGCTTTGAAGGGAGAAATGCAAAATGAAGCTGACCTGGCTCGGACATTCCGCATTCCGGCTCGAGATCGCCGGTGCGACCATCCTGATCGACCCCTTCCTTTCCGGCAATCCCTCTTTCGAGGGGTTGGACAGACAAACCGTGACGGAAGGCGTTACCCACATTCTCCTCACACACGGTCACGGCGACCATCTGGGCGACACCATTCCGATTGCCAAGGAAACCGGCGCTACCGTTCTCGCCAATGCCGATCTTGCCGCATGGCTCGGGTCGAAGGGGATCGAGAACCTGCAGCCCGGCAACACCGGCGGAACGGTCGATTTCGGCACGTTTACCGTCACCTTTACCAATGCGCTTCATTCCTCCGCCTTCATCACCGAAGACGGCGTCTCGCATGCGCTCGGCAATCCGAACGGGCTGATGCTGCACATCGATGACGAACCGACGCTCTATCACATGGGCGATACCGACATTTTTGCCGATATGGCGCTGATCAACGAACTGCACACGCCGGCGATCGGTCTTGTGCCGATCGGCGACCGTTTCACCATGGGCGGTGCGGTCGCAGCCCTTGCCTGCCAGCGCTATTTCAATTTCGACACCGTGATCCCGATCCATTATGGTACATTTCCGATCATCGACCAGACCCCGGAGGCCTTTGTAACCGGCATGGGCGGCGGCCCGACGGAAGTGCTGACGCCGAAACCGGGCGAAACGGTCGAGATCTGATCAAATGCCCCGTTGCGAAGGGCGGCGACGCCCTTTATAGCGTGGGGTGAAATGTTGAAACCGGAGAACTTTCATGTCCGTAGACACCGCGACCGTCAAACGCGTTGCCAGGCTGGCCCGCATCGCCGTCGATGACGAATCGGCAGAGCGCATGACCGGCGAACTGAACGCCATTCTGGGCTTTGTCGAACAGCTGGGCGAGGTTGATGTAAGCGGTGTCGAACCCATGACCTCGGTCATGCCGATGGAGATGAAAAAGCGGTATGATACAGTGACGGACGGCGACAAGGCTGACGATATCGTTGCCAACGCGCCGGAAACCGAGCGGAATTTCTTTCTGGTGCCAAAAGTTGTGGAGTGAGGGATGGTACAGCCGAAAATCGATATCGAGAGCCCCCAGCAGGACGACCTGAAGGCGCTCTTCACCGAATTGAAGACATCGCTGACGCGCATGTCGTCTTCCGATATGATCGACTACCAGCTGACCGTCGATGTCAGCGCCGTGGGCGCGACGAGCTTCGTTGCCCGTGTGGATGGAAAGCCGGTCGCTACGGGCGCGCTGGTGCGCCACACCGGCAGCGTGGCCGAAGCCAAGCGTCTGTTCACCGAGCCGGCCTTCCGCAAGCATGGCATTGGCCGTGCGATATTGCGCCACATCAGTTCGCTGGCCAAGAGCGAAGGCTTCAAGGAACTCTACATCGTGACGGATGCCGAGTTGAAGGAATCGATCGCATTTTGCGAACATGCGGGCTTCGAACGCACTGAAACGTTTCTCAACCACAAACCGTCGAAGCAGTCCGTCTTCTTTCGCAAGGCGCTATAACAACACATAAAGTGAAGCAGATGACCGAACTGACCGCCCTGACCATCGCCGAGGCCCGTAACAAGCTTCAGGCGAAGGAGATCACCGCGACCGAACTGACGGCGTCCTATCTGAAGGCGATCGACGACTTTAACGGCACCTTCAATGCCTATGTCGCCGTCACCCACGAAAAGGCGCTGGCGATGGCAAAGGCCTCCGACCTGAAGCTGTCGCAAGGCTCCGGCGGTGCGCTTGAGGGGATTCCGCTCGGCATCAAGGATCTGTTCGGCACGCGCGATGTCCACACCCAGGCGGCTTCGCATATTCTGGACGGTTTCAAGCCGAAATATGAATCGACCGTCACCCAGAACCTCTGGGATGACGGCGCGGTCATGCTCGGCAAGCTGAACATGGACGAATTCGCCATGGGGTCCTCCAACGAGACCTCCTATTACGGTCCGGTGATCAACCCGTGGAAAGCCAATGGCTCCAATCGCGATCTGGTGCCGGGCGGTTCTTCCGGCGGTTCGGCGGCGGCCGTTGCGGCCAATCTGTGCGCCGGCGCCACGGCAACCGACACCGGCGGGTCGATCCGCCAGCCGGCAGCCTTCACCGGCACGGTTGGCATCAAGCCCACCTATGGTCGCTGCTCGCGCTGGGGCGTGGTCGCCTTTGCCTCCTCGCTCGATCAGGCGGGGCCGATTGCGCGCGATGTGCGCGATGCGGCGATCCTGCTGAAATCCATGGCCAGCGTCGACGACAAGGATACGACTTCGGTCGATCTGCCCGTGCCGGATTACGAGGCCGCCATAGGCCAGTCGGTCAAGGGCATGAAGATCGGCATTCCGAAGGAATACCGCGTCGAGGGCATGCCGGAGGATATCGAAAAGCTCTGGAGCCAGGGCATTGCCTGGCTGAAGGATGCCGGCGCGGAAATCGTCGATATTTCGCTGCCACATACCAAATACGCGCTGCCCGCCTATTACATCGTGGCGCCGGCGGAGGCGTCTTCCAACCTTGCCCGCTATGACGGCGTGAAATACGGCCTGCGCGTGCCCGGCAAGGATATTGCCGAGATGTATGAAAACACCCGCGCTGAAGGTTTTGGCAACGAGGTGCAGCGCCGCATCATGATCGGCACCTATGTGCTGTCTGCCGGCTATTACGATGCCTATTACCTGAAGGCCCAGAAGGTGCGCACGCTGATCAAGCGGGACTTCGAAAACGTGTTTGCGCAGGGGGTCGACACGATCCTCACGCCGGCAACACCGTCGGCGGCCTTTGGCGTTGCCGATCAGGACCTCGCCAACGATCCGGTGAAGATGTATCTGAACGATATCTTCACGGTGACGGTGAACATGGCCGGGCTTCCGGGCATTTCGGTTCCCGCCGGGCTCGATGCAAACGGTCTGCCGCTCGGCCTGCAACTGATCGGCAAGCCGTTCGACGAGGAAACCCTGTTCCGCACCGCTGCGGTAATGGAACAGGCGGCCGGTCGCTTCACGCCTGAAAAATGGTGGTGAGCCAGCAAGGGCCGGGCTTTCGCTCCGGCCCCAGACTGCTGACAAAACCTTGTTGCAGACACTCGGAGCTCTCCTAACCTCTGTCCGTCACCCCGGACTTGATCCGGGGTCCAGGGCGGTGGAACTCCTTATATGCAAAGGGTTTAGCTTTGATAGTCTTCTATATTTGGCCCTGGATGCCGGCTCAAGGCCGGCATGACGGAAGTGCCGGTGGGTACCTTTGTCAATAAACTGGGGCCGGGCTTTCGCTCCGACCTTTTTTACCAATCCTGAGACTTGGCATTTGCAGTGAAGGCCGGATTAGCGCCTGCGCTGCAAAAACGCCCAGTTCCGGTGCCAATTCCGTCACACTATCCACGTTCAAGCGCGCCGTTCAATTGATTTGAAAGGCTGAACGTGAAAACGCTTATTGTGACGTGTCTGGCGGCCTGTGTCGCGCTGTCGGGCTGCACTTCCATGCTTGCGGCAAACAGTGAAGATGCCGCGATCGACCACTTCGTCAGCCCGCCCGAGGGCGAAACGGCCAAGGCCTCCGGTCCCGATGACCGGATGAAGCTGTCCTATGCTTCGGAAGAGACGCCCAACCTGGCATCCCGCGCTTTCGACATGGTCGTGAAGCTTGGTAACAACAAGGTCGATGTTTACCGGTATCGCGATCCCGAAACCGGCCGCAGCGCCTATTTCGATGCCAAGGGCTATCGGCTCGGGCAGTATCTTCTGCGCAACCCCGTGCCCGACGGCCGGCGCACCTCCGGCTTCGGCAACAGACGCCATCCCGTGCTCGGTTATTCGCGCATGCATGCCGGTGTCGACTGGGCCGCGCCCGTCGGCACGCCGATCTATGCCGCGGCTGACGGCGTGGTGAAATTTGTAGGCAAACATGGCGGCGACGGGCAGATGACCGTCATCGATCACGGTCATGGCTATGAGAGCGCCTACAGCCACCAAAGCCGGTTTGCCGACGGCATCAAGGTCGGTACGCGGGTTCATCAGGGTCAGGTGATCGGCTATGTCGGCAAGAGCGGTCTGGTGACCGGCCCGCACCTGCACTATGCGGTGTCCGTCAACGGGCGCAAGGTCAATCCTATGCAGGTCCATTTCATCCGCGAAGGGCGACTTTCCGGCACGGCGCTGGCGAAATTTGAAAAGGCGGTCGCCGCCGACAGCAAAAAGGCGAATGCCGGGGCAGGCGTCTGAGGGGATCAGGCCTCACCGTCGGTCTTGCCTGCCTTTCGTTTTTTCTCGTCGGGGCGGAATGTGTAGCCGGTCTCGACGGCGGAAAGGCCGTATTTTTCGCGCAGCGCGTCCATCGCCGTTTCGGCTGCCGCGCGGCGGGCCGCCTTCGGGTCGACGAGGTCGGGCGGGTCGGCAATGGCCGGGTCACAGAGTTCGCCAATGCCAATGCCGATCAGGCGGAATCTGGTGCCATCGGCCTCGTTTTGAAGCAGTGACAGCCCGGTCGCGAAGATCCGGTCGGCAAGCTGGGTCGGGGCTTCCAGGTGGCGGCTACGGGTGCGGGTCTTGAAGTCGGCGGTCTTCAGCTTCAGCGTCACCGTATGCCCGGCATGGCCCGCCGCCTTGGCGCGGCGCGCGGTCTTTTCGCTCAGGCGCCTGAGATGCCTGGCAAGCGTTTCGAAATCGCTGATATCGGTGAAGAAGGTGGTTTCGTTGGAAACGCTCTTGGCAGCCCGTTCCGGCGTCACGCTGCGCGTGTCCTCGCCGCGTGCCAGATGATAGAGGCGCTGGCCGATCGTGCCGTAGCGGCGCAGCAGTTCGTTCTTCTCCATCTGCTGGAACTGGCCGATCGTGGTCAGGCCGTCGCGCTTCAGCGTTTCGGTGAAAGCCTTGCCCACGCCCCAGATCATGCCCACGGGCTTGTCGGCCAGAAACGACATGGCCTCTTTTTCACCGATGACGGAAAAGCCGCGCGGTTTCCGGAAATCCGAGGCGATCTTGGCGAGGAGCTTGCAATAGGAAAGCCCGATGGAAATCGTGATGCCGAGTTCGTTTTCGACGCGGATGGCAAAGCGGGCAAGCGTTTCGGCGGGCGTTGCCTTGTGCAGGCGCTCGGTGCCGGATAGGTCGAGGAAGGCTTCATCGATCGAAAGCGGTTCCACGAGCGGTGTCAGGTCATGCATCATCTGCCGCAACTGACGGCCGACGGCTGAGTATTTTTCCATGTTCGGGGGGATGACGACGGCTTCGGGGCAGGCTTCCAGCGCCTTGAACATCGGCATCGCCGATTTCACGCCGCGGATGCGGGCAATATAGCAGGCCGTGGAGACAACGCCGCGCTTGCCGCCGCCAATGATCACCGGCTTGTCGGCGAGCGAAGGATCGTCACGTTTTTCGATTGAGGCATAAAACGCGTCGCAGTCGATATGGGCGACCGAAAGCGTGAAAAGCTCTTCATGGCGCAACAGGCGCGGGCTGCCGCAGCGCGCGCAGCGTCGTGCGCTGCCCGAGGCCGGAGCGATGCAGTCGCGGCACAATCCGTTTGCCTGAGAAGTCATCTGGGCCATGGCGATCGGAACAAAGGTTGAACATGCTGAAATTAGTGCCGCCGGACGGAGAGGGCAAGCACGGATTGCATGCTATCAACCGTTGTCTGCAACATGACGGCGGATAATCGCCGCGGCATGGTCCCAGCCCGTTGCGACCACGGAGGGCGGCATGGTTTTCGGCGCCAGCGCACGGTAATCGTCGTTGATCAACAGGTTGATCGTCAGCGCGTCCGGCAGGCATTCGCTCACCGAGCGGCAATTATACAGCATGTCGTCCACGAAGATCAGTTGCGGCGGATGGGTCTTGCAGAGTGTCCGCAGGACTTCGCCCTTGGGTTTTTCCGAGGCAATCAGCGGGAATGCGAATCCGAATCGGGAAAGCAGTCGCCGGCGCTTTTCCAGATGGGTGGGCGGCATTGCCGTCAAAAGCAGGACATCGGCAATGTCTGTCAGGTCTTCGAGTGTTTCGCGTGCTGCGGCAAACGGCTTCTGCCAGTCCTCCTGCTGGTCGTAGAAGGCGGAAAGCAGCGATGCGACCCTGGCATTTTCCACCCGTCGCCCGTCGGCAAGCGAAATCACATTGCCGTTGAGGCTGAAGGTCTCCAGGTTGAGTGCATGGCCGTTGGCTCTCAGGAAAGCCTTGAAGGGTGCGACGAACTGCAGCACCACTTCATCCACATCGACGACGAGGAGCGGCCGCGCCCCGATCTCGAGGTCTTCGCCGGTTTCGACTGCAAGGCAGGTCATGGTTCGAAGCCATTGCCGTATTCGAGCTTCTGCCAGGCGCGCGACACCGTTTCAGGCGCGATGTCGTTGTCATTGCAGAAGGCCATCAGGGTTGGCTCGTGCCCGGCGATGAAGCCGATCATGGCCCGTTCGAAGCCCGGATCTTCGGTGAGCGCGCGCAATTGTCCGACTTCGACGCCCGACAGCGCACAAAACCGGTTCAGCATGTCGGGATTGCCGGAAAGCCAGACCAGAATAGCGATGGCGAGTTCGTTGTCCGGCGCTGTATTTTCCGATTCTTTTTGAAATTGTTTCAAGCGGATTTCCGTTTCTTAACCAAATCGCCCTAAACTCGGCTTTTGATGCGCTGATAGTGGCACCAGGGCGATTCTAACGCCTTGCCGGCGCGTTGCAAGCCGGTGCAAGGGGATAGCGCGAATGGCCAAGCAGGTTCTGATCGTCGAAGACAATGATTTGAATATGAAGCTTTTTCGTGATCTCGTTGAAGCGCAGGGCTATGAAGTGGTGGAAAGCCGGACCGGGGCGGATGCGTATGAACTTGCCCGTATCTTCAGGCCCGGTCTTATACTGATGGATATTCAATTGCCGGAACAGTCAGGTCTCGAAATCGCCCGGGCGCTGAAAGCAGACAGTGAACTTGCAAAAATCCCCGTCGTTGCGGTCACGGCGTTTGCCATGCGTGGCGATGAGCAGCGCATCCGCGAGGCAGGCTGCGACGCATATCTCTCGAAACCGGTTTCCGTGCCGAATTTCATCAAGACCGTGAAGGCCTATCTGGGTGATGCCTGAGGGGGCGAATTTGAATACCGCAACGCATGAAAGCATTGTCCTGATCGGCGGCGAGGGGGCTGTTGCCCAGACGCTGTCGGCAATGCTGAGCGGCTGGTCCGTGGGGTTCTTCCAGGCCGATTTCTCCGACAGCGACACAACGATGGCCGCCGTCGATGCCGCAAGCCTGATTCTGGTTGCCGTCGACGACGATGCGCCGGGCCCGGCACTGGCCTGCTGCGGCATTTTGAAAGAGAGTGATTCGGGGGTCAGCGCGCCCGTTGCCATCGTGACGCCGGAGCGGGCGGATGCGACCCTGCGGCTTGCGGCCTTGCGCGCCGGCGCCGATGATGTGATCGGTCTTGAGCATAACCTTGCCACCGCCGCCGCCAGGATTTCGGCGCTCTTGCGTTTCCATGCACTGCAGGGGGAGGCGGGGGCATTCGAGCACGCCTTTTCAGCGCCGCGCGCGGCAGCCGTGCCGGATGAAACCGTGCGGGTTCTGGTTGTCGCCGAAGACGCTTCGATGCGTCAGGACCTGCTGAAAAGCATGCTGTCGCTGACGACGACCGTGGCGACCGGCGATCTGCGCGAAGCGCTCTATCTTGCGTCCAGCCAGCATTTCGACCTCGTGCTGGTGCATGGCGGGGCCGTACTTTCCGATGCGTTGCGGATCTGCGGACAATTGCGCTGCGTGCCCGGCATGCGGTTCGTGCCGCTGTTTGCGCTGTGCGAGCCCGGCGCGCTGCCCGATATTTCGGGAGAGGCGGCGCGCAGTGCGGATGATTGCATGACATGGCCGGGCGAAACCGGGGAACTGGTGTTGCGGGCGCTGCTGCATCTGCGCCGCAAGCGCTATGTGGAAGCGCTGGGCGCAGTGGTCAGCGATTATTCCGAGGCGCCCGAAACGACCGAAAGCGATACCGGACTGCTGGCCCCGGAACGTTTTGCAACGACCCTGAACGCGCTGAAACGTGAGGCCTCTTCGGTTGGAGAACCGCTCTATATGGGCGTTGTCAGGGTGCCGGAAGACCCCGCAGGCACACGCGCCGACGCGGTGGCCGCGCTGATCCGCTATCACCTGAGCGGTCGTGATGCCGCCAGTCGGGTGGAAGACGGGCTGTTTGCCATTCTCTATCCCGATCGTCACCGCGATGACGCTGAACAGGCCATCGCAACGCTGCGCCAGAGGCTTGATGCCAACCTGGCCGCATTGACGGGGGAGGGCGCCCGCGATGCGCTTCAGCCTGCAGCCGATATGGCGGAGCTTGCCATTCGCACCGCGCTGACGGAAGTAAACTGAATTCGGGGCAAGGATCGGCAAGTCGCATTGCCGTCTATTCTTGTTGCCGGCAGGGGCGCGGAAGACGCTTTTACAGGCTGAAATGAGCGGCGATATCGGGGCTGAAGCCGGCTTGGACGGTTTTGGTCTGGCGGCAAGGAAAGCCAGTAAATGCTTGTCCGTTAACCATAAAATGGACAGAATTTCGGTTGATAAGCAGAAATCGGTTGATTAATATTTGGGAGTGTTCAAGGTTGCTAACGCAGCCTTTGACGGTTGCCCCATGATGCTCAGGTCCGCCGCATCTCCTGAAATCGTGGGGTCGGTCGGCTGATCGTTGCCGGAGTTCCTCGTGCCCCGACCGTTCAGCCGACCGCTCTTCCCTTTCGCGTTTCTGCCGTCAGTTGCAGCGTATCCGTCCGGCGCCGGCGCCACGGACCCTGATGATCCGCGCCGGCGCCGTTTTTTTCATGTTATACTTCATCCACGACGAAGTGCATGGCGTGTCCGTTCATGCAGTAGCGCAGGCCTGTGGGCGGCGGGCCGTCGGGGAAGACATGGCCGAGATGGCCGCCGCAGTTTGCGCAGCGGATTTCGGTGCGCACCATGCCGTGGCTGTCGTCACGCAGTTCGGTGACCACGCCGGGTTCGACCGGCTCGAAGAAACTCGGCCAGCCGCAGCCGGCATCGAACTTGGTGTCGGAGCGAAACAGCGCCGTTTCGCACCCCGCGCAAAAATAGGTTCCCGATTCGAAACTGTTCCAGAAGGGGCCGGTAAACGGCCGCTCTGTACCGTGCTCGCGCAAGATATGGTACTGTTCGGGCGTCAGTTCATCGCGCCATTGTGAATCTGTCAGCGTTTTTTTCTGTTTATTGCTCTGGGTCAATGTCGCACTCCGCTTTCTTTTGCCGTTTAATGGAATTGCCTGCAGTTCAAGTTGGGTTGCGACATGAAGAAAAGCAATGGTTTGTCGCGCCGGACGATGCCAAAGTGTTGAATTGTGCGAAACGTCATTTCGAAGGTGTGAAAAGCGTCGGCAACCCTTGAGCCGGTGCTTTTCTTGCCGTAACACGTATCTTTGATGCGCCTTTCGTCCGGCCTGTACGGCGTCGGCGTTGTGTATTGTTAGTTTTTGGGGATGCCATGACCGCCAGTGAAACGGCTCTTGTATTTTTGGCCTTGTGCTTGCCTTTTCTGGGCGCGGTCTTTTCTCCGATACTCTACCGGATATTCCATTCGAATGCGCCGTGGCTTCTGGCACTTGTGCCGTTGTTTTCGCTGGTGCAGTTCATTCGCCTCATTCCGCAGGTTGCCGATGGTGCGGTGCTGACCGGTGGTTATGACTGGATACCGAGCCTGGGCTTGCGCTTTTCCTTCCTGCTTGACGGCCTTTCCCTGACATTCGCGATCCTGATTACCGGTATCGGCACCATGATCGTGCTGTATTCCGGCGGCTACATGAAAGGGCATCCGCAGCAGGCGCGGTTTGTGTCCTTCATGTTCATGTTCATGGGCGCGATGCTGGGCGTGGTGGTGTCGGACGGGCTGCTGATGCTGTTCGTCTTCTGGGAGCTGACCTCGATCACCTCGTTCCTGCTGATCGGCTTCGACAACGAGAAGGAAGCCTCGCGCCGCGCGGCACTGCAGGCGCTGGTGGTGACCGGCGGCGGCGGGCTGTTGCTTTTGGCGGGTGTGCTGCTGATCCAGCATATCACCGGGGTCGCTTCGCTTTCCGAACTGTTGCAGTCCGGCAATGTGCTGCGCGAAAGTCCGCTTTATCTTGCAGCCTTCATTCTGGTGCTGGGCGGGGCCTTTACCAAATCCGCGCAGTTTCCGTTTCATTTCTGGCTTCCCAACGCCATGGAAGCGCCGACGCCGGTTTCGGCCTATCTGCATTCGGCCACCATGGTGAAGGCCGGGGTTTACCTGCTGATGCGGCTCAACCCGGTCATGGGCGATACCGTTGCATGGACGACTGTGCTGCCGGTTTTCGGTGCCGCGACCCTGATCGTCGGCACGCTGCTGGCGATCCGCCAGACCGATCTGAAACTGATGCTGGCCTATACCACCGTCTCCTCGCTCGGTCTGATGGTGATGATGACCGGTATGGATATTCCCCATGCCGCCGAGGGCGCGGTGCTCTATCTGATTGCCCATTCGCTGTTCAAGGGCGGGCTGTTCATGGTGGCCGGCCTGATCGACCACGAGACCGGAACGCGCGACCTGACAAAACTCGGCGGGCTGGCAAAGGTCATGCCGATCACGTTTGCGGCGGGTCTTGCCGGCGCGATCTCCATGGGCGGGCTGCCGCCCTTCGTCGGTTTCCTTGCCAAGGAAGGGATTTACGAGGCGCTTGCCGCCGGCAGCCTGTTTGCCACGATCATTCTGCTGATTGCGATTTTCGGCAATGCGCTGATGTTTGCCATCGGCTTCGGCGTCGGGCTGAAACCGTTCATCGGCGCCAAGACCGAAACACCGAAACATGCGCATGAGGGGCCGGTGCTGATGTGGCTCGGTCCCGTCGCGCTCGGGGCGACGGCGTTGCTTGCCGCCTTGTTCTCGCATTATTTCAACACCCATATTTCCGGTCCGATGGCAAGCGCGGTTGCCGGCGAGGCGGTGGAGATCCACCTGTCGCTGATCCCGCATATCGGGGTGCCGCTGGCGCTTTCCGTGCTCACCGTGGCGCTGGCGCTCGTCGTCTACTGGCAACTTGCCAGAGGACGTGCGGCAATGGCCGGTCTTCTTGCCCGGCTCGGCCCCGGTCCCGATTCCTGGTTCGACAGTTTCATGCGCGGCATTGTCCGTTTTTCGTTCCGGGTTACCCAGACCATTCAGCCCGGCCGCCTCGAATTCTACATCACGGCGACATTCTGCGTGATTGCGGCCGTTCTTCTGGTGTCGCTCGTTTCCTTCGGCGAACTGCCGCAATGGCCGGGCTTTCCCGACAGTTTCCGTCTCGGGCACTGGGTTATTCTGGGCCTTGCCGTCGTCGGGCTTGCGGCGGTGATCACCGCGCATAACCGCCTGACGGCAATCGTGACGCTGGGCATTCAGGGGTTCTGCGTGGCAGTTCTGTTCCTGCTGCTCGGAGCGCCGGATCTGTCGTTTACCCAGTTCATGGTCGAAACGCTTTCCGTCGTCATCCTCACCCTGGTCATGACGCGGCTGAACCTTGTGCCGTCCGACCATCGTGCGATTGGCCAGAAGCTTTTCGACGGTTCCATTGCCGTTCTGTGCGGCCTCGGTTTCGCGCTGCTGTTGATGCGCGCCACCCAGGTGCCGTTCGATGACGCGCTGACGGTCTTCTTCAACACCTATTCGAAAGCCATTGCCCACGGGCACAACGTCGTCAATGTCATCATTGTCGACTTCCGCGGAACGGATACGCTGGGAGAAATCGCCGTGGTCATGATCACGGGTCTGGCCATTCTGGCGCTGATCCGCCTGCGTGCGGCAAAACCGAAGGCAACGCCCGCGGCAAAAGAGGAGCAGGCACAATGAACACGCTGATCTTCCGGACGGCTGCGCCGTTTCTCTCGGCCCTGATGATGCTGTTTTCGATCTTCGTGCTGTTGCGTGGACATAACGCGCCCGGCGGTGGGTTCATCGGCGGGCTGATCGCGGCCTCGGCGATTGCGATCTTCGGGATTGCCTCGGGGGTTTCGGCGGTGCGCCGCGCGATCTTCTTCCATCCGATGTCGATTGCCGGTGCGGGCCTGCTGCTGTCGTCGCTTTCCGGTTTCATCTCGATCTTTGCCCATGTGCCGTTCATGACAGCGCACTGGATCTATCCGGTGATCTTCGGCGTCGAGGTGCCGATCTCCACCGTCACGACCTTTGATATCGGGGTTTATCTGGTCGTCTTCGGCTCGATCTCCTCCATCTTTCTGGCGCTTGAAGAAAAGGACCATGTCTGATGGAATTCGTGCTGTCCTGCCTTGTCGGCCTGTTCTTTACCGCGGCGATCTACCTGATGCTGTCGCGCCACAGCGTGCGCATCATGCTTGGCATCGCCATTCTCGGCAACGCCGTCAATCTTCTGATCTTCACCGCAGGCCGGATTACCGGCTTCGTGCCGCCGATCATCCCCGAGACCCTGGAAACGCTGCCCGCCGGCACGGCCAACCCATTGCCGCAGGCGCTGATCCTGACGGCGATCGTGATTTCGTTTTCGTTCTTCGCCTTCCTTCTGGTTTTGACCTACCGCGCGTATCAGGATCTCGACACCGATGATACCGACGATATGCGGGCCGCGGAGCCCAAGGATCAGCCCATGCCGCCGCTTGGCTACTGAACAAGGATAAAAAGACTCCTCCCATGGCCGCTTCGTCCTCCGCCCACAATATCGATCTGTCGCTTGCGCTGACAATGGAACCGTCAACGCTGACGGATTGGCTGCCCATCCTGCCGGTTGCGCTCTGCATCACGGTTGGTGCGGTGCTGATGCTGATCCGCAAGCACACCGTCTGGCATCCGGTGATTGCCATTCCCGCCCTTGCCCTGCTCGTCGTGATCGACAGCCTGCTGGTTTATGCCGTTTCAACCGATGGTCCGATCACCATGGTGGCCGGCCGCTGGCTGCCGCCCTTCGGCATTGCCTTTTCGGCCGACCTGCTGGGCGGGCTGTTTGCACTTGCCGCCGCGATCGCGGGCCTTGCCGGTGCGATCTTCGCGGTCGGCGACATTCGCAACAGCGGGCGGCGATATGGTTTCTATCCGTTTTTGATGCTGTTGATGGCCGGTGTTTCCGGCGCGTTTCTGACCGGCGACATCTTCAACCTCTATGTCTGGTTCGAGGTGCTGCTGATTTCCTCCTTCGGCCTGCTCATTCTTGGCTCCACCCATGAGCAGCTTGACGGCGCGATGAAATATGCGGTGCTGAACCTGATCGGCACGACGCTGTTTCTGATTGCCGTTGCCTATCTCTACGGCGTGTTCGGCACGCTCAACATGGCCGATATCGCGCTGAAGGCGCGTGCCGCGCCCGCACTGCCGACGGCCACCATCGGCGCGCTGTTCGTGCTCGCCTTCGGGATGAAAGCGGCAGCGTTTCCGGTCAATTTCTGGCTTCCGGCGTCCTATCATACGCCTAGAACCGTGGTTTCCGGCCTGTTCGGTGGGCTTTTGACCAAGGTTGGCGTCTATGCGCTGCTCAGGGTCATGGTGATGATCCTGCCGGCCGATCTTGCCAATCTGGGCGCACTCGTCGGCATCAGCGCCTTCCTCACCATGGTGCTGGCCGGGCTCGGTGCCATTGCCCAGCATGATATCCGCCGCACTGTCGGTTACATCGTAATCGTCGGCATCGGCAATGTGTTTGCCGGTGTTGCCGTGGGCGGGGTCTCCGGTCTGGAGGGGGCGCTGGTCTATGCGCTTCATTCGATGATCCTGATGACGGCGCTCTATTTTGTCGTCGGCCTTGCCGGGAAACTGGCCGGCGGTTTCTCGCTGGTTGAAATCGGCGGGCTTTACCGCAGCAATCCGGCTTTTGCGGGTCTGAGCCTTGCGGCCTTCTTCGCCGCTGCCGGGCTTCCGCCGTTTTCCGGTTTCTGGCCGAAGGCGATCCTGGTGCGGGCAACGCTTGATGCCGGCCAGTGGTGGCTGGCGGCCGCCATTCTGTTTGCCGGGTTTTGCACCACGATTGCGCTGGGACGCATTTTCCTTCTGGTCTATTGGCGTCCGGCAACAGAACCGCCTGCCGCCAAGGTGGCCCTGCCGCTGACACAGAGCCTGCCGGTGATTGCGCTGATGGCGCTGGTGGTGGTCTTCGGTGTCTATCCCGAGCCGCTTCTGGCGATTGCCACACAGGCCGTTAACGGCATTATCTCGCCTGACGCCTATTTCATGTCGGTCTTTCCCGGGGGAGGGTACTAGATGACAATGCTGCTCCTGAACCTTGTTCTTGCGATCGTCTGGGTCGCGGTTACCGGCAGTGCATCGCTGCACAATCTGGTGTTCGGATTCGTGATCGGTGCGATATCGTTGGCGCTGGTTCGCCATCAGGTTGGCGGGGCCGGGTATTTTTCCAGAGCCCGGCGCATCACGGCGCTGATACTGGCCTTTCTTTACGATCTTATGGCGTCGGCCTGGTCGGTCGCCAAACTGGTCTGCTCGCCGCGTATGGAGTTGAAGCCGGGTATCTTCCGCTTCGAACTGTCACTTGAAAGGGATTTTGAAATCGTTCTGCTGGCCAATATGATCACCCTGACCCCCGGTACGCTGACTGTGGATGTCTCCGACGACAAGAAATATCTCTTTATCCATGCCATCGACTGTTCCGATCCCGACGGTATTCGCCGCGACATTGCCAACGGATTCGAGAGAAAGATCAGGGAGGCCTTTGCCTGATGACGCCTGATATGATCGTAGGAACTGCCGCCGACATCGCGATTGCGATCCTGTCGCTGGCGCTTGTTCTCACCGCCTTCCGGGTGGTCAGGGGACCGACACTGCCGGACCGGGTTCTGGCGCTCGACATGCTGGTGGCCGTTGCCATGGGCTTTATCGTGATGATCGCGATCCGCACCGGGTTCACGCTTTATGTCGATATTGCCATTGCACTCGGTCTTGTCGGCTTTCTGGCAACCGTGGCCTTCGCCCGTTTCATCCGTTCCAGTGCCATGCGCGACGAGACGGAAACCGGATTTCAGGTCCGGCCGCATCCGATGGCTTATGACTCGGGAAGCGCTGGTGAAGACGTGCCGGTGGTCTCTGCCGACGCCGCGAAGAAGGAGTAGTCCGCGATGGATTATGTTATTGCCGTTTTCGTTTCCGTGCTGATGCTCGGCGGTTCCATCTTCGCGTTGACCGCGGCTATCGGGATCGTGCGCTTGCCCGATCTTTACACGCGCATGCATGCTGCCTCGAAGACGGGCACGGTGGGGGCTGGCTTGATTTTTCTGGCCATCGGCGTGCACTCCGGCGATGTCGCGACCTTTGTGCGGGCGTTTGCGGGTATCGCATTTTTCGTGCTGACGGCGCCGATTTCGGCACATCTTCTGGCGCGGGCCTCGCATCAGGTCGGTTACCCTCTCCACGAGAAAACCGTGCAGGATGAACTTCAGAGTTACGAAGAGGGATAGTTTTCCTAACTTGTCCGAAAAGAAGTTGAAGTATAAGGCAGGGTGGGATGCGATAGTTCATCGCTCTCACCTTTTTTTTGAAACAAAAAGATACAATTTATCTGATTGTAACTTTACATTTTTGTTTAGAATGGTATTTGCTTCCGGGAGCATGGGCGACAAGCTCTTGCCCGAATAGAAAATAATATCTGTCTCTGCGTTGATGCGGGTTTCGATCTTTCTTGTCTGTTTGATCGTTTCCCACTGGCCAAACGTGCATCCAGTTCCGTTTCTGTGCTTTCGGGTCCGGTCTTTGTTCCGGTCGGGGCAGTTTACGTGGAATTCGGCATCGGTTTGTGGCAGGCGCTCATACGAAAGACAAAAAAGAAGAGAATAGGAGTGAATGATGACAGAAGCTGTGGTCGACCAAGAGACCCAGAATCTTGTTGAGCTGACCGCCGATATTGTTGCGGCCTATGTCAGCAACCATGTTGTTCAGCCCACGGATTTGCCGAGCCTGATTCAGGAAGTGCATGCCGCATTGAACAATACGGCGCGTCCGCAGGCGAATGTTCAGGCTGCGGAAAAACAGAAACCGGCTGTCTCGGTTCGCAAATCGATCAGCGGCGACCATCTGGTCTGCCTGGAATGCGGCGGTAACTTCAAATCGCTGAAGCGTCATCTGATGACCCATCACGAGCTGACGCCCGATGCCTACCGCGAAAAATGGGATCTGCCTGTCGACTATCCTATGGTGGCGCCTTCCTATGCTGAAGCCCGTTCGCGCCTCGCCAAGGAAATGGGACTCGGTCAGCGCCGCAAGGGCTGAGCCTCTCCCACCACTCCTTGCATAATGCCAGCCGCGAAAGCGGACTGGCATTTTTTTTGTTGAAAGCGCTGTCAGGCAACCTTGCCAAACTGTCGCCGCGTCGTTGTCAGCGCTGGCGCGCGTCAAACGTTCATGTGATTTAATACTCCTATTAAGTGTGTATTTACAAATTTACACGTAAATGGACGTGGTTGAAAGAAGTAGGAAAATAATCCTAAAATAATTCGGGATAAATCAATAAAAACAACCATAGGCTATCTAGAGGTGCCGCTTTCTGTCCCCACTATCTCGCTAAGTGTGAGAATAAAATCCTATTCAAGCCGGGAGATGACATGAACGAGCATAAAGCAGCGCCCACAGGGACAGCGCATTTTCATCAGTCCTTCGTCCATCAGGCCCCGCGCGCCACCACATGGTCTCTGGAACGCGCCGGTCAGATGGCCGACATTCGCAAGGCATGCCGTATTGTCCTGCTGATCACCAGGGAAATGGCGCAGGTTGCCGGAGATCGGGTAACGCTGAGAGCCGAGCGCCGTCGCTCGGTCTCCCATTTCCGGCAAATCGCAATGTATGTCTGCCACGTCTCGCTGCAGCTGTCGTTGAGCGAGATCGGCGCGGCATTCGGGCGTGACCGCACGACCGTTGCCTATTCCTGCCGTGTGATCGAGGATCGGCGCGACAATCGGGAATTCGATGAATTCGTGGCGTCGGTCGAGCGGCTCGCCTATTCCGTTGTCATGGTCGAGGTGCGGGAAAATGGCTGAGAGGGATAGAGGACGAGGAGCTGCAAAAATATTGCGCACAGGTGAGAAGACCCCGCTTGAGACCCTGGCCCGCCTGAAGGCGCGCGATGGTTCTCCCTTTCTGCCGCCTGCTGCGCATGACGCCGGGGAGCGCTTGCTGTCTGATTTCATGCGGGCGCAGATGCAGCCAAGGATAACGGCCTCGCTGCAGCCGCGCCTTGAAAGCCGGGGCCCCGGGTTGCGGCAGGACGGTGCGGTATTTTCCGACAGTGCAATGGATGCGCGGCGCCATGTCGCCGGAGCGCTGAAGGCTGTCGGCCCCGAATTGGCCGATGTTATTCTCGATTTCGTGTGTTTCGAGAAAGGGCTGGAGCAGATGGAGCGGGAGCGGCAATGGCCGGTGCGTTCGGCAAAGCTGATGGTGCGCACCGCCCTGATGGCGCTCGCGCGCCACTATGCACCGCGCCATCGCCGGGTGTCCCACCACTGGGGCGAGGAGGGGTATCGTCCCGATATTTCGGCCATGTTTGCCGATGAGTAAGCCTCAGGCCGCCAGTGCTCCGGCGGCTGTCTGCCGGATTTTCGTCACCATGGCATTGAGACCGTTGGTGCGCTGGGCGGAGAGGTGGTCGACAAGGCCGATGCGGCGGAAGGTTTCGATGGCATCCGTGGCGGCAATCTCCGAGGCTTTCCGGCCGGAGTAAACGGTCAGAACGATCGAGACGAGGCCGCGGACGATGAAGGCGTCCGAATCGCCGCGAAACCGCATCACCGGATCGTCTCCCGCTTCCTTCTCGCTGACGAGCCAGACCTGGCTGGCGCATCCATGCACGCGGTTTGCCTCGTTCTTTTCAGCATCGGGCAGGTCCGGCAGTTCCTTGCCGAGTTCGATCACGTATCGATAGCGGTCTTCCCAGTCTTCCAGAAAGGAAAAATCGTCGATGATCTGGTCGAGTTTCTCATTCATGAGGCGCCTCTTTTCTGTCGCTGCGCTTCATATAGTCCGATGCGGTCCTGATTGAAACGGCAGCGCCGGTGTTTGCCCGGGGAAGATGTTGTCAGCGCGGGCGCGGCGTGGGCAGCGGCACGTTTTCCGGCAGGCCGGAAATCCGCAGCGGTTCGCTAGCGACTGACGGCGGCCGGTCTTCTGGGGCGATCGCGCCTGTGCGGATAAGGTCCGTCTGCGCGGAAGGCTTTTCTGCCATGCGGCCGGAGACTGTGGTGCCGGCTGGTGCGACATCGGCGGGCCGGGCGGTTTTGCTGGCGGCCGGGGCGGGGGCTTCGGGCTTTTCCTCTGCCGTGTCGGAAAAATGCGCATCGAGATAGAGATAGACGATTTCCGCCCCCTGGCGGGCCCTGTTGCCGAGGAAGCCGAGGAGACCTGCGCCATCATCGCAGACGTCCGGCCGCTCATCGCACATGCCACTCATGTAATCGATCGTGCCGCGGGCGGCAGACACGGCCCCGCCGATATCGCTGCTACTCGGCAGGGTAGACTGATGGCGTCCTGAATTGCTGCCCAGCAGAACGGGCGCGAAGAACGGCACGATCAGCAGCAGCAGAAAAATCATGAATGCCGATTTCAGCAGAAATCTCATTGTTTCTTTGCCCGTCTGTCGGTTTCGGTAGTGCATGTCCGGGCGGCCACGCGTTCACACTCTATTATAGGAGGGTAAATGAGCCGCTAAAAGGTCCGGCCATAACTGCAGTCGTACAATGAACGGGCTTGTGTTTCTGTTCTGGTTTGAAGGAAAGATGATGAAATACAAGATGTTATGGAGGGTTTTATAGAACGGAAAGGTTGCATGCTGTGACAAAGCATTAACTATGTTGCATGTTTTTGCCGTGCCGATCCGTTTTTGTTGTCTGGTCGCAGGCCTTGCCTTCCATTACCCTTCGTTAAGCCGAACCGGCTAACTTGGCGCCGATCCGACAGGGGGCGACGTTGGCCGCGGCTGACGCCAGGACGCGATATGAAGAGTGAAGATGAATGGCAAAGGCAAGGAAAAAGCAGAGCAGACGCGGCAAGAAGACGCCGTCCATCCTGAGGCGTGGTTGTGTTGCAATCGGGGGATTTGTCGCCCGCCACCCGTCCTGGGTCGGCGGACCGCTGGCCTTTGGCGTCGTTCTGAGCTTCGTTTCCGCCAATGCGCTCTGGTACCAGCCGGGGCCGCATCCCGAACCGCTGATGAAAACCCGGCAACCGACCGACCCCTATGCCGTTCCCGGACGACGGATGGCGCGTGAAGAAAATTTCGAAACCTTCCGGATCGAGCTGGAAAACGGCGATGACGACCGCGCGGTCGAGGTTGCCGCACTTGACCGTTCCGAAGGCGGTGACGATCTGATGGCGATCCTGCAATCGGTCGAGCAAGCGCCTCCCAAACCGGCACCTTCGGTGGCCGCACCCAAGCCGCGCGAGACGGTTGCCGTCGATGATCATGCCATTATCCGTCAGGTTCAGGAACGTCTTGCCGCGGCCGGCTATTACGAGGGCAAGCCCGACGGTGTCACGGGGCCGCTGACGGAAGCGGCTGTGCGTGCCTTTCAGACCGATCAGGGGATTGCCGAGACCGGTGTTGCCGATGAAGGCCTGCTGGCCCTCCTGAAAAGCAGCGATGCCAGCTTGCCGCCGGTGCCGACGCGGCGGGCGGAGGTGGCGGCCGGTGCGCAATCTGACAATACGACGGGCAGCATTTCGGCCTCGGCGTCTGTGGCCGATCCGATGGTGGTGGAAATCCAGCGTGGTCTGGTGAATATCGCCTATGACGACGTCACGGTTGACGGCGTGGCCGGTGTCAACACCCGTGCAGCAATCCTGCAGTTCCAGAAGCACTATCGTCTACCGGAAACCGGCGAACCGAGCGTGGCCGTGCGTGACAAGCTTGCGGAAATCGGCGCGCTCTGACTGCTGGTTGACCGACTTCCCCTTGAACAGGATACCGGGCCATGCGCCTTAAATCGGATATCTTTGTATCGGCACTGGTGCGCCGGGTGTTTTCCAGCGGCGATTTTGCCGTTGTGGAGCGCAAGGGCGCGGCCGATGCCGGCGCGATCGCGATCCGGCAGGTGATGCGGGATGGCCGCGAATGCCTGTTCATGCCTGCGCCGCAGTTTTTTACCGCAGAAAGCGACGAAGACCGGCTTTTCGAAAAACGGCTGGATCGGGCCGCGCCTGAAGAGGTGGAAGGCAAGCTGGAAAAGGAAGTCCGGTTTGACAGCGATCTCTGGGTCGTGGTGCTGGAGACCGAAACGGTGGAGGGGCTGTTCGCCGTTGCCGGTGAGGACGATGAGCCTTGCTGAATGTCAGGCAGAGCGGCGGGTCTGACGCCGCGGGGCGTTTTCGCTGGCTGCTTTTTCCTCTTCGGCGCGCCTGTTCTGCCATGCCAGCAATTCCTCGATACAGGCGGTCGGCTGCAGGCCGTCGACGAGTTTTTCCGCCGCATCTTCATTATTCTGTTTGTCGCCGGCAAGGTCGGGCGCGATGCGCGGGAGCACGTAGGTCGTGTCATCCTTCGTCATGCCGAGCGCGATGAGCGCGACACCGAGACGCCGGCCGCTCGCCTCGGCCAGGACTTCGGCGGCAAGCACGCGGTCGCCGCCAAGGGCGCGGGCGAAGGTTTCGAGAAACAGCGTGCCTTCTCCGCACCGGGCAAAGCGGACCAGCAGTGCGGTCTGCAGTTCCGAAAGTGTCGAAAGGCCAAGCCTGTCTTCGGCCGCGCTGCCCGCTTTTGCCGCCATTGCCTTCAGCGTCTGGCGCAAAACCTCGCTTTCGTCGCGCGAACCGGTGCGGACATCGAAATTGCCTTCCGGGACTTCGTCATCCTGCGGGCGATGGCAGCCGATCAGCGCCTGAATGACCTTTTGTGACAGGTCGGCGCGGTGGATGATGGCGCGGATGTGCTCCTCGCTCATGGTTTCGATCAGCACTGTCAGGGTTTCGTCGGAAATTGCCGGCGAGCGGGCGAGGAAAGGCGCCGATATGGCGATTTCCTGCCTGCCGATATAGTGGCAGATCTCCTGCGGGACATCGGGATGGCCGGAAAGGGCGGCAACGGCCTGGCGCCGGGCTTCGGGCGTCGATGCCTCATAGACCGGGGGGAACAGTTCGACAAAGCGGCGGCGTTCGGCAGCACTTGGTTTTTCAAGCGCTCCGAAGCTCGAGACCGTTGCCATCAGCACGACATCGAGCTTACGCGTATTCTTCAGCCCTTCAAGTTCCCGGTAACGATCGACCAAGGCCGTACTCCCCGACGAGACCATCGGCAGCTTATCCGCCGGATGATGTCATTCTTCTCTGCCACACCGGGATGTCGAAAAAACGGCAGTCGTTTTCCCGCCCGACGCATAGATGTCTTCAATCTGACAAGAGGTTAGGGGGAAAACGTTAGAAAGATGTTAACCATAGGTGATTGTCGGCATTGACCGGCGGCACGCGATTCTCGCCGCCGGTCGGTCGGGGTCAGATCGCCAGATATTCCTCGCGCAGTTCGGCATTGTCGAGCACATCCTGAGCGCTGCCGGAAAAGACCACTTCGCCGGTATCCATGATCACCGCGCGGTCGGACAGTCGGAGGGCAGCAACGGCGTTCTGTTCGACGATGATGGTGGTGATGCCGAGATCGCGGATCTGGCCGACGATCTTCTCGATTTCCTGAACGATCACCGGGGCGAGCCCTTCATAGGGTTCGTCCAGAAACAGGATCTTGATCTTGCGTGCCAGCGCGCGGGCGACAGCTAGCATCTGCTGTTCACCGCCGGAAAGGGTGACGGCTTCCTGATTGCGGCGTTCGGCAAGGCGGGGAAAGCGGTCATAGATTTCCTCGACCGACCAGCCCTTGTCGCCGGCGACCTGGGCCAGAGTGAGGTTTTCCTCCACCGAAAGCCCGCCGATGATCCGCCGGTCTTCCGGCACAAGCTGAACACCGGCACGTGCGGCCTGAAAGGCGCGCTTGTTGTGCAGCGGCTCGCCGTCAAGCCAGATTTCGCCCTGGCTGAGGGTCGGGCTGTCGAGGCGGGCGAGTGTTCGAAGCGTGGTGGTCTTGCCGGCGCCATTGCGACCGAGAAGCGAAAGCACCTCGCCCTTCCTGATGTCGAAGGATATGCCCTGCACGATATAGCTTTCGCCATACCAGGCATGAATGTCGCGCACCGACAGAAAGGCATCATTGACTGTTTCCGACACGTTGACCTGCTCCCCGGCGAAATTGCGTTTTTCCATGGCCATGTTCATTCGTGAGCCTCCCCGAGATAGGCTTCCCGGACCTTCGGATTGCCACGGACCTCGTCGGGAGAACCTTCGGCGATGATGCGGCCCTGGGCAAGAACCGAGATCTTGTCGGCAAGCGAAAACACGACATGCATGTCATGTTCGATGATCACCTTGGTCATGCCGCGGGCCTTGATGCGCTGCAACAGTTCGATGGTCATGTTGGTGTCGTGGCGCGCCATGCCGGCGGTCGGTTCGTCGAGCAGCAGCAGTTTCGGTTTCTGGATCAGGCACATGGCCAGTTCCAGCCGCCGCTTGTCGCCGCGCGACAGCGATCCCGCCTCATGATGGCGGCGGGCGGAAAGGCCGATATCCTCGAGCATGAATTCCGCCTCGTCGCGGATTTCCTTCTCGCCGGAAAGCGCCCTGACGGCATTCAGCCGGAAGGCGCCGTCGCGCCGGGCAAAAGCCGGGATCATGACGTTTTCGATTAACGTCAGGTCCGGGAAGATTTCCGGGGTCTGGAACACGCGCGATACACCCATCTGGTTGATTTCGTGCGGTTCGTGCCGGTCGAGCGTCTGTCCGTCGAAGATCACATGGCCGTGGCTTGGCTTGATACGGCCGATGCAGACATTGAGCAGGGTCGACTTGCCCGCGCCGTTCGGCCCGATAATGGCGTGGACCTTGCCGCTTTCGACCTCGAGGTCAACGTCGGAGAGGGCGCGCAGGCCTCCGAAGCTCTTGTGAACATCGGCAACGTGCAAAACGATATTGTTGTCTGCCATGGTTCTACTCCGCGGGCTGGATTTTGGCGGCCGACTGCGCCTTGCGGCCGCCGCCACCGCCGAAGAAGCGGACACGCAGGCGTTTGGCGCCTTCCATGATGCCGCCGGGCAGGAAGATGACGATCGCCATGAAGATCAGGCCAAGCGTCAGGTGCCAGCCATCGCCGACGAACAGCGACAACAGCCCGACAAGCGGCGTCTCGATCACATCGGGCAGGGCCGAAAGCGCGCCGTGCAGCGCGGCATCGTTGAACGAGGAAAAGATGTTTTCGAAATACTTGATTACAACGGCGCCGATGACCGGGCCGAGCAGCGTACCGACACCGCCGAGAATGGTCATCAGCACCACTTCGCCCGAGGCCGTCCACTGCATGCGTTCAGCACCGGCCAGCGGATCGGTGACGGCCATCAGCGCGCCGGCAAGACCTGCGAACATGCCGGAGATGATGAAGGCGGAGCGCAGATAGGGGCGGGTGTTGAAGCCGGTATACATCATCCGGTTCTGGTTGGACTTCACCGCCTTCAGCATCATGCCGAAAGGCGAGCGGAAGATCCTGAGCGTGATGAAGAAGCAGACCAGAAGGGCGATGGCGCAGAAGTAAAACCCGGCATAGCCCTGAAGCTCAATTCCGAAGAAATCGGGCGAGGGCAGGCCTTCGCCCGGCGTCAGAAACATATGGTCGATGATGCGCGGGTCGTTTTGCGACAATTGCAGGCCGGTTTCGCCGTTGGTGATCGGGGTCAGCACCGAATAGGCGAGATTGTAGCTCATCTGCGCGAAGGCGAGCGTGAGGATCGAGAAATAGATGCCGGAGCGGCGCAGGCTGACATAGCCGATAAGGGCTGCGAACAGGCCCGAACAGATCATGGCGAAGATGATCGCCGGTATGGCGTTCATGGTGAAAAGCTTGAACGACCAGACGGCGGCATAGGAGCCGACGCCCAAAAAGGCGGCGTGACCGAAGGAAAGATAGCCCGTCAGCCCGAACAGGATGTTGAAGCCGATGGCGAAAATCCCGAAGATCGCGAATTTCTGCAGCAATGCGGGATAGGCGGCCCCCAGCGGCATGAACAGGATCGGCGCCAGAAGCACGATCACCGAAAACACGATGAACAGCAGCCAGTCGTTGCGCGAAAGATTGGCAAACATTCGGTTAGTCCTCCATCACGCCACGGCGGCCCATGAGCCCGCGCGGCATGGTCAAGAGAATGATGACGGCAACGAGGTAGATGATCACCTGGTCGATACCGGGGATGATGGATTTCACCTCGTTCATCGAGGCGAAGGATTGCAGGATGCCAAGCGTGAAGCCGGCAACGATGGCGCCGGGCAGCGAGCCCATGCCGCCGACAACGACGACGACGAAGCTCAGCACCAGAAAGTCCATGCCGAGATGATAATTCGGCGGCAGGATCGGCGTGTACATCACGCCCGCAAGCCCTGCGACCACGGCGGCGATGCCGAAGACCACGGTGAAGCGTTTCTCGATGTCGATGCCGAGAAGGCCGACGGTTTCGCGGTCGCGCATGCCGGCGCGCACCACCATGCCGTAGGTGGTGAATTGCAGGAAGGCGAAGACCGCGCCGATGACCAGTGCTGCAAACAGGAAGTAGATCAGCCGCCACCAGGGATAGACGATAAAGGCATCGGCCATGCCGAACCATGCGGCGATATTGGCGGTGCCGGCAAAGGCGTCGGGGGCGGCCTGCGGCACGGGATTGGCGCCGTAGATCTTCTTGATGATCTCCTGCAGCACGATGGCGAGACCGAAGGTCACCAGAATCTGGTCGGCATGGGGGCGTTTGTAGAAAAAGCGGATCAGCCCGCGTTCCATGACAAGCCCGATCAAAAGCATGACCGGAATTGCCAGCAGGATCGAGAGCGGAACCGACCAGTTGATCATGGCGGCGCCGAAATCACCGAAGGCGTATTCCATGTAGGGCACGGGGCGCGGCGCAAACAGCGCGCCTTCCGCCTTGGGCGGCTGGACCGGCCATGTCAGAAGGGCATTGAAGGTGACGGCGCAAAACGCACCGAGCATGAACAGCGCGCCATGGGCGAAATTGACCACGCCGAGGGTGCCGAAGACCAGCGTCAGGCCAAGGGCGATCAGCGAATAGGCTGCGCCCTTGTCGAGGCCGTTCAGAAACTGAATGATGATGGCGTCCATTGACCGCGTTTCCACTGTTGCCGGAAGGGCCGGGCGCTGTTGTTACGCCCGGCCGAAAATGCAAGCGATCGTTTCAGATCAGCAGGTCTTTGCCGTATCCGGGCCGAGCTCGCCGCCGAAGATCGACGGGTCGTAGTCGACATCGGCACGCGGCACGACCTTGACGACTTCCAGAAGGTCGAACTCGCTCTGCGGATCGGGATTGCCGCGCACCACCAGCACATCCTTCATGCACTGGTGATCGGCGGCGCGGTAAAGGGTCGGGCCGTTGCCCATACCGTCGAACTCGAAACCTTCCAGCGCCTTGATGACTTCCGGTGCGAAGAAGGTGCCGGCGCGTTCCACCGCATCGGCATAAAGCAGGGCCTGGACATAGCAGGTGTGGGCGGCCTGGGACGGCGGGAAGCCGTATTCCGCGCCGAAGGATTTGACGAAAGCCTGGCTGCCGTCATCATCGAGCGACCAGTTCCAGTTGGCCGAGCCGAGAATGTTTTCAGCGGCCGCGCCTGCGCCCTGCGCCATCAGGCGGGAGAACAGCGGCACGACGATCTCGAAATTCTTGCCGTTGACCTGCTTGTCCTTCAGACCGAACTGTACGGCCTGGGTCAGGGAATTGACCATGTCGCCGCCGTAATGGTTGAGGATCAGCACATCTGCGCCGGAATTCAGCACCGGGGTGATGTACTGCGAGAAATCGCCGGCGCCGACCGGCGTCTTGACGGTCTGGACAGTTTCCCAGCCGAGACCTTCCGTTGCGTTCTTGATCGATTCCTCCTGGGTCCAGCCCCAGGTGTAGTCGGCCGTCAGGTGATAGGCGCGGCGGTCGGAACCGTATTCCTGCTGGAGTACGGGCGCGAGCGCCTCACCCGACTGATAGGCGTTGAAGAAGTGGCGGAAACCGTAGCGGCGCTTGTCCTTGCCGGTGGTGTCGTTGGAGTGGGTGAGGCCGGCCATGAAGATCACGCCCATGTCCTGGCAAAGGCTCTGGACGGCGACAGCCACGCCCGAGGATGAACCGCCGGTGATCATCACCGCGCCTTCCTTCTCGATCATGCGCTTGGCGCTGTCACGGGCGGCATCGGATTTGGTCTGTGTGTCGCCGGTGACGTAGTTGACCTTCTTGCCGAGAATGCCGTTGCCCTTCAGCGCCTTGGAGGAGAAGGTGGCCAGCATGCCGCCGTCGCCTTCTCCGTTCAGATGCTTGGCGGCAAGCTGCAGCGCCTTCATTTCATCCGCCCCCTCATCGGCGTAAGGTCCGGTCTGCGGCACGTTGAACCCGAGGGTGACGGTGCTGCCGGTCGGCATGTTGCACGACATATCCTGCGCATAGGCTCCGCGCATGAAATGCATCGGTGCGGCCAGCGTCACACCGGCAGCCGCACCCGCGCGCAGCAGGCTGCGTCGGTTGATGATAAATTTTGACATCGGACTCCTCCCAAGTCGTCAGAGATGACTGCACGCTCCTCAGGGTGCAGCGGCGCTTTCCTCCAAAGCGCATGGAAGACAGTAACAAGCGGTCAAATTGTCGCAATTGAGCGAAAGTGATAAGACCTTGGTCGAAGGCAGCGCCGGCTTACCTTCGGCATATGCGCCGATGGCGGGTTGAACCGCGGGACAGGCCGTCGCATATAGCGGCCTTCAACATGAAGGTGATCCGGATATGATCGACAAGGCACAGGAACAGCAACCGTTCTGGCGGACAAAGCGGCTCGATCAGATGAACAACCGCGAATGGGAGAGCCTGTGCGACGGTTGCGGGCTGTGCTGTCTCAACAAGCTGGAGGACTGGGAAACCGGCGAGATAGCCTATACCTCCGTTGCCTGTCGCCTGCTCGACGGCCACAGCTGCCAGTGTTCGGACTATCCGGAGCGCTGGAAAACGGTGCCGGAATGTATTCAGCTCGACCTTGCGGGCGTTGAGGAAATCCCCTGGCTGCCGCCGACCTGCGCCTATCGGCTCGTGCATGAAGGCCATGACCTTTACTGGTGGCACTATCTCGTTTCCGGCGATCGCGAAACCGTGCATCAGGCGGGCATTTCCGCGCGCGACCGGACGGTCAGCGAGATGGAGGTGCCGGTGGAGGATTATGAGGACTACATCATCGAATGGCCGGTGCTGACGGGCGAGAAAACCGGCTGATCAGCTCCAATTCCGGTTTGTCCCTGCGCGCTTGATCCAGCGCAAGGCAGGGCTACGGACGGGTTTTATGTATTCATCCTCGTAAGTATGAATATAAAGGAATCCTCCCATGGCTACCGACTACATTCAGATGACCGTCGATGTTTCGAAGCAGACCGCCGTGCTTCGCAAGGACATAACCGAAACGATGAGCGGGTTTTCGGCAATGGCGGGCGCTGCCTGCAAGGCGAATGCGCTTGATGCCAAGACCAAGGAATATATCGCACTTGGCATGGCGGTGGCGCTGCGCTGCGAGCCCTGCATCGCCTTTCATGCCAAGGCGCTGGTCAAGCTTGGCGTGACCCGGGCGGAATATGAGGAAGTGCTGGGGGTTGCGGTCTATATGGGCGGCGGACCGTCGCTGATGTATTCCGCGCACGCGATGGAAGCCTTTGACCAGTTCTCGGCAAAATAAGAAAAAAATCTCATAATAGGAAAATAATCCTTGACGGCGTTACGGTCGTCTGATAGGTTTTGTCTACAGTCGGAAATCTGTGAGGGTCGGAGACGACACCAAACCCGGTTTCAGGCTCATCATCCGATTTTTCAGCCCGGTTTTCCAACCGGGCTTTTTTGTTGCCGAACGGCTGCCGGAGCGCCGGAAGGAGGTTTCGTGGTTGACCATGAGACATGCGATATTTCGCTGTTCGGGCTGTGGCCACGCAGCCCGCGCTATGACGGCGATCTCGCCGGGCGGCGCGTGGATGCGGCCTATCATGTGATCGAGCCGAAGGCGCGCAGTGGCGATGCCGATGACGCGCTCAGGCTTTTGTTGAACGATCTGACGGCCGAGATGCGGGCGCAGTTCGCCTTTTTCCGCAAGCTGCGGATGGCGGCGGTGAAGAAGAGCCGCGCCGACGACGGTGATGCGACGGATGTGCGCGGCGAGGTGAAGGCCGCGGCCGACGCGGTGGCGCTGATCATCCGCACGCTGGAAAAGGCCGACGAATTGCAGCGCCGGCTTGCCGAAAACCGCCGCAATGCGGAAGAGCGCGATCTCAACCTCAGGGATTATGACGATGCCAAAGCCCACTTCCTCGACCTCATCGAAAAGCGGGCCGAGGAACTGGCGCAAAAGCGGATCGCCGAGCAGGCCGGACCGGGCAGCGCATGATCCTTATGCCTTTGTCCGCGAACTGGCGCGCGACTGGTCGTTTCTGGCGCGGCCGGAACAATTGCCGCCGGAAGGGCACTGGCGGACGTGGCTTTTGATGGGCGGGCGCGGTTCCGGCAAGACCCGCGCCGGGGCGGAATGGGTGCATGGGCTGGCGCTTGCCGGAGGGCCGAAAAGCGATCTGCGCATGGCGCTGGTGGCCGAAACGCTGGGCGATGCCCGCGAGGTGATGATTGACGGCGTGTCCGGCATCTGTCGGGTGGCGCGGCGGATGAAACCGGTTTTCGAAATCACGCGGCGCAGGCTGGTTTGGCCGAATGGCGCCATGGCCTATCTGTTTTCCTCCGAGGACCCGGAGGCGCTGCGCGGGCCGCAGTTTCATTTTGCCTGGTGCGATGAGCTGGCGAAGTGGCGTTACGGCCAGGAATGCTGGGATATGTTGCAGTTCGGGCTGCGGCTTGGCGCGACGCCGCGCCAGATGGTGACGACAACGCCGCGTGCCGTGCCGCTACTGAAAAAGCTGATGGCGGAGAACGATACGGCGCTGACGCGGATTGCGACGGCGGATAACCGCGCCAATCTGGCGCCAGGGTTCATCAAGGCGCTTGCAAGCCGCTATGGCGGCACGCGGCTTGGCCGCCAGGAACTGGACGGCGAGCTGATCGAGGATCGCGAGGACGGGCTGTGGCGGCGCATGGAACTTGAGGCGGCCGTTTCGCGCAATGCAATGGCGACGGGGCGGATTGTCGTTGCGGTCGACCCGCCTTCCGGCTCCGGCCGCCGATCCGTCTGCGGCATCGTGGTTGCCGGAGCCATGGAAAATGGTGGCGCATTGGTGCTGGCGGACTGTTCCGTTGAGGGCGGGACGCCGGCGCAATGGGCGCTGGCCGTGGTCGAGGCGTTTCGCCGGTTCGATGCCGACCGGGTGGTGGCGGAGATCAATCAGGGCGGCGATATGGTGACTGCAATGCTCAAAAGCGTTGACGAACGCCTGCCGGTTTCGACGGTCAGGGCCAAACGCGGCAAGTTTCTGCGCGCCGAACCGGTGGCGGCGCTTTATGAACAGGGCAGGGTGCGCCATGCAGGGCATTTTGCCCGGCTCGTCGACCAGATGTGCGATTTCGGGCCGGATGGTCTTTCCGCCGGACGCTCGCCGGACCGGCTGGATGCGCTGGTCTGGGCACTGACGGCTCTGCTCCTGGAGGGTGACGGCGTGCCGCGGGTGCGCGGCGTTTGAAAGCTATTGACGCTTGCACCGCACAATGCCGCATGCTAGCCGGTTGCCGCTATCGGCCGTTTCGGCATTGCATGAGGTTTTCGCATGATCAGACATATCGTTTTCTTTTCGGTGCCGGAAGGCGGTGACGCGGATGCGGTCGAGGCCGGTCTTTCGATCCTGACGGAAAACCCGCATGCAACAGTGCTGGAGATCGGCCGCAACGCGCGCAGCGATCTTTATGACGAGAAAGTCGATTTCATCGTCTATGGCGAGTTTGAGGACGAGGCGGCGCTTGCCGCCTATCGTGCCCACCCGCTTTATGAGAAGTCGACCTCTCTGGTTCGGCCACTCCGCGAAATGCGGATTGCCGCCGATTTTGACTCTTCGGTTGCGGTGCGGCACTCGCGCTACAGGGACTGAAGTTCCAAGTGAAATTTGACTGACAAAGCCCCGGTTCGCCGGGGCTTTTTTGTTTCAAGCCAAGGAAAAAGGGGTGAGGCATGAAAATGCCCTTTCATCTGCCGGGCAGGCGCCCGGCCGACGCTGCCCGCGTGTCCGATAAAAAGGCGGCGACAATGGTTTCCGCGCTGGCGCTGAGCGGTGAGGCGCGCTGGTCCGGCCGCTCTTACACCGCCCTTGCCCGCGAGGGGTTCATGAAAAACCCGGTCGCCCATCGGGCTGTCAGGCTGATCGCCGAGGCGGCAGGCAACATGCCCTGGCAATTGTTCGAAAACGGCACGCTTGTCGCCGACCACCCGCTGCTTTCGCTTTTGAAACGGCCGAACCGGCGCATGTGCGGGGCGGATTTTCTCGAAGCCCTGTTCGGGGCGTTGCTGCTTTCGGGCAATGCCTATGTCGAGCCGATCGTTCTGGGCGAGGATTTGCGCGAATTGCATCTTCTGCGGCCCGACCGTATCCGCGTCATCGAGGGGCGTGACGGCTGGCCGGAGGCTTATGAATATCGCACCGGCAATCATGTAAGCCGGTTTGCCGCCGAAGGGGATGGCTTGAGCCTGCTTCATATGCGGCTGTTTCATCCGCTCGACGACCAGACGGGATTTTCACCGCTGGCCGCCGCCCAGCGGGCGCTCGACCTGCACAATGCGGCATCGGTCTGGAACAAGGCGCTGCTCGACAATTCGGCCCGCCCGTCCGGCGCACTGGTCTATCAGCCGAAGGATGGCGGCAACCTGACCGAGGAACAGTATGAGCGGCTGAAGCAGGAGCTGGAAGAGGGCTATAGCGGCCCGGTGAAGGCCGGGCGGCCGCTGCTTCTGGAGGGCGGGCTGGACTGGAAGGCGATGGGGCTGACGCCGCGCGATATGGATTTCACCGAGGCGCGCAATGGGGCGGCCCGTGATATCGCGCTTGCCATCGGCGTGCCGCCGATGATGCTCGGCATTCCCGGTGACAACACCTATTCCAACTATCAGGAGGCCAACCGCGCCTTCTACCGGCTGACCGTACTGCCGCTGATTGCCCGCACCGCCGCCTCGCTGACGGCCTGGCTGGAGCCGGTTTACGGCGAGGGGCTGAAGCTTGAACCCGACCTCGATCAGGTGCCGGCCCTTGCTGCCGAACGCGATGCACTGTGGGCCCGCGTCTCTGCGGCCGCTTTCCTCACCGATGAAGAGAAGCGCGAGGCCGTGGGGTACTGAGCATGAGCAACAAAAATCCTGAAACAGGAGCGGATATGGGCGGGAAAACCATGCTGGCCGATGAACTGAAATATGCCGATCTGTCGCTGACGGACCTTGCCGGCGACGGCTCGTTTTCCGGCTATGCCAGCCTGTTTGGCGAGATCGATCTCGGCAAGGACATGATCGAGCGCGGCGCGTTTTCGCGCTCGCTGCAAAAACGTGGGGCCGAAGGGGTGCGGATGCTGTTTCAGCACGATCCGTCCGAGCCGATCGGCGCCTGGCGCAAGATCCGCGAGGACGGGCGCGGGCTTTATGTCGAGGGTGTGCTCTCTGCCGATGTGGCGCGGGCCCGCGAGGTGCATGCGCTGATGAAATCCGGCGGTCTCGACGGACTTTCCATCGGGTTCCAGACCGTGCGCGCCAAGACCGATGCGAAAACCGGGGTGCGCCGGGTGCTGGAAGCGGATCTCTGGGAAATTTCAATCGTCACCTTTCCGATGCTGCCATCGGCACGCATTGCCAGCGTGAAGCAGGCCGGTGACGCATTTCCCACCATCAGGGAATTCGAGCGATGGCTGACGCGGGATGCCGGCCTGAGCCGAAAGGCGGCGCGCCGGCTTCTGTCCGGCGGCTATGACGCGCTGGTCGGCGGGCGGGATGCGGCCGGCGGCGACGAGACCGACGACGAACGGCTGCTCGGGCTTTTGAACCGTGCACGCCGATTGATGTCGTCCTGACCTTTTCAATCACTGAGAGGAATTCATCGTGACAGATATGAAGATCAAAGCGGCGCCCGAGATCAAGAGTGCGCCCGCGAGCATTTCGGAGGCGTTCGAGGCGTTCATGTCGAGCTTCGAGAGCTTCAAGGATGCCAATGACCGCCGGCTCGGCGAAATCGAGAGCAAGATGGGCGAGGATGTGGTGACCCGCGAAAAGGTCGACCGCATCAACCGTGCCATGGATGCACAGGCCCGCCAGCTTGAGGAAATCCAGCTGAAGAAGGCGCGTCCGGCGCTTGGCCGCGGCACAAGCCTTGCGGCGAGCGAACACAAGGCGGCGTTCGAGAATTATATCCGCCGTGGCGACGAGCATGGATTGCGTGCGCTTGAGGCCAAGGCGATTTCCACCACGGAAAGCGATGGCGGTTATCTGGTGCCGGATGAGACCGACACGGAAATCGGCCGCAGGCTTTCTGCCGTCTCGCCGATCCGCCGGCTGGCAACGGTGCGCCAGGTTTCTGGCGCGGTACTGAAGAAGCCGTTCATCGCCTCGGGTTTCACGGCCGGCTGGGTCGGCGAGATTGCCGACCGCGACCAGACGGCAACGCCGGATATCTCCGAGCTGACCTTCCCGACGATGGAGCTCTACGCCATGCCGGCGGCAAGCGCCTCGCTGCTCGACGATGCGGCTGTCGATGTCGAAAGCTGGATCTCTTCGGAAATCGACATCGCCTTTGCCGAGCAGGAAGGTGCGGCCTTTGTCGGCGGCAACACGGTGAATACGCCCAAGGGGTTCCTGAGCTACACCACCGTGGCCGACAGTGCCTGGGAGTGGGATATGATCGGCTATATCGCCACCGGCGTCGACGGCGATTTCAAGGCGGCCGATCCTTCCGATACGCTGATCGAGACGATCTATGCGCTGAAGGCGGCGCACCGCCAGAACGCAAATTTCGTGATGAACCGGAAGACGCAAGGGGCGATCCGCAAGTTCAAGGACGATGACGGCAATTACCTCTGGCAGCCGCCGGCAAGTCTTGGCCAGCCGGCCTCGCTGATGGGCTTTCCGGTGACCGAAGCGGAGGACATGCCGGATGTCGGGACCGACAGCATGTCGATCGCCTTTGGTGATTTCGCCGCCGGTTATCTGGTTGTCGACCGCGCCGGTGTGCGGGTGCTGCGCGATCCCTATTCGGCCAAACCTTACGTGCTGTTCTACACCACCAAGCGCGTCGGCGGCGGGGTGCAGAACTTCGAGGCGATCAAGCTGGTGAAGTTCGGCGAAGCGTAAGCGGCGGAACGGAAACGAAGCAGCCTCTACCAAGGGCAGGGTTGTTGACAAACCTGCCACTCGCCTCGGCGTCATCCTCCGGCTCGACCGGAGGATCCATGGCGATATGAAGCGCGCCTGAAAACAATTTATGTTCAATGGCTTGAGCGTAATGAATGCTCGGATCAAGTCCGAGCATGACCCCGTTGGGAAAGCCGGGTGCGACCCGCACATTCACGTCGCTGGCTTTGACAACAAACTGCACCCCGGCAGGTTCTGCCGGGGTTTTTTGATGGCACAAGGACACGATTGCGATGAGTTATGCCCTGATCACGCCGGCAGCGGAAGAACCGGTGACGGTCTCCGAGGCCAGGGATTTTCTGCGACTGGACAATGGTGACGAGGACTCACTGTTGGGCGATCTGATCACCACGGCACGGGACTATCTGGAGACGATCAGCGGCCTTTCGCTGGTGACCCAGCAATGGCGGCTGTGCCGTGATGACTGGCCGTCAAGCGGGATGGTGTCGCTTGCGCGCGGACCGGTGCAATCGGTCGAGGCCGTCACGGTCTACGATGGCGGCGGTACGCCGTCCGTTGTTTCGCTTGATCGTGCGCGGCTGGATGGCCGGGCGCGGCCGGCGCGGTTCTATCTGCCGGCGCTTGCCGGACGGTGTGCGGGCGTGAACGGGATCGAGGTTGATTTTACGGCCGGGTTCGGAGCCGCGGCGGATGTGCCGGAGGTCGCCAGGCAGGCGATCCTGCGCCACGTCGCCCACATGTTTGTCTTTCGCGGGGTCGTCAGCGCCGAGCAGCAGCCTGCCGGTGCGCCGGATGGTTATGACCGGCTGATTGCGCCGCTGAAAGCCTGGAGGCTTTGATGCTGACACTCGACCCCGGCGCATTTTCCGCGCGTCTCGATTTGATGACGCCTGAGGCCACCTCTGACGGGCAGGGCGGTGCAACAATCACCTATGTGGCCTTCGCAAAAGCCTGGGCACGGATCGAACCCGTATCGATTGCCTTCAGCGAAGAGGCCAATGGCGAGACCTTTCGGGTGACCCACGAAATCTGGCTGAGGGCGCGCGCTGACCTCGTGCCCGGCATGCGATTTCAGCGCGGCAGCCGGGTTTTCAGACTGGCCGGCTGGCGCGACCCGCATGAGACCGGACGATATACGGTCTGCCGTTGCGAGGAGGTGGCGACATGAGTTCTGCTGAAAACGCGCTGCTCGGCGCAATCCACAGGACGCTGAATTCCGACACGACGCTGTCGTCACTGATCGGCGCCGATGCGATTTTCGACCGGTTGCTCAGCCGGCCGCGATTGCCGGCCATTGTCTTTGGAGAGTGCGAGACCCGCGACTATTCAACGTCCACGGAGAGCGGAAGCGAGCATTTTCTGACCATTGAAATCTGGTCGGAGGCGCATGGTCGCAAGACGTTGCAGACAATCGAGGCGCGGGTGAAGGCGTTGCTTCATGACCGCGATCTGAGCCTTTCCGGGTTTGCGCTGATCAATCTGCTGCACCGCTCCACGCGGGTGCGACGGGTGACGCGGACAGGCTATTTCCTCGCCGAAATACGGTTTCGCGCCGTCACCGAACCCGCATGAGCCGGCCCTTTTTCCAATTCTGAACGGAGAGTGTGATGACAGCCCAGAAGGCCAAGGATCTGCTGCTGAAGCTGCATAATGGAAGTGCCTATGAGACGGTCGCCGGCCCCAGGTCGAAGCGGCTCGCGTTTAATGCGGAGACGGTGGATATCACCGATTCGGAAAGTGCGGGACGCTGGCGCGAGCTTCTCGGCGGCGCGGGCATTCAGCGGGCCTCGCTGACGGCGAGTGGTATTTTCAAGGATGCGGCGTCCGATGAAACGGTGCGTGCGGCCTTTTTTGGCGGTGCGCTTGTGAGTGCGGAGATCGTGATCCCGGGATTTGGCACGCTTGCCGGTCCGTTCCAGTTCACATCACTCGAATATTCCGGCCAGCACAATGGCGAGCTGCAGTTCGAAGTCGCTCTTGAATCGCGCGGGGCGATCAGCTTTGGAGGCGGAGCATGAGACGCAGCGATGCACATGGCCGTGCCAACCGCTATCGCGGTGAGGTGGAGGCGGTGATTGACGGCGAACGCCGTATTCTGTGCCTCACGCTGGGCGCGCTGGCAGAGCTTGAGACGGCGTTTTCGGCCGATGGTCTCGGTGATCTTGGCAAGCGGCTGGGCTCCGGACGGCTGAAAGCGCACGACCTGATTGCCATCATTGGCGCAGGGCTGCGCGGTGGCGGCAATGCGATCGACGACGACGAGGTGGCGGCGATGAGCATGGAAGGTGGCGTGGCGGCCTATGCGAAGCTCGCCGGTGAACTTCTGACCGTGACCTTTTCGGGAGGAGAGGCTGTTCGTCCGCAAACGGACGGAAACACGCCGGACCCTTCCTAGCCGCAGCGGCAGCGCCCGAACCTCCCGGCGCCGAACCGTTCCCCTGGCGGTCGGTGCTTCATACGGGGCTTTGCCTGCTGCGGCTGCAACCTGACGATTTCTGGGCGCTTTCACCGGTCGAATTTACGGCGATGACGGGGGCTTTTGCGCCGGTCGCGCCCTATCCGACACGGGCGAACCTTGAAGACCTGATGATGCGTTACCCCGACCAAGCGAGGAACGGTGATGGAACCTGATACAAGCGATAATTATGCCGATGCCGTGAGCGGTGCGAGTGCGCTTTATGACGTTCTGGGCGACCTTGAGGCCCAGTCCGACCGGTTTTCGAGGGCGATCACCGGCGCGCTGAAGGATGCGACGCTCTCCGGCAAGGGGTTGCAGACCGTGCTGGGGGACCTCGGGCGGCGGCTTTCCGAACTGGCGCTGAACTCGGCGCTGAAGCCGCTCGAAAATGCGATTTCCGGCCAGATCGGTAATCTTGCCGAAGGGCTGGTTCAGGTGTTTGCCCATGCCAATGGCGGGGTGCCGGGCCGGATCACGCCATTTGCTTCAGGCGGTGTGGTTTCGCGGCCGACCTATTTTCCGATGAGCGGCGGGCTCGGGCTGATGGGGGAGGCTGGTAGCGAGGCAATCCTGCCGCTGAAGCGCGGTTCCGACGGTGCGCTTGGCGTTGCCGCTTCAGGCGGCGGCGGGCCGCAGATCGTCTTCAACGTGACGGCGCAGGATGCCGCGAGCTTCCAGAAGAGCCAGGGGCAGATCTCGGCGATGCTGGCCAGAGCCGTGCGCTCCGGTCAGCGCAATATCTGAGGGGGCACCATGAGCACGAGCTTTCACGACGTGCGCTTTCCGTTGCGGCTGTCGCTTGCCGTCAGCGGCGGGCCGGTGCGACGCACCGATATTGTCAGCCTTTCCAACGGGCGGGAAAACAGAAACCAGCGCTGGCGCAATTCCAGGCGCTCCTATGATGCCGGTTCCGCGGTTCGTTCGATTGCGGATTTGTATGAACTGACGGCATTTTTCGAAGCGCGGAACGGTCAGCTTTACGGTTTCCGCTTTCGCGACCCGGTGGACTTCAAGTCCTGCGGGCCGCTGGCCGAACCCGGTCCCTCGGACCAACGGATCGGGCAAGGGGATGGCGCCACGACCGCGTTTCAGCTGATCAAGACCTATGGCGACAGTGCGGCCGCGTTTGTGCGGACGATCGAAAAACCGGTGGCCGAAACCGTGCGGGTTTCGGTCGACGGGATCGAGAGCCCGGAGACGGATTTTTCTGTCGATGCGACGACCGGGATCGTCACCTTCGATGCCGGAGCGGTGCCGGCAGATGGAGCGGAGATATTCGCCGGATATGTTTTCGATGTGCCGGTCCGCTTCGATATCGACCGCATCGACATCAATATGAAAGCCTTCAATGCGGGCAGTGTGCCATCTGTGCCGCTGGTGGAGATCATGCCATGAGAGCAATGAATGCGGCGCTGCAGGCGCACCTTGTGCAGGACGCGACCACTGTCTGCCACTGCTGGCGGCTTGTGCTGAAAAACGGAACCGTTCTCGGCTTTACCGAACATGATCGCGATCTCGTTTTTGCCGGGACGCATTTTCTGGCGGCAAGCGGTTTTTCATCCTCCGGCTTCGAGGCCGAGGATGGCCTTTCGGCCAGCACCAATGAGGTCGTCGGCGGTTTTTCCAATGATGCCATTACGGAAGAAGCACTGGCGGCTGGCGACTATGACGGTGCGCGCGTGGAGGTCTTTCTTGTGAACTGGCAAACGCCCGATCAGCACCAGATCATGCAGGTCTACGAGGTCGGCGAAGTTTCGCGCGAAGGCGGTGGCTTCAGTGCTGAATTGCGGGCGATTACCCATCGGTTGTCACAGCCGCAGGGGCGCAGCTTCACCCGGCGTTGCGATGCCGTGTTCGGGGATGCTGCCTGTGGCTTCAACCCGCAAAGCCCCGGCTTCTTCACGACCGGAACGGTTGCCGCGGTTGAAACCGATACCCGGATTTTGGTGACGGCAGGCGGCGATTTTTCCGAAGGGTTTTTCGCCCACGGTGTGTTGAGCTTTGAAAGCGGCAATCTTGCCGGGCATCGTTTCGACATCGAAACCAACGCGCTTTCATCCGGCGGTATGCGCATTGATCTGTGGTTGCCCCTTGAGAGCATGCCCCAGGCCGGAGATCAAGTGCGCCTAATGGCGGGGTGCGACAAGGCATTTTCCACCTGCCGCAACAAGTTCGCCAATCATCTCAATTTTCGCGGCTTTCCGCACATGCCCGGTGCCGATTTCGGCTATTCCTATGTGAATGGCGAAAGCACGCATGACGGAAGCCCGATCTTCAAATGACGACGATGGGGGCACGCGCCGTCGCCGAGGCCGAAAAGTGGATCGGGACACCCTATCGCCACCAGGCTTCGGAGATTGGTGTCGGTAGCGATTGTCTCGGGCTTATTCGGGGTGTGTGGGGCGGGCTTTACGGTGAAGTTCCCGGCATTGGCGCGCCTTATGCTGCCGACTGGGCCGAACGCACCGGCCGGGAACGGCTGCTGGACGCCGCTGCCCGTTATTGCGGTACGGCGATCGCTCTCGAACAGATGGCCCCCGGGGATATCCTGCTGTTTCGCTGGCGCGCGCAGTTTGCCGCCAAACATGCCGGGATACTTAGCGCAGATGATCAGTTCATCCACGCCTACGAGCAGGCGGGGGTGATCCGCTCGTCACTCGTTCCCGGATGGCGGCGACGGATTGCCGGTGTCTACCGGTTTCCCGATTTTCCGCCCGTGCGGTCCGGCACGGACTGACGCAGCCTGCGTTCGCAATTCTTCAAATACACAAAAAGAGACCGGCCCTCTCTGCCTCAGGCGTGGCGCGGCCCGTTTCCTGATCGAGGTTCTGGCAATGGCGACAATCGTGTTTCAGGCGGCAGGCGCCGTGATCGGCAGTGTTTTCGGGCCCTTCGGCGCAGTTGCCGGGCGGGCGCTGGGGGCACTGGCTGGCGCTGCCGTCGACAATTCGTTGTTTCCCGGCGGGCGCAGGGTCAGCGGGCGGCACCTGCCAACAGCCCGTATGGGCGGAGCCGAGGAAGGCGCTGCGATACCGCGCGTCTACGGCACATCGCGGATCGGCGGCACGCTGATCTGGGCGACGCGCTTTGAGGAGGAAGTGGTCGAGGAACGGACCGGCGGCAAGGCAGCCGCCGGCCCGACGGTCGAAAGCTTTTTCTATTTTGGCAATTTCGCCTTCGGGATCTGCGAAGGACCTGTTGCCGCGATCCGGCGGGTCTGGGCGGACGGGCGTGAGCTGGATCTTACCACGATCGAAATGCGCTTTTATGCCGGCGATGACAATCAGTTGCCGGACCCTCTGATCGAGGCCAAGCAGGGAACGGGCAACGCGCCGGCCTATCGCGGGCTGAGCTATGTCGTCTTCGAACGTCTGCCGCTTGATACGTTCGGGAACCGGATTCCGGTTTTTCAGTTCGAAGTGCTGAGGCCCACCGGTGCGCTGGAAAACCAGGTGAAGGCCGTTGCCATCATTCCGGGCGCGACCGAGCACGGACTTTGTCCGTTTCCGGTGACGGAATCGCTCGGCAGCGGCCAGCAGCGGATTATGAACCGCAACACGCTTGTGCGGACAACGGACTGGGAAGCCTCCTTTGACGAACTGATGGCGCTCTGCCCCAATCTGGAGCGCGTCGCGCTGGTGGTTACCTGGTTCGGATCGGATCTGAGGGCCGGAGCGTGCAAGATCCGTCCAGGGGTGGAAACACCGCATCGGGCTGCAGAAAGCACGCCCTGGCGGGTTTCGGGGATCGTTCGCGACGAGGCCTATGTGGTGAGCACCCATGAGGGTGGCCCGGCCTATGGCGGCACGCCCAACGATGCGGGGCTGATGGCGGCGATCGGCGATCTCAGGGCACGGGGCCTGAAGGTGTTTCTCTACCCTTTCATCATGATGGATGTGCCCGAGGAAAACGGTCTGCCCGACCCTTACGGCGGCGCGCAACAGGCGGTCTATCCCTGGCGCTGACGCATCACCTGTCACCCCGCAGCCGGACAACCGGAGACAACGGACCGTACGGCCGATGCGCGGGCCGATGTCGAGGCCTTTCTGGGCACGGCCGAGCCGCATGATTTTACACCGGGGGACGATGGCGTCAGCTTTGCCGGTTCCGATGCCGGCTACAGGCGCCTCATCTTGCACTATGCACACCTGGCGGCAGCAAGCGGTGGTGTCGATGGTTTCATCATCGGCTCGGAACTGCGCGGCCTGACCGCGATTCGCGACCAGAACGACGCCTTTCCTTTTGTTGAAGGGCTGGTTGAGCTTGCCGCTGATGTGCGGGGTATTCTGGGGCCGGAAACGGCGCTGACCTATGGTGCCGACTGGAGCGAATATTTCGGCTATCACCCTGCCGATGGCAGCGGCGATGTCTATTTCAATCTCGATGCGCTTTGGGCAAGTCCGGATATCACCGCCATCGGCATCGACAATTACATGCCGCTTTCCGACTGGCGCGATGACGATCTTGCCGCCGATAACCCGGATGGTTTCCGGACTGCGACCGATCCGACCGGGCTGGAGGGCCAGATTGCGGCCGGTGAGGGCTTTGACTGGTATTATGCCAGCGACGCCGACCGGCGGATGCGTGTCCGAAGCCCGATCACCGACGGGCTGGTCGGCAAGCCATGGGTCTATCGCTACAAGGACCTCGAAGGCTGGTGGACCAATCTGCACTACAACCGGATCGGCGGCAGCGAGGCGACAACACCGTCTTCCTGGACGCCGATGGCCAAGCCGATCTGGTTTACCGAACTCGGTTGCCCGGCCGTCGACAAGGGCAGCGGCCAGCCGAATGTGTTTGCCGATCCGAAATCGGCGGAGTCCGCCTATCCGTATTTTTCAAAAGGCAGACGTTCGGATGACGAACAGCGCCGTTTTCTGGAAACCCATCTTGACTGGTGGGCCGGTGCACAGGCCCCCGCGGGCATGGTTGATCCCGACCATATCTTTCTGTGGTGCTGGGATATCCGGCCTTATCCCGCCTTTCCGCAAAATAGCGAATTGTGGAGCGATGGTGACAACTGGACGGCCGGGCACTGGCTGAACGGCAGGCTGGGGGCAACGACGCTTGCCGACACGGTGCGCACGCTGCTTGCCGATCACGGCTTTCATGACTGCGATACCCGTTTGCTGAGCGGCGATCTGGTCGGATATCAGCAAGCCGATATCGATGCGGCGCGCGATCTGATCGAGCCGCTGCTTTCGCTCTATCTGGCCGACTGCATTGAAACCGCTGGCGGCCTGGTGTTTCGCTCGCGCCAGCGCGCAAGCCTGCCGTCGCGGCAGATCGAAATCCTCGCAGAGCCCGATGAAGCGGCCGGTCTGTGGCGGGAAACGCGCCTGCATGACAGCGATCTGGCGGGTGAAGCCACCGTGACCTATCTGGACCCGGCAACCCGTTACGAGCAGGCAAGCGCACGATCAAGCCGCGCTGTTGCTGCAAATGACCGGGTGTTGCGATACGGGCTGCCGACGGTTCTGTCCGAGGCGACGGCGATCGAACGTGCGTCGGCACTGTTGCGCGAAAGCCGGATCGCGGTGCGCACGCTTCAGCTGGACCTGTCGCCGCAGGAACGCAGTGTGGAAATCGGCGACGTTTTTGATCTCAAGGATGGCCCCGCCGGACGTTTCATGGTGACCAGGCTTGAACTTGCTGACACGATCAGGGTTGAGGCACGGTCGTTTTCGCCCGGTGCAGGCAATGTCGCAAGAGTGACAGACCGATGGCATAGCCCGGACAACATGCCCTCCGAAGGTTTCTCTCCGCGTGTCATGTTTCTGGATCTAGCACGCGACAGGGCCGGCGCTTCGGAGGATTTCGCGCGGATTGCGGTTTTTGCCAGACCCTGGCGGCGGTGCTTCATTGCATCGTCGGCAACCACGGAGGGCTATCAGCCTGGCGCGGTCGCAGAGAGGCCGGCGGCGACTGCCACGCTGGTATCGCCACTGATGCCGGGGATAAGCGGACGTTTCGATTTCACCCGCGAACTGGTTATCGATCTGGATTTCGGCGGTCTTGCCTCGGCAACCAAAGCCGCGGTGCTGAGCGGGGAGAACCGGCTGGCCATCCGGGCCGACAACGGCGTGTTTGAAATCGTCGGATTTCTCGATGCCGCGGAACTTTCGCCCGGCCGTTGGCGCGTGGGTGGCCTGCTGCGCGGATTGCACGGTACGGAAGATGCGATGGCCGCCGGCGCATCTGCGGGGGCCGATGCCGTCGTGCTCAACGCTTCGGTTGTTCCCCTTGGCATCCGTGCTCAGCATGTCGGCCTTGCGCGCAACTATGTCGTCGAAACGGCCCACGGGCAGATCGCCCCGCAGGCGCCCTATAGCTTTGCCGGCGGTATCCGCGCGGAAACGCCGCTTTCGCCTGTCCACTTCAGGGGCTGGCGCCTGGCTTCGGGCGATGTCGCCTTTCGCTGGATACGACGCTCCCGCATCGATGCCGATGACTGGAGCGCTGCCGAAATCCCGCTCGACGAGGAAACGGAAGCCTACCGTCTGGAACTATTCGACGGCGAAACGCGCGTGCGCAGTGTCGATACGACATCGCCGGAATGGCTCTATCCGGAAGTCGACCAGATTGCCGATTTCGGGGCGCGGCCCGAGCTGATTTCGATTCGTCTTCGCCAGATGGGTCGGAAAGTGCCGCTTGGAACGGCACTCAATGCGCAGATTTCACTTCCAGGCTGAACAGAAAGGAAATGGCATGGATTACGCAAAAAAATGGTATCTCTCCAAGACCGTATGGGGCGCACTGCTTGCGGTTGCCGCTCCGCTCTTCCAGATGGGGGGAATCTATCTGGATGAGGGCATGCAGAGCGATCTGGCCACATCAATCACGACCTTTGCCGGTGCGTCCGGTGGATTGCTTGCGCTGTTCGGGCGTATTTCGGCAAAGGATACATTGGTTCGATAGTACTGTTTGCGAAATATCCCGCCGGGCTGGAAAACCCGGCGGGCAAGCGGTTTTGTGAAGATGAACGGGACTATTCATTTGCAGTTCAGCCAACTATTCTTATGAGTGGTGGCTGAATGAACTGCTTTGGGAAAAACTGCGCGATGTTCAGAAAGACGCATGGAATACAGATCGTGTTGGCAAGCGTTCTGCTGTTTGCAGGGCAGGTTGGGCCTGCTGATGCGGCCTCCTGCGCGGCGGCGGCCAAAGCGGTCGTGAATAGCACGGGGGGCGAATTGTTGTCAGCTGTGCCCGCGCCGGACGGGGACGGCTGTCTGGTGACGGTTATCGTACCCGCAAGCAATGGCAATATGCCGCGCAAGGTGACCCGCCGTGTCCCGGCGCGTTGATCCGACCCGCGGCCCGTGTGCCGTACCGCCGATCCTGACCGCAAAACAGTGAATTGACCGAAATGCGTATCCTTCTGATCGAAGATGACGAAAACCTCAACCGTCAGCTGGCCCAGATGCTCAGGGACGCCGACTATGTGGTAGACTGTGCCTATGACGGCGTCGAAGGGCACTTTCTGGGTGATACGGAGCCCTATGACGCGGTGATCCTGGATATAGGGCTGCCGGCCATGGATGGCGTGACAATTCTGGAAAAATGGCGCAGCGCCGGGCGGAAGATGCCGGTCCTGATCCTCACCGCGCGTGATCGCTGGAGCGACAAGGTTGCCGGGATCGATGCCGGCGCGGATGATTATGTGACCAAGCCTTTCCATATCGAGGAGGTGATGGCGCGCATCCGTGCGCTGATCCGCCGGGCTGCGGGGCATGCGACAGGCACGATCACATGCGGGCCGATCGAACTCGATGTGAAGGCCTCGAAGGCCACCCTTGACGGCGTGTTGTTGCGGCTGACTTCGCATGAATACAGGCTTCTGTCCTATCTGATGCATCATCAGGGCGAGGTCGTGTCGCGTACGGAACTGACGGAGCATCTGTACGATCAGGATTTCGATCGTGATTCCAATACGATCGAGGTGTTTGTCGGACGGTTGCGTAAAAAGGTAGGGCCCGAATTGATCGAGACTGTCCGCGGTCTCGGTTACCGGATGCAGGTTCCTGAATGAAATGGGCGAATTCACTCACACTGCGCTCTCTGGCGCTGACGACCGTTTGGTTTGTCATGGCGCTTGTGGTGATCGCCGTGGTGATTTCAGCCCTATACAGAAACACGGCCGAGCGTGGTTTCCGTCAGCTTCTGCAGGCGGAAATGTTCAATGTTGTCAATTCCGTATCGATCGATGAAAAAGGAGAGCTTCAAGGTACGCCGCAGCTCGGCGACCTGAAATACAAACGGCCGCAGACCGGGTGGTACTGGGTTGTCGATCCGCTTTACGACAATACCAAGGACCCGTTGCGCTCTCCCTCTCTCGGGGAGACGGACCTGCCGACAAGACCGGAAAGCGAAGTGCCCTATGATGGCGATTTCCGCCGCACCTATATGGTTCGCGATGAGCAGGGCAATGACGTGGCCGTCATGGAAACCGTGGTCGTTATGGACGACAATGACCGGGCAACCCGGGTTCGGGTTTCGGGCAACCGCAATGCGGTCGACAGCGATGTCCGCTGGTTTTCGCGCCGGCTTTATGTTGCGCTTGCTCTGTTCGGTGTCGCGAGTGTTCTGCTCAACGGGCTGATCATCTTGTGGGCGTTGCGTCCGCTCGACAGCGCACGGGCGGCGCTCAGCCAGATTTCCGAGCGCGGCGAAGGCGAGATGAAGGGGAAATTCGCCGTTGAAATTCAGCCGCTTGCAGATGAAATCAATGCGCTTCTCGCCAATAATCGCGCCATTGTCGAGCGTGCCCGCATGCAGGTCGGCAATCTGGCGCATTCGCTGAAAACCCCGATCGCCGTGCTGTTGAACGAAGCCCAAAGCATGGAGGGGCAGGGTGGCAAGCTGATCGCCTCGCAGGTGGTCATGATGCAGGCGCAGGTTCAGGCTTATCTCAACCGGGCGAGGATCGCTGCACAGACCGAGTCTGTGCTGACACGCTGTGAGGTGGGTCCGGTTCTGGAACGGCTGGTTCGCGTTATGCGCCGTCTCAACCCCGATACGGAATTCTCGCTGTCGTGTACGAAAGGGCTTGTGCTCGCGGCCGAGCAGCAGGACCTTGAAGAGGTCGTCGGCAATTTGCTTGAAAATGCCGCGCGTTTTGCAAAAAGCGAGGTTCGGGTCAGCGCACAACGACTTGAAGCATTTGAAGAGGCCGGCGATTGGGCCGAGATTACCGTTGTCGACGATGGCCCCGGCCTTACGCCGGAGGAAATCCAGACCGCGATGAAACGCGGTCAGCGCCTTGACGAAAGTGGTTCAGGCTCGGGGCTGGGTCTTTCCATCGTTGATGATATTGTGCAGGCTTATGGAGGCCGGTTTGAGCTGACCGGCCTTGAAGGGGCCGGTTTGCATGCAAGAATCGTATTGCCGGCAAAGTGCAGAAAATAGGCGGTTGAACACACCGATCCGGTTGGTTGCGGGCGAATTCTGGCCATAATCTGTTTCTACGTCGAGACGATACCGGGTTGTATTTCATGTTTTCTGCACGGGACCGTCATGGTATCGGGCAGCGTGTGCCGAGATGACTTTTTTCAGGTTCAGGGGACCAAAAACATCGTGAAACGAATTTTTCTGCTTGTCGCCGTTGCATCTGTGATCGCGGGTTGTTCAACAACACAGCCTGTCCGACCGACCGGATCGGCTCAAACGGTTACGCCCGCGCAATCCGTTCCTGCTGCCTCGTTTGATGGCGGTCTGGTGGATCGTTCCGGCGTTGTGCTTTCGCCGGCCGATCATGCAAAAGCGCTTCAGGCGGAACAGTATGCGCTTGCCTCCGCGCCGGCAGGTGAAACTGTTTCCTGGCAGGGCAGAGACGCACAGGGCAGCGTGACTGCCGCCAGTCCCTATCAGGTCGGCGACCAGAACTGCCGGCAATATACGCAGAAAGTGACCGTCCAGGGTCGCGAATATGTCGGGCGCGGCGCTGCCTGTCGTGAACCGGATGGGTTGTGGACATTATTGAACTAGCCTGTTTCCAAGGCATCCGCATCTGCGACTTTTTGTGGCAGAGTGGAGCAATAAGCCTTTAATCTATTGGCTATTTTGCGAGGGTGGCGTACGAAGGTAGTGTTATGATTTTCGCCACCGTTGCCCTCGTCATGCTCCTTGTTGCAGCCGTTGCGGTTGCGCTTCCGCTTTTTCGGCAATCGGGTCAGGCCGAGGATGACGCCGCCGCCGGCCAGGCTGCCGTCTACCGCGATCAATTGCTGGAAATTGAGCGGGAACGTAAGGACGGGCTGCTCAGCGAGCAGCAATATGAGGCCTCGCGGGCCGAGATCGGAAGACGATTGCTCGCTGTCGATGATAGCAGCGGCAAGGCTGGCGTACCCGGCGGCAATCAATCCTTTATGCGGTGGGGCGCCATTGCCGCAATCGTGGTTTTGATGGTTGGCGGGGGGCTTGTTTACCCGCTTGTGGGAACGCCCGGCGCTTCTGATCAGCCGCTGGCTGCCCGAATGAACGCCGATGAGCCGGACCTTGCCGTTCTGGTGGCGCGCGTGGAACAACATCTGGCGGAACATCCCGACGACGGGCGCGGATGGGATGTGATCGCGCCGATTTATCTTCGTGAAAACCGTTTTGAGGATGCGCAGGACGCCTATGCCAATGCGATCCGTGTTTCCGGCCCCACTGCCGAACGCCTTGCCGGGCTTGGTGAAGCAATCGTTGCCCTGAACGCGGGCGTTGTTACCGATGAGGCGCTGGACGTGTTCCGGCAGGCCGAGGCGATCGATCCGGACGAGCTGCGGACGCTCTATTTCATTGCGCTTGCGGCTGAACAATCGGGCGATTTCGCCGTGGCCGTCGAACGGTTCGAACGTTTGCAGGCAGCGCTTCCGGCCAGTTCTCCCTGGCGGGATATGGTTGCCAGCCGTATCGCGCAGAATAATCAGCAGCTTGCCGATAATGGCGTTGTTGCAAACGGGCCGGATGAAGAGGCGGTTGCCGCCGCCGCCGAGCTCTCCAGGCAGGCGCGTGCAGACATGATTGACGGCATGGTCTCGGGGCTTGAGCAGAGACTGGATGAAAACCCCGATGATATCGATGGCTGGATGCGTCTGATACGGTCATATGCCGTGCTTGGGCAGCAGGATAATGCGGCTTTGGCACTTGAGGAAGCAATCGGTTACTATGGAGAGGGAAGCGAAGCGGCCGCACGTTTGACGGCCTTTGGGGATTCGTTGCAGGTTTCGGGAGTAGAGCCTTGAATCGAAAGAAGAAAAGGCTGGCGGTCATAGCTGGCGGTGTCGGTTTTATCGCGGTAGCGGTGTTGCTGGTGCTGTTCGCGCTTTCGCGCAGCGTTTCCTATTTCTACATGCCTTCCGATCTTGCCGAAAAACCGGTCGGCGAAGGAACGCGCATCCGGCTTGGCGGGCTTGTCGAAGAGGGCTCGATCAAGCGCGTCGAAAATTCAAATGTTCTTTTCACCGTGACTGACGGTGGCGGTGCCGTTGAGGTGCGCTATGCCGGGATATTGCCGGACCTGTTCCGCGAAGGGCAGGGTGTGGTGACCGAGGGCCGGTTTGATGGCGACGGTGCCTTTCACGCCGATACCGTGCTTGCCAAGCATGACGAGAACTACATGCCCAGAGAAGTTGCCGAGCGTCTGAAGGAAGACGGCGTGTGGGAAGGCGAAGGGGAGGCCGCTCCGTGACGGTCGAACTTGGACTTTTCGCACTGGTTCTGGCACTTGCCGTTGCGCTGGCGACCTTCATCGTACCGATGATCGGCGTCAGGCGAAACAGCTCGCAGCTGATGTCGGTTGCCGTCAGTGGCACGCTGACGCTCTTTGCCCTGGTGGCGCTCTCCTTCGGCGTGCTGATCCGCAGCCATCTTGTTTCCGATTTTTCGGTCCGCAATGTCTGGGAGAACTCCCATTCGCTGATGCCGCTGGTCTACAAGTTTTCCGGTGTCTGGGGGAACCACGAGGGATCGATGATGCTCTGGCTTCTGATCCTGACACTGTTCAGCGCGCTCGTAGCGGCCTTCAGCCGGAACCTCCCCGATGACCTTCGGGCCAATGTGCTTTCGATCCAGGCGCTGATCGCGATGGCCTTTCTGCTGTTCATTATCACGACGTCGAACCCGTTCATGCGGTTGTTTCCGGTGCCCGGTGAGGGTCAGGATCTCAACCCGGTTCTTCAGGATTTCGGTCTCGCGATCCACCCGCCTCTGCTCTATCTCGGCTATGTCGGCTTTTCGGTCTGTTTTTCCTTTGCGGTCGCTGCCCTTGTCAGCGGGCGGATCGACGCGGCTTGGGCGCTTTGGGTGCGACCGTGGGCGTTGCTGGCATGGCTGTTTCTGACAGCCGGTATCGCGATGGGCTCCTACTGGGCCTATTACGAACTTGGCTGGGGCGGCTGGTGGTTCTGGGACCCGGTTGAAAACGCCTCGTTCATGCCGTGGCTTGCCGGCACGGCCCTTCTGCATTCCGCACTGGTGATGGAGAAACGTGAAGCGTTGAAGATCTGGACGGTGCTGCTGTCGATCTTGACATTTTCGCTGTCTCTGCTCGGCACCTTTCTGGTCCGGTCCGGCGTTCTGACCTCTGTGCATGCCTTTGCGACCGACCCCACGCGCGGGATTTTCATTCTCGCCATCCTGGCGTTTTTCGTCGGCGGGTCGCTGGCGCTGTTTGCCTGGCGGGCGCCGCTGTTGCGCTCGGGCGGCCTGTTTTCGCCGATCTCGCGGGAGGGCGCGCTGGTCTTCAACAACCTGATCCTGACGGTTGCTGCGGGAACGGTTCTGACCGGCACCCTCTATCCGCTTCTGCTGGAAACGCTGACCGGTGACAAGATTTCCGTCGGTCCGCCCTTCTTCAACATGACTTTCGGGTTCCTGATGATCCCGCTTCTGCTTGCTGTTCCCTTTGGTCCGATGCTTTCCTGGAAACGGGGTGACCTGAAGGCTGCTAGCGAGCGCCTGCTGGTTGCCGGCATTCTTGCGCTCGTGCTGGCTGCCGGCTTCATCTATTTCCATTCCGGCGGGCCTGTGCTTTCTCTCTTTGGCGTGGCGATCGCCTTCTTCCTGATATTCGGCGCCGTGAGCGATCTCTGTTATCGCTCCGGGTTCGGCCGGATGCCGCTGTCGCGCGTCTGGCCAAGGCTTGTCGGTCTGCCGCGTTCCGCTTTCGGTACGGCGCTTGCCCATTTCGGCCTCGGCGTGACGGTGCTGGGCATTGTTGCCGTGTCTTTGTATGAAACCGAAGCGGTTCTGGAAATGACACCCGGGACCACCGTTGATGCCGGTGGCTATACGGTGACCTTCGACGGCACGACGCCGGTCAGAGGGCCGAACTATCTCGATGAACGGGGCATGTTCACGATCTCACGCGAAGGCCGTGTGGTCAGGAACAGCTATTCGGCCAAACGGGTTTATCTTTCCAACAACATGCCGACGACGGAGGCCGGGATATCCACATTTGGCCTCAGCCAGCTTTATGTCTCGCTTGGCGACGAGCGTGCCGATGGCGCCTGGGTGGTGCGAGTGTGGTGGAAACCGTTCATCCTGTGTATCTGGCTCGGCGGTGTCGCCATGGCGCTTGGCGGCGTGGTCTCGCTCACGGACCGCCGGCTTCGCGTCGGAGCGCCGGAACGCAGCCGCAAGCGCCGCGCAGTTGAGGCAGGGGCGGCAGGATGAGGTTCCGCGTTTTTGTGATCGCGCTTTTGCTGCTGTTGCCGCTGGCAACCGCCCGGGCGGTGACCCCCGACGAGGTGCTTGACGACCCGGCGCTGGAAGCCCGCGCGCGTGCGATTTCCGCGCAACTGCGCTGCATGGTGTGTCAGAACCAGTCGATCGATGATTCGAATGCAGATCTGGCGCGTGACCTCAGGCTGCTCGTGAGGGCCCGTCTTGTTGATGGCGACAGCGACGAAGAAGTGCTCGATTATGTCGTTTCCCGCTATGGCGAATTCGTGCTGCTGAAGCCGCGCCTTTCGCCCAAGACGTGGCTATTATGGGGCGCGCCGGGTGTTCTGATCGTGTTCGGAGGGCTGGTTTTGTGGCGGCTTTCGGCAAGCCGCCGTGCGCCGGATCGCCCGCTTTCAAAGGACGAAGAGGCCCGCCTGAACCGTCTGCTGGCTGATGGCGACGAGAATTAACAATCCGTCATTTTGTGGACAGATTTCTGTAAGGTCGTAACCTTTATAGTGCCTTTATCCGATTTGAAGACAGCTTCAAAACAGTCACTAAAGGAAAAGGTAGACCAGATGTTCGACCAGACTTCCGGACACAACAAGTTCAAGCCGATTTTGAAAGCATCGGCGGTTGCCGGTGTTGCCGCCGTTCTGTTTTCGGCGGGTGCGCCCCTTACAGTTCCCGAAGCGTACGCCGACGCGGTTCATGTCGATGCGCCGAAGGTACCGGGCTTTGCCGATGTGGTTGAAGCGGTATCGCCCGCCGTTGTTTCCGTTGTCGTTGAAAGCGATGTTCAGCCGGTCGCCCAGAATGATGGTTTCGGCTTTGGTTTCGGCGGTCGCGGCTTCGACAATCTTCCCGACGACCACCCCCTCAAGCGTTTCTTCCGTGATTTCGGCGCGCCCATCGAGCCACAAAAGCCGCCGCAGCCGCGCAATGGCGGTCCGCGTCCGGTGGCCCAGGGGTCGGGCTTCTTCGTGTCCGAGGATGGCTACCTCGTCACCAACAACCATGTTGTCCGCGAAGGCGATGCCTTTTCGGTACTGATGGATGACGGAACCGAATACGATGCCAAGCTCGTCGGAACCGACCCCCGCACCGACCTCGCCGTGCTCAAGGTCGATGCCGACCGTGACTTCACCTATGTGAATTTCGCCGATGATTCCAACCTGCGGGTCGGTGACTGGGTGGTTGCCGTCGGCAATCCATTCGGCCTTGGCGGCACGGTCACCTCGGGCATTGTCTCTGCGCTTGGACGCGATATCGCCTCCGGCCCCTATGACGACTACATTCAGGTTGACGCAGCGGTCAATCATGGCAATTCCGGCGGTCCGACCTTTGATCTCAACGGTGAGGTTGTCGGTATCAACACCGCCATCTTCTCGCCGTCGGGCGGCAATGTCGGCATTGCCTTCGCCATCCCGGCGCATCTGGCGCAGGATGTTGTCAACGATCTGATCGACGACGGCACCGTCGAACGCGGCTGGCTCGGTGTGCGCATCCAGCCTGTCACGGAGGATATTGCCGAATCGATTGGTCTCGCCAAGCCGGAAGGAGCGCTGATTTCCGAACCGACCTCCGACAGCCCCGGCGCGAAAGCCGGTCTGAAGCAGGGCGATGTGATTACCGCCGTTAACGGTGATGTCATTGAGGATGCCCGCTCGCTCTCGCGGATGATCGGCATGATGGAACCGGGTGACGATGTCGAGCTTTCCGTCTGGCGGGATGGCAGTTCCCAGATGATCGACGTCAAACTCGGTGAGTTCCCAACCGAAGACCAGCTCGCCGCATCCGAAGGACAGAGCGGTCCTGCCGAAAGCTCGCTGATGACCCAGATGGGCTTTGAGGTCCGGCCGGCAGATGACGGCAAGGGCGTGACGGTTACCGCCGTTGACCCGAATTCCGATGCTGCGGCCAAGGGGCTGAGCGAAGGACAGAATATCCTGAGCGTCAACAACAAGGAAGTTGCTTCGGCCGGCGATATTCTCAAGCAGGTCGAGGATGCCGCGAGCAATGGGCGCAAGCAGGCCCTGTTCCAGGTAGAAACCGAAAACGGCAGCATGTTCACCGCATTGCCGACCGGCAGTGACAACGAGGATGCCGGCTGACCGGCTCTGACGAAATGAACGAAGGGCGCACGGGAAAGCCTGTGCGCCCTTTTTGTTCAGCCCCTTGTGGAGTTGCTGTGATGTCTTTTGATGAAACCCATGAGGCAGCTTGTAACGCGGATGACAATGGCGATATGGTCGCCGCCATGCGCGTACTGGTTATTGAAGACGATCTTGAGGCAGCTGCCTACCTGACCAAGGCCTTTCGTGAGGCCGGCATCACCTGCGAACATGCGGGCGATGGCGAGAGCGGTTTGTTCATGGCGAGCGAAAACGAGTATGACGTGCTGGTTGTCGACCGCATGCTGCCGCGGCGCGACGGACTGTCGGTCATTTCCGCGCTGCGGGCGCGCGGCGTTCACACCCCCGTTCTCATCTTGTCGGCGCTGGGCCAGGTCGACGACCGGGTCACCGGTCTTCGGGCAGGCGGTGATGATTATCTGCCCAAGCCCTATGCGTTTTCCGAGCTTCTGGCGCGGGTGGAAGTGCTTGGTCGGCGCAAGGGCGCGCCGGAGCAGGAGGTCGTCTACCGTGTCGGCGATCTGGAACTCGACCGCCTTTCGCACGAGGTTCGCCGGGCCGGGCGCGAAATCACGCTGCAGCCACGCGAATACCGGCTGCTCGAATATCTGATGAAGAATGCCGGGCAGGTCGTCACCCGGACGATGCTTCTGGAAAACGTCTGGGACTATCACTTCGATCCGCAGACCAATGTGATCGATGTGCACGTGTCGCGGCTGCGATCCAAGATCGAGAAGGACTTCGACAAGCCCCTGCTCAAGACGATCCGTGGTTCCGGCTATATGATCAAATACGACGCGTAGCACTGTTGGGCGTGATGAAAGAGCGTTTGCGTCTTCTGTTCAAATCGACCGCAGTCCGGCTCTCGGCCGTCTATATCCTGCTGTTCGGGCTCTGCGCCGCGGTCATGGTCTTCTATGTCACGGCCGTCTCCGAAGACCTCGTCTTGCGCCAGACGCGGGAATCGCTTCAACATGAAGTTTCCCAGTTCGATCTTTCCTACGAAAAAGGCGGCATTCGGCGGGTTTTCAATATTATCGAGCGACGCGCGCGTCAGCCCGGTGCCAATCTTTATGTGATTGCCAGCCCGCAGGGCGAGATACTGGCAAGCAATGTCGCCTCGCTCCAGCCCGGTGTCCTGAGCAGGCTTGGCTGGATCGATCAGCCCTTCCGCTATGAGGGGTTTGCCGAGAACAACAGCGGAGCCCATGAAAACCTCGCCGCAGGCTATGTCATCGAACTCGACAACGGCATCCGGCTGTTGATCGGACGTGATCTGGGCGATCCCGAGCGGCTTCACATCATCATTCGGCAGGCCCTGTTGCTGGCCCTGATCATCATGGGGGTCGGCGCGCTGGTGATCTGGTTTGCAATCGGCCGCAATGCGCTCAAGCGCATGGATCGCATGTCGAGCGCCAGCAGCAAGATCATGGCCGGCGATCTCTCCCAGCGCCTTCCCGTTGCCGGTTCCGGCGATGAATTCGACCGGTTGTCGAATGCCCTCAACCTGATGCTCGACCGGATCGTACGGTTGAACGAGGGGCTGCGTCAGGTCTCCGACAATATCGCCCACGATCTCAAGACACCGCTGACGCGTCTGCGCAACAAGGCCGCCGATGCCGCCGCAACGGAAAACCCCGAGGAACGTCGTACGGCGCTTGAGGGCATCATCGCCGAATCGGACCAGTTGATCCGCACCTTCAATGCGCTGCTGATGATCTCCCGCGTCGAGGCGGGGGCGGTTGCTGCCGAAATGTCTCCCGTCAGCCTGTCTGCGATTGTCGAAGACAGTGCCGAGCTTTACGGCCCTGTTGCCGAGGAGGCCGGCCTCGCACTTGATTGCGCCATCGAACCGGAACTGTCGGTCAGCGGCAATCGTGAGCTGATCGGCCAGGCAATCTTCAATCTTCTCGACAATGCCATCAAATATTCCGAGGGCAGCGGTCAGTCGATACATCTGTCGCTGAAGCGTGAGGGTGACCGGGCTGTGTTCACCGTCGCCGATAACGGACCCGGTATTCCGCCCTCGCGTATGGACGATGTCAAACAGCGTTTCTTCCGGCTTGATGAAAGCCGCTCCAAACCCGGAACCGGTCTCGGGCTTTCCCTCGTTGACGCGGTTGCGGCCTTGCATGGCGGCGTCTTCTCGCTCAGGGAGGCCAGGGATATGGTCGACGGCTATGCCGGTCTTGCAGCCATGCTGAGCTTTCCGCTCATTGAGGCGCAACACGGTTCCGGTTGAGCCCGCCGGGCATTTCTGTTGCTCTTTTGCTTTAAGCCTGCCGCACACGATGTTAGAGCCTTTCAGGGCTCTAGAGCTGACAAGACAGCATGGCGGAGGAAAACATGAGCGAACGGGCACACAAGACACTGCGTGAGTTTTCAGGAAAGCCTGTATTTCCGCTGAATGACGAATTGTTCATGGCTGCCCGCAGCGAGCTGTCGGCTGCGGCGGAAAAGCATGACCTCCCGGCATTTCTCGCTGACGGGGAGGACCGGCTGACGGCTTTTCTCGCAACCGCCTTTTCGCTTTCGCCCTTCCTGTTTGACAGTTTTCGCGCGCATCCGGAACTGCTTGAGCACATCGACGAGCCGTTCATTCCACAGCTTGAACGCATCACGCAACAGGCGCGCGACGCGTGGCGTGATCCGGAGGGAAAGACCGGCGACAGCGACATCATGGTGCGGCTCAGGACTGCAAAGCGGCGCATTGCGTTCTTGACGGCGCTTGCCGATCTGGCCGGAATGATCTCGCCGGAAGAAACGACGGCCTTTCTGAGTGACTTTGCAAGCGCGGCCGTCGCCGCGACAGTCGACCACCTGCTGGTTTCAGCCGCCGGGGAAAACAAGCTGACGCTGAAGGATCCGGATGCCCCCTCCGCGCAATCAGGCATCGTCGTTCTGGGCATGGGGAAACTGGGCGCTTGCGAGCTGAATTACTCTTCCGATATCGACATTGTCGTCTTTTTTGATCCTGACGCCGGGATATTCAGTGAAGGGGATGACCCGCGCTCGCTTTTGCCCCGCCTGATGCGTCGCCTCATCCGCATTCTGCAGGAGCGCACCGGCGATGGCTATGTGTTCCGTACGGATATGCGGCTGCGGCCGGATCCCGGTTCCACGGCCCTGGCGATCCCTGTGGAGGCTGCGCTTCTCTATTATGAAAGCCGTGGCCAGAACTGGGAACGTGCCGCCTATATCAAGGCGCGGCCGATTGCCGGCGACCTTGCCGCCGGCGAGACCTTTCTGGGCGAGATGATTCCATTCATTTTCCGCAAATATCTCGACTATGCGGCGATTGCCGATATCCACTCCATCAAACGGCAGATTCATGCGCACAAGGGGTTTGGTCTCGTCGCCGTTCATGGGCATAACGTCAAACTCGGGCGCGGTGGCATTCGCGAGATCGAGTTTTTCGTCCAGACCCAGCAATTGATCGCCGGCGGGCGCATGCCCGAATTGAGATGCCGCAGGACGGTCGATGCCTTGGAAGCCCTGCGCGAAGCACGCTGGATCGACAAGGCGACGACCGATGAACTGACCACGGCCTACTGGTTCCTGCGCAATGTCGAACACCGCATCCAGATGGTGCGTGACGAGCAAAGCCATGTGCTGCCTGAAGATGACGACGGTCTGCTGCGGATCGCCCGCATGAGCGGGTTTGAAACGACCGATGCCTTTTCCGAAGCGCTTCTCGATGCCCTCAAAACCGTTGAGCGGCGCTATGCCCGGCTGTTCGAGCGGGAGACAACGCTTTCCGGCGAGGCCGGCAATCTTGTGTTTACCGGTGAGGATGACGATCCTGGCACGCTGGAAACCCTGAGGAACCTCGGTTTCGAACGGCCGGAGGATATTTCCCGTGTCATCCGCACATGGCATTACGGCCGCTACCGGGCCACGCAGACGGGCAATGCGCGCCAGCGACTCACCGAGATCATGCCCGAGCTTCTGAAAGCCTTCGGCACAAGCCGCAGGGGCGATGAGGCGCTGTTGCGGTTCGATCGGTTCCTGTCCGGTCTACCGGCCGGCGTCCAGCTGTTTTCACTGCTGAAGAACAATCCGAACCTTCTGTTGCTGTTTGTCGAGATCATGTCGGCCGCGCCCCGGCTTGCCGAAATCGTTGCCCGACGCGCCCATATCGTCGACGGCATGCTCGATCCGGCGCTGATGACGGAAATCCCGACACGCGAATATCTGGTTGAACGGCTTGAAGCCTTCATGACCGGAGCGGATATCTATGAGGAGCGGCTCGACCGGTTGAGGATATTTGCAGCCGAGCAGCGTTTCCTGATCGGCATCCGGCTGGTGACCGGATCGATCAGTGGCTTTGCCGCCGGTCGTGCGCTGACCATGCTGGCGACGCTTGTCATCGACGAGGCGTTGCAGGGCGTGCTCGCCCAGATGGAAGAGACGCATGGCACGGTCGAGGGGCAGCGCACCTGCGTGCTGGCCATGGGCAAGCTCGGCAGCTCGGAACTGACGGCGGGATCGGATGTGGACGTGATTGTGCTTTACGATTGCGACGATCCGCTTTCCATGTCCTCGGGGCCGAAGCAACTTGATGTGCCGCGCTATTTCGCGCGCGTGACACAGCGCCTGGTGGCGGCTCTCAGCGCGCCGACGGCCGAAGGCGTGCTTTATGAAGTGGACATGCGGTTGCGGCCTTCCGGCAAGGCCGGGCCGCTTGCAACGAGGCTGGCGGCTTTTGAAAAATACCAGATGAACGAGGCCTGGACCTGGGAGCATATGGCGCTTTCACGCGCCCATCCGCTGTGCGGCGACCCGTCACTGATGGCGGATACCGGCAGCGTGATCGATGCCGTTCTGGGAATGCCGCGCGACCGCAACACGCTTGCCGGCGCTATCGCCGATATGCGCGCGCGCATCGAACGCGACAAGCCGGCCAGAAGCCAGTGGGATCTGAAACTCATTCCGGGCGGTCTGATCGATATCGAATTCATTGCACAGTACTGCCATCTGGCCTGCCATGTGCCGCGCGGCGAGATCGGTGGCTGCGAGGTGATGACCACGGATGACGTGCTGGCGCGCTTCGGCCCGGAAATCATGGAAGACGGTGATCTGGAAACGGTCCGCAGGGCACTGGCCCTTTATACCGATATCGCCCAGCTTACCCGCACATGCCTGAATGAGGGGTTCGAGCCGGACACGGCGCCCTCCGGTCTTCTCGAGCGTCTCTGCAAGCTGGCCGACTGCCCGGATATGAGTGCACTTGAAGTGCTGATCGCCGACCGGGCCGGCGAGGTGCGGGCGATCTTCGCAAAATTGCTGCCGGCCGCCGAGGATGATGAGGCCGCTGGTTAACGGTTTGGCAGATGCTCAGGCGACGATGCGCCGCACGACCGGGCCGTCCTGGCTGCTGTCCGATACACTTTCCGTGCCGTTATTTTCGAGGCGCTCGACCAATGCGTGGAGCGCCTTGCCGCCGTCGTGAATGTGGCGGGCATATTCGCAAAGCTTGCCGTCCGGTGAACGGGTCTTTTCCGTTTCGGCAATCATCAGTTCCGAAAAACCGAGGACCGCGGTGAGCGATGTGCGGATTTCTGCTGAAACGCACGGAGTGGCTGCCGTTTCGGTTCCGGTGGTCAGGGCGGGGGTGTCGGCCTGTCTTTCCTGCGCGCGTTCCAGCGAGGCGCATCGCAGTTCAAGCTTGCGGCGGGCGCTGGCCATGGCGCTGACCTTTTCCCGCAGACGTTCCTGCTCCGCCTGAAGGCGGCCCTGTTCTTCCTTGAAGCGGGTAATGTCAGTGCCGACCGTCAGCGACGATCCGTTTGCGAAGCAGCGTTCCGCAAGCTGCATCCATTCCCCACGAGCCGTCCTGATTTCGGTTGCATCGATATTGTCACCGTGGGCGCGCCTTACGACGACGGGCCGGTCGTGCTCCTCGGTGTCGAGCAGGTCGCGCCGGATCGGAGCATTGGCGCCATCAAGGTCATAGGCCGCCTTGAAGGCATGGTTTGCAAGATCGAGGCTTCCATCCTTGCGCCACAGTGCAAGCGGCTGGGGAAGTGCATCGAAGGCCGTTTCCAGCATGCCGGCGCGGCGGGTTGCCGCCTCGAGCGCACGATGCCGGTCGGAGGCAACACGAATTGCAGCGCCCGATACGGTGACCGTGCCGGCTTTCTTTGCCGCATGGGCCCGGATTGCAAACAGGACGTAGTGACCGTCATTCTGCCGAATACGGAGATCGGCTTCGATCAATCCGTCATCGCAGGGGTGAAGTTTCCTGGACAGTCCGCAGCGGTCGTCCGGATGGACGAGGCCGAGCAGATCGCGGTAGGAAAGTTCGCGTGCTTTCGAGCCGAGACCGAGCGCCGCACTTGCCGAACCGTCGAGGACCGCCCGGCGGTTCGCCGGCGTGAACGACCACAGCCCCGCCTCGCCATTGGCCAGCATCACATCATGGGCCCTGCGTTCGGTCGACATGAGGTCGGTTGTCGCTTCCGCACGGCTGATCTGGGTGTAATAGGCATAGACCACGACGAGCAGCAGAAGTGCCATCGCCGCAAACAGGGTGACATTGAGATTGACCTCTGCACGCCAGAAGGCATTCATGCGCTCCATGGCGTGAAGGGCGACCACCATGCCGCCGCCGCTGCCGACCAGATGCATGGAAACCTGATAGGGCGCGCCGTCGATCCGGGTTTCAACCACCTGTCCGGCGGTGCGGGGATGCCGCGCCGATGTCAGTTCCGGAAACACCGAGGCGAGCGAGCGTCCGAGAAGATCTGCACGCGCTGCGGTTGCGGCAAGCACGGTTCCCGTCGTGTCGATCATCAGAAGGTCGGTATCCGGAGCGGCCGTGGTGAGCGCCGTCAACGCCTGCAACCTGTCATTGGCATCCGCGGCATTTACCGGTTCAAACAGTGCCGGTTGATCTTCCAGCGCGGCCAGAGCCATGGCCGAGGTCAGTTCGGTGGCCTGGCGCACCGCATCTTCCATCCGGGCATGGCTTGCCATCAGCGAGAAACCGCGCGCTGCGGCGACACAGATGAGAAAGGCGATGATCAGAAAGGGAATAGCCTTCTTGAGGGCCTGTTCGATGGCCGGACGGTTGGCTGCCGCCAGCACGCCAAGGGCCGGGAATCCCGATTGTTCCTGGTTTGAAGAGGCCTGTCGCGCTGTGAATCCGGCGCGCAAGCGCCCGTTCACTGCGGGCTCGTCCCACAGATCTGATCGTTTCATTTGCTCAAGTTCCCTCGTGTGATCCGCGAAACCGCCTTGCGAATCTACCCTAGTGAATCAAAGGTGATTCGGCTTGTCCAGCACCCAGAGGGAAGCTTTTGTTAACCATATATCAAATAAGGTTTTTTTGTGAGTTGACGGCCGCTTGATGCCAGGTCTGGACAACCTGTGGGGGCATCATGCGGCCGAAACGAGGACTCCGATTGCGCTTTTTGGCAAGTGCCAAATCAGCTTTTCAACATCCGATCGACAATATCGCGCAGGTTGCGAGACAGATCGTCATGCGCGGCAATGCGTTCGATCTGTTCGCGGGCAAGTGCACGCCTTGACGGTTCAAGCGCCTCAAAGGAACGCATTGCCGTCATAAGGCGTGCCGTGAGCGTGGCGTTGCGCTTGTCGGACGTCAGAATGAAATCGGCGAAAAACGCATAACCCGCGCCGTCAGGGCGATTGAAACCGGTCGGGTTCGACGAGGCGAATGCGCCGATCAGTGCGCGCACGCGGTTGGGATTGCCTTCATCGAAAGCCTCATCGCCCATCAGCTTGGTTACCCGTTCCAGCGTGTTTTCACCGGGCACAGTCGCCAGCGTGGAAAACCATTTGTCGAGCACCAGCGGTTCACCCGCAAAGCGACGCCTGAAATCGGCAAGGGCATTCTCCGCCTCGGCGGAACCGGCAAACTGGTGGGCGAGCACCCGCATCGCCGCCAGCATGTCGGTCATGTTGTCCGCGCTCTCATAGGCCTGGCTTGCGCGGCGAGGGGACTTTTCAGCCGCGGCGGCCAGAACGAGTGCCGCATTGCGCAGCGCCCGGCGTCCGGCGCTCTGTGCATCAGGGCTGAACGCGCCGCCATTGGCCATGTCTCCGGTCAGCTGTGCAAAGCTGTCGGCGCCCGCCTCGGCAATGGCTTCGATCACCGTATTGCGGGCCAGATGGATTGCATCCGGATCGATATCCGCTCCGATTTCCCGGCCGATATCGAGTTCGCCGGGAAGCGTCAGCGCCAGCGCCCGGAAGGCGGGTTCAAGTGCTGTGTCTTCCGCCGTGGCCACCAGTAGGTCGCTCAGCGCCGGATCGGTCGTGACCGGCCTGCCGGCCTTGACGTCTTCCGCAGCCTTGACCAGCACTTCAAGTGCCAGCGCATTGACCGTATCCCAGCGCGCCACCAGATCGCGTTCGGCGCCCGCAATACGCAGACGGTCTTCGCGCGACTGGTCAAAACGGATCTTTACCGGCGCGGAAAAATCGCGGTTGACCGAGACGGCGGGCCGCGCGCCGATCCCTTCGAATACGAAGGTCTGTTCGTCCTTTGTCAGTTCCAGCACATCCTTGCGGGATTCCCCGCCGGTAATCGCTGTCGGTGCCATGTCGGCGCCGTTCGGGCCGATCAGCCCGACCCGCAGCGGAATATGCAGTGGTTTCTTGATCTTTTCGTCCGGTGTCGGCGGTGTGGTCTGGCTCAGCGTCAGTTTCAGCTGCTGCTTGCGTTCGTCATAGAAGCTTGCGACCGAAATCACCGGTGTGCCCGCCTGGTGATACCAGAGCGCAAAATGGGTCAGGTCGTGGCCGGTCGCATCCTCGAAGCACTTCAGATAGTCCTCGATCGTGACCGCGCCGCCGTCATGGCGCTCGAAAAACAGATCGAGCCCCTTGCGGAACCCGTCCGGCCCCAGAAGCGTGGCGATCATCCGGGAAACCTCGGACCCCTTCTCATAGACCGTGGTCGTGTAGAAATTGTCGATTTCCAGATATTGCGTCGGGCGCACGGGATGGGCGAGCGGGCCGCCATCCTCGGGAAACTGGTGGGCGCGCAGGAACTTGACCTCATCGACACGCACGACCGGGCGCGAACGCTGGTCGGCGGAGAACTCGTGTTCGCGATAAACCGTGAGCCCTTCCTTGAGGCTCAGCTGGAACCAGTCGCGGCAGGTGATGCGGTTGCCGGTCCAGTTGTGAAAATACTCATGCGCCACCACAGCTTCGATCCGCGCATAGTCGTCATCTGTGGCCGTTTCGGGATCGGCGAGGATCAGCCGGTCGTTAAAGATGTTGAGGCCCTTGTTCTCCATCGCGCCCATATTGAAGTCGGAGACGGCGACGATCATGAAGATATCGAGATCATATTCCCGTCCGAAGCGCTCCTCGTCCCATTTCATGGCGCGTTTGAGCGAATCCATGGCATAGCCCGCACGCGCCGCCTTGCCGTGCTCGACATAGATCCTGAGTGCAACATGGCGGCCCGACATGGTCGTGAAACTGTCCTCGATCATCGTCAGATCGCCGGCGACCAGTGCGAAAAGATAGGACGGCTTCTTGAAGGGGTCGTGCCATTTCGCCATGTGTCGGCCATCGCCGAGGTCCTGTTCCTCCACGAGGTTGCCGTTGGACAGCAGCAGCGGGCAGGACTGTTTGTCGGCGATGATGGTGACGGTATAGACCGCAAGCACATCGGGCCGGTCATAAAAATAGGTGATGCGGCGAAAGCCTTCGGCCTCGCACTGGGTCGAGTAGATGCCGCTGGTGCGGTAGAGCCCCAGAAGTTCACTGTTGGCGGACGGGTTGATCCGCGTTTTGATCGTCAGCGTGAACGAGCCGTCTTCGGGAAGGTCGCGGATCGTCAGCGTGCTGGCGTCGCAGTCATAGCGTTCGGGCAGGAGTGGCTTGCCGTCGAGCGCAAGGCCGGAAAGGGCCAGGCCATCGCCGGCAAAGACCAGTGGCGCTGCCGGGTCTGCCCCGGGCCGCCGGTGCATGCGGATCTCGCTTCCCACAGTTGTCAGCGTCTCGCCGAGATCGAAAACAAGATCGATCGACTCGATGATGAAATCGGTCGGCTGATAGTCCTTCAGGTAAACGGTCCGGTTCGTGTCCGTACGCATGGGCTTCCTCTTTATAAAATTCTGTGCGGCTGTGCCGTTTGTTGCACAACAAAGCGCCGAAGCCGCAGAATTGCAAATGCTTCGCCGAATTTTCATGAAATCTGTACATCGAAGCGGCAATTGGCGTAAGGAGGGGGCACCCTTGCGGCCACATTTGCCGTCAAACCAAACGTCAGACCGTATTCTTCCATGCCCTTCGAAGCCAATGCCAACCCCTTGCGGGGTATTGTTCTCAAACTGTGCTCGATCCTTGCCTTTCTCTGCATGCAGACCTGTATCAAGCTTGCGGGAGAGGGGATTGCGCCGGGTCAGGTTACCTTTTTCCGTTCGTTTTTCGGCATCGCACCCATCATTGTCTACCTGTCCTGGCGGCATGAACTGAAGGGCGCCTACAAGACGCAGCGTCCCGTCGGACATTTCCTGCGGTCGCTGATTGGAATCACCTCCATGGGGATGGGGTTTTACGGGTTGATGCATCTGCCCCTGCCGGAGGTGATCGCGCTGGGCTATGCGATGCCGCTATTGTCCGTTGTTTTCGCCGCCCTGCTGTTGGGAGAGGCGGTGCGTATCTATCGCTGGTCGGCGGTCGGCATCGGGCTTTTCGGCGTCATGATCATCTCCTGGCCCAAGCTGACCCTGTTTCGTGAAGGCGGGATGGGGTCGACGGAAGCGCTTGCCGTAGCACTTGTGCTTGCCGGTGCGACCCTCGGTGCGCTGGCGATGATCCAGGTTCGTCGTCTGCTGATCACCGAGAAAGGGCCGACGATCGTGCTCTATTTCTCCAGCTTCGCCGCTCTGCTTTCTCTGGCGACGCTGCCCTTCGGCTGGTCGTCGCTTGCGGTCTGGCCGATGGTTCTGCTCATTCTCTCCGGCCTTTTCGGCGGCGTGGGGCAGATCATGATGACCGAATCATATCGTTTTGCCGATGCGTCCACGATTGCGCCTTTCGACTACAGCTCGATCATTTTCGGTATCGCAATTTCGTTCTTCATCTTCGGTGAAATTCCCACGATGAATACGCTGACCGGCTCGGTCTTTGTCGTCGGCGCCGGCATATTCATTATCTTTCGCGAGCACAGGCTGGGCCTTGAACGCCGGAAAATCCGGCGCGTTTCACCATCGCAGACGCCGAACTGAAATGCTCATACCAAGAGTCAATGATTAGGACCCATCTGACCGGAGCGATTTTGAAAGCCGGCTAGGCGAAAACCGCAGTCGTAGCCATAGCTACGGCGAGGATTTTCAACGCCGCAGGCTTTCAAAAGCGCCCGGCCCGTAGGGTGCGGCTGGAATGGCCACCGAGGGCGTCAAAATCCTCGCGCGATGCTACGGCATCGCTCTGCGGTATTTTCCTACTCGGACGACCATTCCAGCGCGCATCATATGGGTCCTAATCATTGACTCTTGGTATTATTCGTTCTGCGAGGCCGGGTCGTATTCCGCCTCGTAGTCAACGGCGATGCTGCCGGCCGGGTCGGTACCGCGCATGGGAACGGCAATCGCATGGAAGTCGGCACGATCGTCCGGCGAAACCGACGGATTACCGCGCATGACGCGCCAGCCGGCATAGGATGCGTAAAACGCAAAGCCGATCGCAAGATAGATCATCAGCCCGCGCGGGCCTGCCACTTCCATCGCGCCACCACCGATCAGCGGGCCGGCGACAGTGCCGAAACCGTAGAGCACCATCAGGGAACTGGAGATGGTGATGTATTCGCTCGGGTCTGCACGGTCGTTGGCGTATGCGACATTGAGCGCGTAGATGGGATAGAGCATGGAGCCGACGATGAAGGCCGAGCCGTAAAGCAGCTTCGGGGTTGACGGCGACATGAAGAACATCGCGATAGCCGCAATAACGCCGATGGCGCCGCAGGCGATCATCACATAGCGCCGGTCGGTCAGGTCGGAAATGCGCCCGATCGGGATCTGCCCGAGCGCGCCACCAGCCAGCACAAAGGCGAGCAGCGTGGCGCCCTGACCGGTCGTAAAGCCGCTTTGTGTGGTGTAAACGCCACCGAGACTGGACCACGTGCCTGACAGTATGCCGGCCAGGATGGCGCCGACGAAAGCGACGGGAGAACGCAGATAAAGCTTTCTGAGACCGAGCTGGACCTGTGCGATCGGGGCGGGGGACTGTGCCGTGGACAGCGCGGTCGGCAGAATGGCGATGGCAAAGACAATGCCGCAGACGATAAACAGCGAGGTGTTCAGCGGGTCGCCAAGCGGGACCAGATACTGTCCGCCGATCGAACCGGCCAGCGTCATCATCATATAGATCGAAAACACCGAGCCGCGCGTCTCGTTGGTCACCCGCTCATTCAGCCAGCTTTCGATCACCAGATAGCAGCCGGCCACGGCAAACCCGGAAATGGCCCTGAAGACGACCCAGGCCCGCCAGTCGACAACGAGAGAGCTGATCAGGATCGAGGCTGTCAGCAGGGTGATCAAGGCGCTGAACACGCGGACGTGACCGACGCGCAGCACCAGTTTCGGCGAAATGATGCACGACAGCGTAAAGCCGACCGTATAGCCGGTGGCGATGACTGAAATCAGAAACGGAGTCCAGCCTTCGGCGACCGAGCGCACCGGAATCAGGTAATTCATCAGCCCGTAACCGATCATCATCAGGACGGTCGAGAGCATCAGGGACGCGATAGAGACAAGACTGGCAAACATGGTTTTCGCTCGCTGCGGTTCGGGAACGTCTCTGGTTTCCGCCGGAAGCACGACCAGCGCGGCGAATTTTCCGCCTATAAAGTTTTGACGCCGCCCCTGCAACCGTTCGCACGGGATTTTTGCATCTGTATTTTCCAAACCGGATCAAGTAGGGTCCGGCCCTAATAAAGCCGGATTCGATATTGTTTCCGGTCAATAAGCGCCGACATCATACCCGAACAATGCCGCTTTCAGCACACACGATCGCGACCCATCCCTCATTTCTGGCTTCACTTTCGCTCTATGGCGACAGGCTGGATGGTGTCTATCAGGCAAACCCGCGCCTGGGGGCCAATTTCGCTTCGCACCGGCGCTGGCTGATTTCGCAATCGGCGCTTGCCCTCTACTGGGGCGAAAACGGCGATCTGACCGTCAACAACCTGATCGATGTGCTGAAGCCCTTCAGGGTCGCAAGCCCCAACACAATCCGAAATCATGTCGACGAATCCGTCAAATACGGTTTTCTTCAGCCTGATCCGGCCCATAAAAGCCTGCGCCCGCGTTATTTCGCGCCCTCGGAAATCGTTTGCGGTGCAATCGGGCAGTGGCTGGGCGCAAATTTCTCGGTGCTCGATGCGGTTGACGGCGCAGATCGGGTGTCCGCGTTCGCTGCCCGGCCTGAAACTATCCCTGCCATCCAGTCCCGCCTTGCCTGGAGCTGTCTTTACGATGCGGCATGGCGTGAGCCGCCGCCGCGTGTCGCGCTGTTGCAGAAGTCGATTTCGGGCGGATTGGTGATGGACAGTATCGTAAGCATGGCAGGGCGTCAGGCGTGCAGTGACGGCCGCTATCTGATCCCCGCAATCAACGCACGCGAGATGGCTGGACGTATCCTGATTTCACGTACGCATCTGCAGCGCATATTGCGCAAGGTCCTCGAGGTCGGTGCAATCGGCTGGACAGGCAAGCCGTTTGAAACCGGGATGTGGGTCGATCATACTTTCATCGATGAATATTGCCGTTGGCAGGCCGTCAAGGCGCAGCATCTGGATGCGGCCTTTGAGCATGTCGTCGCTGCGGGGAGAGGTTGAGCGCTAGTCATTGCTTGCCGGATCTCCTCCATAATATGCCGCCAGCGTGCGTTTGTTCCTACATTTGACAAAAATATTGACCAATATGCGATTTATCTCATGGGGCTCTCATGATCTCATGGTATCTTTGCGTATGTTCAGCGGTTGCCGCGATATGTTGATCCTGGCTGACCCGGTTTCGGCGCGTGAAGCGCCCGACTAGACAAACGGATGCGATTGATGAATTCCGAACTGCCACGAACGGCCGACAACAGACCGGTGGTGCAGACGCTTGATCGGGCACCCGAATGCATTTTGCTGGTCGATCCCGAAGGGGTTATCGAGGTTGCCAACAAGGCTGCCCTGGCGCTTCTGGGAACGGCCGAGGCCGATCTCTGCGGATCGAGGCTGGTATCCTGGTTTTCCGGGGAGGACCGCAGCAAGCTCGAAAAGGCAATGGTGCGGGTGCTGTCCGACGAGCCGGGCAGTCGCCTCGAAGAGGTTTCGGCGTTCTTTTCCGGCCGGCCGGGCGGCGGTTCAAATCTTTCGCTTGCCCGCATGCGCCATCGCGATTCTGTTTGCGTCGTCATCACCCCTGCTGCCGGGACGGGGGACGTGCCGCGCCGGGGGGCTGCGATGCCGAAGGTCAATGAGACGGAATTTGCGCCTTCGCCTCCGGTCGCTGCCCCGCCCGCCGTGGCCGCGCAGCCGGAAGAAACGGCAAACAGTATCTCCGGCAGATCCGGCCGGGCGGAACCTGCCCAACGCCTTATGCCCTGGTCTGTCGCGCGCGCCCGCCCGGCAACGGCGCGACTGCAACCTGTTTCAGAACATCCGGTTTCGCCAAAGCCTTCCGCCCATGCAGAGGCGGATGCGCATGGCGATGCTGCCTCTTTGCACGCCGACCGGATAAGCAATTCGGAAACTGCCGGGCAACGCCAGCCGCAGGAGGCTGACAGCGCTAACGCGCATGGCGATGAAATGGCTGCGCAATCGTCCGGGGCGCCGGCATCTGCGGTGTTGCGGCGTGATATCTATGCCGAGTTCGAGAGCGAGCGCGACAGGCAGGAGCGACAGTCGGGTGTTCCGTTGATTGCGCCCGGCAAGTGTCTTCGCACGGCGCTGCAGCGTCATCGCGACGAAGCGGTGGCCGAAAGCATCACGCTGACAACCGCCATTGACGACGGCGAAAGGATGGTGCCGGTCGACGAGGAAATGCTGACGGCGCTGTTTTCGGATCTGGTCGAACGGCTGGTTGCCGTGTCTCCGCCCTATTGTGATGCGGAGGTCAGGCTCGAGCCGGCCTCGCAAAACGGCTTCAGGGCGTTGTTTACCGATATCGGCAGAGGAATGAGCGAGAGCGAACTCGAGGCCGTTTTCAAACAGCCGGAACTGACCATGGGCATTTCGCACACATGTCTCGTGCGTGCGCAGGAGGCGGCTTCAAAGCTCGGCCTGAAATTCACGATCAGGACTGCTGTCGAAAGCGGAACGACAGCCGAAGTTTGCTGGGATGACTGAGAGCAAGCGGTAAAAACAGAAAAAGCCGGGAGAAATCCCGACTTTCCGATCAAAAACAGCAATATCCAGGCGAGATTTAACGCACAACATTACTGCTGTGCCGTCATTCCCGCCTGCTTAAATCAGGCGCCGAGCGCCCGCATTGCCGGACGGCGCGTGCTGGCATCGTGATGTCCGATGACCTTGGCAAAGCCCTTGGCGATCGCGCGGTCGATGCCCCGCTGACCGTGGTAGCCATTGGTCGAGCGTCCGAGTTCGAGAGAGAGGCGCGTATTCTGCATAAGGGTTGCGTCCATATCCTGTAAGTGTCTCATTGCCTTGGTTCCTGTGGATCCTCCCAAGACATGACCCTTTATCCCCGAAATGCCGGTTCCCAGCAATGGGGCCTGCCGTAGGGCAGCCATGCACCTGGCGCATGCCGGCGTAAACGATGCGTAAATTACGCTCAGGCAAACAGCGTTTGTCGCGCAGGGGCGGGCAATGCGGCCCGGTCTTTCGGGCGATTACGCGAGCAGCTCTAACCGAGGCGCGCCTTGAAGGAGAGCAGGTCCTGCCATGCCGGTTTCTTGTTGGCGGGGGCGGCGAGAAGCTCGGTCGGGGAAAAGGTCACCAGAACCTCGACGGCGTGTCCGTTGATCTCGCGCGTATGCCATTTGCCGCGCAGGTCGAACACCGTTTTGTTGCTGTCGATCATCATCCGGCAGGCAAAATTGCCGAGAACCAGAAGGATGCGCGGCTCGGCAAGCGCGATCTGGCGTTCAAGAAACGGCCGGCAGATATCCATTTCCGAATGGGTCGGGCTGCGGTCTCCGGGCGTGCGCCAGGGCAGGGCAGTGGTAACGGCAACGGTCTCCCGCGTCAGGCCGATTGCGGCAAGCATCCGCTCGAACAGGCCGCCGGCCCGTCCGGCAAGCGGAGCACCGTTGCGGTCATCGTCACCGGTGGGAAACCCGCATACGGCCAGAATGCCGGTGTCCGGCATTGCCTCCAGCGTGATCGTCGAGCGGGCATTATGCTTGAGATTGCACCCCGAAAACCCTTCCAGCACGGTCTTGAGTTCACCAAGCGACCGGGCGCTTTCAGCTGCAAACTGCGCATCGGAAACCGCCTTGTCGTCCGGTATGGTCGTTGTGCCGACGGGCGGACGCGGTGCAGGCGCAGCCTGCGGGGCCGCGGATGCTGCCGCCGGCGTCTTTTGCCGCGGCTCGGCCGGTCGGGGCTGAGGGGATTGAGAGGCGGCCGCACGGGTTTCGGTACGCACCGTCAGGTCGACGGGCGCGTCCTCGACAAGCACATCCACCCCGGCATCGGCATAAAAATGCAGAAGGGCGGCTGCCTCGTGTGCTGTCAGTTCCCGTGCGGACATCATTTCATGGGTTCCATGGGGCGACCACCCGGCCGCCCGGCAATAGGTTGATATCAGATGGCGTGGGTTGCGCCGCCATCGCAGCGGATCAGGCTTCCCGTCAGATAGCTTGCCTGCCGCGAGCACAGGAAGGCGGCAACGCTTGCGAATTCCTCCACGCGCCCAAGCCGGCCGGCGGGGATCGTCGCCAGCGAGGCCTGACGCACATCGGTCAGGCTTTTTCCGCTGCGTTCGGCATTGGCATGGTCGAGTTCCTCGATACGGTCGGTGTGAATGCGGCCGGGCAGAAGCAGGTTTGCGGTAATGCCGTCGGCGGCCACTTCACTCGAAAGCGTCTTGTTCCAGCCCACCAGCGCCGAGCGCAGCGTGTTGGAAAGCGCAAGGTTCGGGATCGGCTCGACCACGCCGCCGGAGGCAACGGTTACAATCCGGCCCCAACCCTTTTCCTGCATCTTCGGCACAAGCGCATTGGTGAGCGTGATGATCGGGGCGACCATCGACTGGAAAAAGCGATTGAGTCTTTCAGGGCTCATTTCGGCGACCGTTCCGGGCGTCGGGCCGCCGGAATTGTTGACCAGGATGTCGACGCCGCCAAGCTTTTCATCGGCAGCAGAGATCAGTTTTTCAACGAAGTCCTCCGCGGCAAGATCGGCGATGGTGTAATCGGCTTTCCCGGGTGTCGTGTCGTTGATCACCTTGCAGTTTGCGGCCAGCCGGTCTTCGGTGCGACCGCAAAGAAGCACATGCGCGCCTTCCTTTGCCAGCGCTTCGGCGATGCCTGCGCCGAGGCCGCGCGATGAGGCGAGCACGATCGCTTTCTTGCCGGCAATACCAAAATCCATGAAAAACTCCTTGGCCTGAATCGGCCGATTTCAAAAAAATGAACAGCAGAATTTGGCTTTCACCATAGACGCCAGCCATGTCGTCAATCAATCATTATCGGACGCTTGCGCGGGCGTGCCGCATGCACTGCCTGTGGAAACTCGGTCTGGCCCGCCTATTGCGTGACCCTGTCGGGGCGCTTTTAATTTCACCGCAACCTCTCTAGGAATAACAGGTGGAGTTGTAGGACCCGACGAAATCACGCCGATGCGGCAATGGAAGGAATAACATGGCTGAAGAACTGCCGGAACGCGAAAGCATGGAATTCGATGTGGTGATTGTCGGTGCCGGTCCCTCCGGCCTCGCCGCCGCTATTCGACTGAAACAGCTCAACGAGGATTTGAGTGTCGTCGTCCTGGAGAAGGGGGCCGAGGTTGGCGCCCATATTCTCTCCGGTGCGGTCGTTGATCCGTCCGGCATCGATGCTCTCCTGCCCGGCTGGCGGGAGGAAGAGGGTCACCCCTTCAAGACCAAGGTGAAACGCGACCGCTTCCTGCTTCTCGGTGCTTCCGGTTCGATCACGCTGCCGAATTTCGTCATGCCGCCGCTGATGAACAACCACGGCAATTATGTCGTCTCGCTCGGCAATGTCTGTCGCTGGCTGGCCGAAAAGGCCGAGGCGCTGGGTGTCGAGATCTATCCCGGCTTTGCCGCCGCCGAGGTGCTCTACGATGATGCCGGCGCGGTCATCGGTGTTGCCACCGGCGACATGGGGGTCGAACGCGACGGCACGCCCGGGCCCAATTATACCCGCGGCATGGCGCTTCTCGGCAAATATGTGCTGATCGGCGAGGGCGTGCGCGGTTCGCTCGCCAAGCAGCTGATCGCCAAATTCGGTCTCGATGAGGGCCGTGAGCCGCAGAAATTCGGTATCGGCCTCAAGGAACTCTGGGAAGTCAGTCCCGAGCAGCACAAGCCGGGCCTCGTCCAGCATTCCTTCGGCTGGCCGCTGGATGGTAAAACCGGCGGCGGTTCCTTCCTCTACCATCTGGAGGACAATCAGGTCGCGGTCGGCTTCGTGCTGCATCTGAACTACAGGAACCCCTATCTTTCGCCCTTCGAGGAATTCCAGCGCTTCAAGACCCATCCGGCAATCGCACCGACCTTTGAGGGCGCCAAGCGCGTTTCTTACGGCGCGCGGGCGATTTCGGAAGGCGGCTATCAGTCCGTCCCGAAACTCTGCTTTCCCGGTGGGGCGCTGCTCGGCTGTTCGGCCGGTCTCGTCAATGTTCCGCGCATCAAGGGGTCGCACAACGCCGTGTTCTCCGGCATGCTGGCCGCAGAGAAGGTGGCCGATGCGCTTGCCGCCGGCCGCGCGCACGACGAGATTGCCGAAATCGAAGCGGAATGGCGCAACGGCGCCATCGGCCGCGACCTCAGGAAGGTCCGCAATGTCAAACCGCTGTGGTCGAAGCTCGGCACTCTGGCCGGTATTGCGTTCGGCGGCCTCGATATGTGGACCAATACGCTGTTCGGCTTTTCCTTCTTCGGCACGCTGAGACACGGCAAGACCGATGCCGCTTCGCTGGAACCGGCCGCCGACCACAAGCCGATCGATTATCCCAAGCCCGACGGTGTCCTGACCTTCGACCGTCTGTCCTCCGTGTTCCTGTCCAACACCAATCACGAGGAAGACCAGCCGGTCCACCTCAAGGTCAAGGACATGGCGCTGCAGAAATCGTCCGAATACGAGATCTATGCCGGCCCGTCCGGCCGCTACTGTCCCGCCGGTGTTTACGAATGGGTCGAGGAGGACGGCACGGAGAAATTCGTGATCAACGCCCAGAACTGCGTCCACTGCAAGACCTGCGACATCAAGGACCCGAACCAGAATATCAACTGGGTGCCGCCGCAGGGTGGCGAAGGGCCGGTTTACCCGAACATGTGATGAGGCCCGGCGGGCATCGCGCCCGCCGGCTTTTCACTCAGAAACCATCGAGAACGATCTTTCCGATCGTGCTGCCGCTTTCTATCCGGGCGTGGGCGTTCTTCATCGTCTCCGCCGTCATTCGCCCCAGATTTTCGCTCAGGGTCGTGGTGATCTTTCCGTCATCGACCAGATCTGCGACCGCGTTCAGCAGCCTGTGCTGTTCGATCATGTCCGGCGTCCCGTACAGGGAGCGGGTGAACATCGTTTCCCAGTGAGCCGAAACGGCCTTGAGCTTGAACGGCATGATATCGAACTGTGCCGGGTCGTCGATCAGCGCAAGCCGACCCTGTGGCGCAATCAGCTTTGCGATTTCTCCGGCATGGTGATCGCTGCCATTGGTCGAAAACACGAAACCCGGTGCGCCCGTGCCCAGTGCGGCGATTTCCTCGGACAGAGGATTGCGATGGTTGATGACGTGATGCGCGCCCATCCTGCGAACCCAGTCTTCCGTCTCCGGGCGTGATGCCGTGGCGATCACCTGAAGATCGGTCAGTTGCCGCGCGAGCTGGATCGCAATGGATGCGACACCGCCTGCGCCGCCGATAATGAGGATGGCGTTTGCTGCTCCGGCGACGGGATTTGCCACCTGCAAACGGTCGAACTGCGCCTCATAGGCTGTTATCGCGGTGAGCGGCAGGGCCGCGGCTTCGGCAAAAGACAGGGTCTCGGGCATCTTTCCGACGATGCGTTCGTCGACGGCATGAAATTGTGCATTGGTTCCGGGCCTGTCGATGGCGCCGGCGTAGAAGACGCGGTCGCCGGGGTTGAACAGCGTGACCTTCCTGCCGGTTTCGCGCACGATGCCCGCTGCATCCCAGCCGATGACGGCAGGGCCGCCTTCAGGCGCGGGACGTGATGCACGGATTTTCACGTCGACCGGATTGACGGAGATGGCCTTGATTTCAACGATCAGATCATGATCGCCGGCAACGGGATCAGCGACATCGGTTTCGATCAACGCCTGCGGATCGCTGATCGGCAGGGGATATTCATAGCCTATTGCACGCATCGTCATTTCCTTTCTGCGGATTGAAGGCGATGCGCTCTATTTGTATAAATATCCATCCTCTGCAAGAATGCACAAATTATGTATATAGTATCAAAAAGGATACTGTCCCGATGTCCCTGCCTCGAAAGAAAATGACCGATAATTTTCCCGGCTGCCCGGTCGAGGCCGCGCTTGGATTTCTCGACGGCAAGTGGAAAGGCGTGATCCTGTTTCACCTCATGGGCGGCACGCGACGCTTCAATGAAATGCGGCGTCTGATGCCCAACGTCACGCCGCGCATGCTCACCAAACAGCTTCGCGAGCTGGAGGATTCCGGCCTGATTTCGCGCACCGTTTATCCCGTCGTGCCGCCGCATGTCGATTATGACCTGACCGAACTGGGAAAGACGCTCGAGCCGGTCGTGCGGGCCTTGCACAGCTGGGGGCTTGATCATGTTGTTTGCCGGGACAACAGGATCGAAACCTCGGTCGAGCCTCTTGAAGAGCATAATTTTTAGGGAAATACTTTCCGTGTCGCGGGGAACGTCTTACCTGTCTGAAGCATTGTTGCAGACAATCTGTTGAGGACGAGGCATGCGCCTGAAAGGCATTTTCAACCGCGACGGCGGGACATTCAAAACGACCGATATGGACGCATTTTCGGGTCTTGCCTCCAACATCTTTCGCGATGCCGGGCATGATTTCGACTGCGCGGTCGTGCGCGGCAGCGAGATCGCGGCAACCATCCGGCAGACCGTCGATACGGCGGGATTTGACGGCCTCATCGTCGGCGGAGGCGATGGGTCGATCTCGCTTGCCGCCGGCTGCATGTATGGCACGGACAAGCTTTTGGGCGTGGTGCCGGCGGGAACCATGAACCTGTTTGCCCGCAGCCTCGGCCTGCCGGTCGATATCGGTGACGCGCTGAGAGCGCTGGCCAGCGGCAAGCCGGCGCATGTGGATGTGCCGACGATGAACGGCCGGCCGTTCATCCACCAGTTTTCCTCCGGCCTTCACGCCACCATGATCAGAAATCGCGAAAAGCTCGAATATGATTCACGGCTCGGGAAGATTTCGGCCTCGACGCGCGCCTGGATCGATACGCTGCGCGCCATTCCGGAAATCAGCGTCAGCTATGAATGCGCCGAAGCAAGCGGCGAGGGGGCTTTTGCGCTTGTCGGCGTTGCCAACAACCGGATCCATGGCAGTCCGGCGCTGTTCACCGACCGGCCGCAGGGCGGCAAGCTCGTGCTTTATCTGCTGAAGGCCGGAGAATTCGACTCGGTTCTGGGCTTTGCGCTCGACTATCTCGGCGGGCAGATCGAGAACAATGAAAACGTTCGCGTGATCGAGACGGAAAAGCTGACGCTGGATTTCCACACCGCGGACATCGCCCAGTCCTTCGATGGCGATCCCATCGACGAAGTGCGCCATGCCGTTCTCGAGCAGCACCCGCGTTCGCTGCCCGTGATTGTCCCCGCCGACAGCCGGCTGGAGTAGCGGCCTTACTGGAAGGCCGTCTCGTAAAAGCTTCTGAGCTTGCGTGAATGCAGCCTTTCCGGGGGCATGGCGGCCAGTTTCTGCACTGCCTTGATGCCGATGCTGAGATGCTGGCGCACCTGCGTGGTGTAAAAGGCCGTCGCCATGCCGGGTAGCTTCAGTTCGCCGTGAAGCGGCCGGTCGGAAACGCAGAGCAGCGTTCCGTAGGGCACCCGGAAGCGGAAGCCGTTGGCGGCAATTGTCGCCGATTCCATATCCAGCCCGATGGCCCGCGACTGCGACAGGCGCTTGACCGGCCCGCTCTGGTGGGAAAGCTCCCAGTTGCGGTTGTCGATGGTGGCCACGGTGCCGGTGCGCATCACCCGCTTCAACTCGTAACCCTCAAGGCCGGTCACCTCGGCAACGGCCGATTCGAGCGCCTGCTGCACTTCCGCCAGTGCCGGGATCGGGACCCATACCGGCAGGTCATTGTCGAGAACATGATCCTCGCGCACATAGGCATGGGCGAGCACATAATCGCCGAGCTTCTGGCTGTTGCGCAGGCCGGCGCAGTGACCGAGCATCAGCCAGGCATGAGGACGCAGAACGGCAATGTGGTCGGTAATCGTCTTGGCGTTGGAAGGGCCGACGCCGATATTGACCATGGAGATGCCGGAATTGTCGGCGCGCTTGAGGTGGTAGGCCGGCATTTGCGGCATGCGCACGCCGGTATGCCCGCCTTCCGGCTCCACCTCGCCGGGAAGCGTGATATTGTTGCCCGGCTCCACGAACGCGCTGTAGCCTTCGCCGCCCTTGGCCATGACCTCGCGGGCATAGGCGCAGAACTCATCGATATAGAACTGGTAGTTGGTAAACAGCACGAAGTTCTGGAAATGCGCCGAGCTTGTTGCCGTATAATGGCTGAGGCGCGCCAGCGAATAATCGATGCGCTGGGCGGTAAACGGCGCCAGCGGCTGCGGCTTGCCCGGCTCCGGCTCGTATTCGCCATTGGCAATCTGGTCGTCAGTGGTGTTGAGGTCGGGCGTGTCGAAGATGTCGCGCAGCGGCACATCGGCAAGGGCGGCCAGATCGGCCTCGACATGGGTGTTTTCACCGAAGGCGAAATGCAGCGGAATGGGGGTCTCGGATTCTTCGACCACCACCGGAACGCCGTGATTCTTGATCAGCAGGCCGAGCTGTTCGATCAGATAATCCTCGAACAACACCGGATGGCTGATGGTCGTGGCATATGTGCCCGGCGTTGCCACATGGCCGAAGGAGAGGCGCGAATCGGTCAACCCGTAACTGCCGGTCTCTATCCTGACCTGCGGATAGCAGGCGCGGTAACGCCCCCTGATCGGCGCGCCGCCGGCAAGTTCGATGAAGGCGTCGATGATAAAGCGGGTATTGCGCTTGTAGAGCACCTGAAGCGCTTTCACGGCCGCGCTCGGATCGGTGAAGCTCTGCGGTTCCGCCGGGTCGGGGGCAATGATGTTTGCGGTCAAAGATTCGTTATCGTGCATGGCGACCCTCGTTGAGACAGGTTACGGTCAAAACCGCAGCACGGCAGGTTCGCGCCTGCCTTTTTTGCGCTGAGATTCGATCTATATCGAACACAACAGTGTTTTGCGACACGAAGAGGATGAATTTTCATGACCGCACCGATCGAACTTTTTTACTGGCCGACCCCCAACGGCTACAAGATCACGATTTATCTGGAAGAGGCGGGCGTTCCCTATAACGTCAATTATGTGAATATCGGCAAGGGCGACCAGTTCAAGCCGGAGTTTCTGAAGATTTCACCCAACAACCGGATGCCGGCGATCATCGATCCCGAAGGCCCCGGCGGCGAACCGGTCTCGGTGTTCGAATCCGGCGCGATCCTTCAATATCTCGGTCGCAAATTCAAAAAATTCTACCCCGAGACCGAGCGCGCGCGCATCGCCGTGGAGGAATGGCTGTTCTGGCAGGTCGGCGGTCTCGGGCCGATGGCGGGCCAGGCCCATCACTTCCGCAATTACGCACCCGAAAAGATCGCCTACGGCATCGACCGCTACACCAACGAAGTCAACCGGCTCTACGGCGTGATGGACAAGCGGCTTGGCGAAGTCGACTATCTCGGCGGCGATTATTCGATCGCCGACATGGCATCGGTCGGCTGGGTCAAGTCATACGAAGCGCAGGGGCAGAACCTCGACGATTTCCCGAACCTGAAGCGCTGGTTCGAGGCGGTTACGGCCCGCCCCGCGGTCAAGGCCGGGCTTGCCGTCGGTCAGGAGGAGCGCGAGAAGATGAACCTTGCCTCCGACAAGGATGCCCAGTCGGTGCTTTTCGGCCAGAAGGCGCGCTGAGGGCGTCGGTTTGTCAACGATGGTTGCTTCATCCTCTTTCGTCATGCTCGGGCTTGTCCCGAGCATCTAAACACGCATCAATGCGACAAGCGTGTCGAATGAAAATCTGTTTAAATACAACATACTACGAAACGCCAATGCCGCTCGCGCGGAACTGTGATTAGATCCTCGGGTCAAGCCCGAGGATGACGTCTGTATAAAAAGGATAGGCTTGTCAGCAGTCTGAGGCGCGCTGAGCCCCCGCCATCCCTGGCAATATTTCAGGCGCTTGCCTCAGCCGAGCGCCTGAAGCACAGCCGGCAGTTCCTGAGCAAACAGCTCCATGTCCTCGTTCGGCCCTGTCGAAACGCGGATGCAGCGATCGAGCGGGGCCACGCCGGGCATGCGGATGAACACGCCGCGTGCGCCGAGCGCATCGACGATGGCGCGCGAATAGGCGCCGTCACGACCGCAGTCGATGGCCACGAAATTGGTTGCCGAGGGTAGCGGTTCCAGCCCGTTTTCACGCGCGATCCGGGCGATTTCGTCACGCGACTCGCGAATACGCCCGACAACGCTCTGCAGATAGGCCTGATCGGCAAGGGCGGCTTCGGCGGCAACCAGCGTCAGACGCGGCATTCCGAAGTGATTGCGGATCTTGTTGAAGGCGGCAATCGTGTCCGCCGCGCCGATGATATAACCGGCGCGGGCGCCTGCCAGCCCGTAAGCCTTTGAGAAGGTGCGGAAGCGCAGAATGTTCGGGCGCTCGAGAAAACGATCAATGCCCGGAAAGGCTTCCGCCGGGCCGCATTCACAATAGGCCTCGTCCAGCACCATCATGCAGGTTTCCGGCAGTTCCTCGACGAAACGGACCACAGCATCCTCATGCCAGAAACTGCCCATCGGATTGTCGGGATTGGCAAAGTAGACCATGGTCGCGTCATGTTCTTTGACGGCGGCCAGCAGCGCGTCGAGGTCTTCCCGGTCGTTTTTGTAGGGAACGCTGACCCGCTCTCCGCCGAAGCCGTCGACATGATAGTTGAAGGTCGGATAGGCGCCGAGCGAGGTCACAACCTTGGTGCCCGGAGAGACGACCAGCCTGACGGCCATGCCCAGAAGCCCGTCCACGCCTTCGCCGATCATCAGGTTTTCCGGCTCGCAGCTATGATGCTTCGCCAGTGCCTGACGCAGCGAGAGGTGTTCGGAATCGGAATATTTCCAGATGTCGCCGGCGGCCTCCTGGATGGCGGCAAGCACGGAAGGCGCGGGGCCGAAGCCGCTCTCATTCGCGCCGATACGGGCGATGACGGGATAATTGCGGGTGCGCTCAAGTGCTTCCGGTCCGACAAAGGGGACGGTGGAGGGCAGCTCTTTGATCAGGGCGGTGAAGCGCGGGAATTCGGCCATGCTATGCGTTCCGGTTCATTTGAAAAGGCGCCTCAACATAGTCGCTGCACTCCGGAAGGCAAGATGCGGACTGGCGGCGCCAAACGCAAAACGGCGCCCTGAGGCGCCGTTTCGAAACTGTCATTCCAGCTGATTTCAGCGAAATGCGCGCGATGCGACACGATCGATGTCGCTCGGCAGCAGGCCGATATCCTTGAGTTCGGCTGCAGTCAGGTTGCGCAGCTGTGCGCGGGTGCGACGGTAGCTGAACCATTTCATGGTGAAGTGGAAGGGATGCATGGGTGTTTCCTCGAATTTTCCGGCAGCGTTTGTGCTGCATTGATTTTGAGCGGAAAATACAATGGAACCCGCTGAAGGTCTTGTGCGGTTTTTATGCAACTGCCATGCATTTGTGCAATAGGTTGCATATTTTTCGGCCTCATTGACCGTGATGGACAGTTTTGAGGCATCCATACTTGATGAATTCAAGTTCATACAAGGCCGGTCGTGTCGCAAACCAAAAAAAGCCCCGCGCCGGGATGCGGCGTGGGGCTTTGGCAAATCGCGTTTTAATATCGCTTAGAATGCGGCCTTGCGGGCAACGCGGCGGATGTCTTCGCGGTTGATGCCGAGGTCGGACAGTTCGCGTGCATTCATGCGACCGAGTTCGGAAACGGTCTGACGATACTTGATCCAGTTATTGAACGAACGAGCCATGCTCATGATTTTCTCTCCTCTTTTCTGTGGCGCTTTAGTTTTCCTGCGCCTCAATCTCTGATGACTTGGATATAGTTCATTCGGTGCGAGGCAGTCAGTGGGTTTGCGGTAAAGCCGCTATGCAGCGCGTGCATGGCGCTGAAAGCGCCGGATTGCTGGCCTTCTGGCACAAAAAAAAGCCCCGCGCCGGGGTTCGGCGTGGGGCTTTTGCAGATCGCGTTTTAAAGGCGCTTAGAATGCGGCCTTGCGAGCAACGCGGCGAATGTCATCGCGGTTGATGCCGAGGTCGGACAGTTCGCGTGCATTCATGCGACCGAGTTCGGAAACGGTCTGACGATACTTGATCCAGTTGTTGAACGAACGAGCCATGCTCATGATCTTCTCTCCTCTTTTCTTTGGCGCTTTAGTTTTCCTGCGCCTCAATCTCTGATGACTTGGATATAGTTCATTCGGTTCGAGGCAGTCAGTGGGGTTACGGTAAAGCCGCCATGCATGCAGCGCATGACGTTTCAGAGCCTGGCCGGATGCGACCGCAAAGGGATTGGTTTTGTCCGTGCGTAGAGGTGAAGAAAGTGAAAGGCAGCTTTTGAAGAGCGCAAAAAAATAACGCTCACCGGGGGAGGAGGATCCGGTGAGCGTCATTTGCGTTGGTCGACGACTGGGAGGAGGAGCGCCGTCAACCCATCGAAGCGCGCTGGGAGGAGGAGGAGTGCGCGGCTTCGAATTTCCACCCGGAGACCGGGCCAAGTGATCTAACGTTCATCAAATCGTTTTGATTTCGGCTCAATCACTGTGTTGATCTCTTTATACGTTTTTTCTTGTGATATGTGCAGTGCCATCTCGGCATAGAAGGTATGCGCATCGTGCATGTCGCCGGATGCAGACACGGCAGGCTGGAAATTCCAGTGCCATTTATGCCGGGCTGCTGCGGGCGCGCAGAAACGCGATGAGTTGATCTTCATCCATCGGCCGCGAGAAATAATAGCCCTGTTGCAGAACGCAGCCCAGCGCTTTCAGCTTCTCGGCATGGGCCTGCGATGTCACGCCTTCGCAGATGACTTCGATGCCGAAGGACCTGGCGATGCGGGCAATCGTTTCGACAATCAGCAGGCTTTCCTCTGAATCGATGATCGGCGCCACGAGCTGTCCGGCAATCTTGAGCCGGTCCGGTCGGACCCGGGTCAGTCCGACGAGAGAGGCGTATCCAGAACCGAAATCGTCAAGATCGATGCCGATGCCAAGCTTTCTGATGGCGTTGACCGTCTTGATCAATTCGGAATCGGGGCTGTCGAAAGGGATGGATTCCAGCAGTTCGAAATTTACGACGCCTGCCGGCAGGCCGAGGGCGGAGAGCTGATCGAGGAGTTGCGGATCGCGCAGGCGCTGGGCGGAAATATTGACGGATATGCCGGATAGCGGCATGCCGTCCGCCGCGCAGCGCTCCATTGTCGAAAGCGCCCTTCGGAAGACGGTATCGTCAATTTCATGCAGCAGGCCGAGCTGCTCGGCCACGCCGAGGAAGATTTTCGGTTCCTGCAGGCCGCGGCGCGGATGTTGCCAGCGGGCCAGCGCCTCGACCCCCGCAATCGTCGATGTTTCGACATCGAAGATCGGCTGGTAGTGGGCGGTGATTTCTCCTGCCTCGACGGCTTCCTGAATTTCATCGACAAGACGTTTGTGTGAAAATGTCTTGTCCATCAGATTGCTGGTATAGTTGACCGTGCGCCCGCGTCCGCGGTTCTTCGCCTCGTAGAGGGCAAGATCGGCCTTGATCAGCAGATCGGAAGCGGAATCCCTTGAATCCTGCGCTGTCGCGATGCCGAGGCTGACGCCGAGCCTGCACATGCGTCCGGCGATATGCACCGGCTTCGAAAACGCAGCTTCAACCGCTGCGGCAAAGCTCTCCGCATCGCTGTCGGCGGGCATCAGGGCAACGAATTCATCGCCGCCCGTTCTGGCCAGAAAGTCGTTCGGGCCGAGATTTTTCGTGAAGATATCGGCGGCATAGCGCAGAACATCGTCGCCGAAGAAATGGCCCATCGTATCGTTGATGGTCTTGAAGCCATCGAGGTCGATAAGCACAATCCGCATGCCTTCCGGCAGTGCATCGCCGGTTTGCGCGGCCTCCAGGCGTTTTTCGAAATGGCGCCGGTTGGGAATGCCCGTCAGCGTGTCCTGAAGCGCGATCTGCTCCATCCGCGCGCGAGCGTCCTCAAGCGCAACATTCTGGGCTTCGGCCCGCACCTTGGCCTCGCTCAATGCTTCCTGAAGAACCTTGTCGGCCGAAACGTCCCAGTTGACGCCAACGATTTTGCGGCGGCCGTCGGCGCTGCGATAGGCGTTTCCGGCCGAGCGAATGGTCTTTTCCTGGCCGTCGGCGTCGATGATCCGGTATTCGCTGCGGAAACCATTGTTCTTTTTGATGGCTTCCCAGCTGAAGCGTCTGAAACGTGTGCGATCTTCGGGATGCAGCCACGCGCGCCAGCTTTCGAAGCTCTGTATGTTGCTTTGCCCCTCGATACCGTAGATTCTCAGGATCTGGTCGTCCCAGATCTGCTCGCCGGTCTCCATATCATGTTCCCACAGGCCGATATTGGAGGCGTTGAGCGCAACATCGAGATGGAGAGAGAGGTTTTCCACCTCCATCATGCTGCGGCGAATATTGATATTGTCGCGCAGGCGCGCCCTGAGCAGCATCAGCAAGGCCGCCAGGGGTGCTACGAAAACCAGCAGCAAAAGGCCGACGGCGAGGCGGAATGCCAGAATCCAGTCAAACGGACCTTCGGAAAGTGCACGCGGCGAGACGCTGACGGTCCATCGGGCATTGGCGATGTTTATGTTCTGGCGGGCGGCGTTTTCCAGTGGCATATCATCGCCGACAGAGGCAATTTCGGTCGGGTCGGGGGCAATGGCGGTCTGCACGCTCAACTGTGTCGTTGCTTCCAGTTCAAGCAGGCCAATGGCTTCGAGGATCGCCTCGAAACCGACGACAAGTTCGAGATTGCCGTTGGCGGAAGCGTAGCGATAGACCAGAACCCGCTCGCCGTTTTGCAGCGTGTAGGGGCCGAAAATCTTGCGCCCGTCGGCGTCTTCGGAGGGAACCGGCAGGGCCAGCATGGCATCGGACATTGCCTGAGGCACAACGATGCTAGCGCCGTCATCGCGCAGAATAACAGCCTTTGTCCACGGTGCACTTGCCAGATACGTGCTCACGGATGTGCGGTAGATATCGGGATTGCCGTCGTCGAAGGTCGAGATCAGCGCGCGGCCGACATTGTCCGTCATCTGCAAAATCGTCTTCAGGGCCTTGGCAAAGCCTTCCGCCCGTGCTTCGGCCTGTTGCTGACGTTCCTGGCGGATTGCATCGTGAATAAACAGGCTGCCGAATACCGTTGCCGCCGCCAGAGACCCGAAGAACAGGACGGTCAGAACGGCAAAAAGCCGGATCGTTGAGCGCCGATCGCGCGGTATTCCGCCTTTTTTCAACGTCGCCATGGCGGAATCCGCAGAAATGTGCCGATTCGCGATTGCATCGCATGCTCCCCTGTTGCCTGCGTTCTGCCCGCTTGCCTTTTGATTTGCCGACGGCGCCGGGCTCTGAATGATCACGGGTTTCGCACCTTACCCGCTTTGTCTGCCAGTTTATCTGTTTTTCGCACGGCAGACGATGCACGACAGCAAGGAAGGGCTCCCGCCATGTCGATGCACTCTGATAGGAGCCGTTCCGTCGATAGTCAAACGGCATTCCGGCGACGGGCAGGAACCTTCGACCGCCGATCGGTCCAGATCCTGCAGAATAGTCTCGGCCAGCAGCAATGGGAGAGCTGTTCCGCGCGCGCTTCCGCATCAAGCCGGGGCGGGGCCCGTGCCTTTTCGGCCGTTTCGCCCGATAGTGCTGTCTGTTCATTCCGCCAGACCTGTTACATCTGCGTAGTAAGAAAAGGTTATGCCGGAGCGATTTCATTTCCGGGTGAAACCCATTAAGAGGTGAGCGCGGCTGGAACCGCGCGGTGAGGGCAGCGTTGCTGACAGAAAGGTTTCCAAAATGAGCCATCTGGATGAAGAATTGCCGGGTCAGTCGGAAGCGCGCGAACAGGTGCGTGATATCTATAACGAGGAAGGTGCGGTCAGCGCCGAATTTCTGGCCGGTGTCCAGCAGGCGATTGCCGAAGCGGATACCGAGTTTCTGCACGAGCAGGTCGCAAGCCTTCATGAATCCGAACTTGGCGACGTCATCGAGGCGCTCGATTACGAAAGCCGCCCGGAGCTGGTGCGCCTTCTCGGCGCCGAATTCGACCTGACGGCGCTTACCGAGGTGGACGAGGCGATCCGCCTCAACATCATTGAATCGCTGCCCAGCGAACAGCTCGTCAGTGCGCTGAGTGCGCTCGATTCGGATGATGCGGTCTATATTCTGGAAGACCTTGCCGATCAGGAACGCGAGGATATCCTCGCCAGACTGCCGTTTACCGAGCGTATACGGCTGATCCGGTCTCTGGATTATCCCGAAAGCTCCGCCGGCCGGCGCATGCAGACGGAATTCGTGGCGGTTCCGCCGTTCTGGACGGTGGGACAGACCATCGACTACATGCGCGAGGACGACGACCTGCCTGATTCCTTCTCGCAGATATTTGTGGTGGATCCGACGTTCCGCCTGCTCGGCGCGGTCGATCTCGACAGCATTTTGCGCACCAAGCGGCAGGTCAAGATCGAAACGATCATGCGCGAGACCAACCATCCGATCGACGCCGAGCTCGATCAGGAGGAGGCCGCGCAGGTGTTTGAACAGTACGACCTGCTTTCCGCGGCCGTCGTCGACAATAACAACCGGCTCGTTGGTGTCTTGACCATTGATGACGTGGTCGACGTCATTCACGAGGAAGCGGACGAAGATATCAAACGTCTTGGTGGTGTTGGTGACGAAGAACTGTCCGATAATATCGTGCGTGCGGTGCGATCGCGCTTCGGCTGGCTGCTGATCAATATGGGCACGGCGTTTCTTTCGGCCAGCGTCATTGGCCTGTTCGACGAATCAATCGGCAAAATGATCGCGCTGGCGGTGCTGATGCCGGTGGTGGCCTCCATGGGCGGCAATGCCGGGACCCAGACGATGACGGTGACGGTGCGCGCGCTCGCCACCCGCGACCTCGATATCTACAACGCTGCACGCATTATTCGCAGGGAAGCCGGCGTCGGGTTGTTTAACGGGCTTGCTTTTGCACTACTAATTGCGTTAGTCGCTGGTTACTGGTTTGATAACCCACAACTTGGCGGCGTTGTTGCCGCTGCCATGATTATTAACATGTTTGCTGCTGCAATGGCCGGAATTCTGATCCCTCTTCTTCTCGACCGGGCGGGCGCCGATCCCGCCATCTCCTCGTCCGTGTTTGTGACTACAACCACAGATGTTATTGGCTTTTTCTCGTTCTTGGGAATTGCGACCTGGTGGTTTAACATTTAATTTCGGAACGTTTACTAAATTAGTCACTTGATCATCGACGGTGGGGGTTCGTTTTGCAAAGACGATTTTACTCGATAACCGAACTGACACGCGAATTCGGAGTATCGACGCGCACGCTGCGGTTCTACGAGGATGAAGGCCTGCTGCAGCCCGAACGCCGTGGACGGACACGCCTGTACAGCGAAAATGAACGGCTGCTGATCAAGGAGATACTCCGCAGCCGCCGTATCGGACTGACGCTGGCGGAAATCCGGAATATCCTCACGCTGTTCCATCGTCCGCCGACGGAGATGGATCAACTCAAGCAGACCATGGACGAGATCAAGTCCCGGCGCGAGGATTTGCGCCAGAAACGCCGTGATATCGATGAGATGATGACCGAACTTGATAACGCCGAGGAAACCTGCCTTGCGCGTCTCGCCGAAATCGGCGTCGGTACCTGAGCCCGCTCTGCTCGCTGGCCTTTTCCTAACGAATGCTGCATGACATCGCTATTCGCCCGAGTGCAACCGCATCCCCGTCGTCGGTCTGGTTGCGCATCAGCGGGCCCAACAGACCTTCCTGCTTCAAGGACTCAAGCGTGCAGCTGCAATAGGATTGGCAAAAGGCCGCGTCGTCGGTCGCTTCGCAACTCGCCTGACAGCTGGAAAGATATGCCGGTGCAAGATCCGGCGGCAGCACGAGTGTTGCCGCATAGACAAGGCCGAACAGCAGTGGCTGGTGCACAAGATAGAAGATCAGGCTGTGACGGCCGAAAAAGGTCAGCAGGTTTTCTGTCTTCGGAAGCTGCCTTTGCTGCTTCAGCCAGGAAAGCGTGAGCTTCGAGACAGCAAGGCCTGCCAGAAACGGCCCGATCCACGGCAGGAGCGGTACATAGTCGTTCGAGGACGGCGGATGTGCGGCCATGCCGATCCAGGCGAAGTACCATGGATCAAGGGTGTCGAAGCTAATGACGTGCGGCAGCAATGTCGCGGCCACGGCAACGACCAGCGTTATGACGGCCGGCACATGCCGAAACAGCAACCCGATGATCGACGCCGCGGCGATGGCATGGAGAATGCCGAAATAGATGAGCGCGTTGGGTGTGGAGAAATACGACACGATGGTGATGGCGATGCTTGCCAGCACCAGAATGCCGAGGCGTTTTGCGAACGCTTCAAGCCTGAGCGATTTTCCATGTGCCATCCAGAGGCTGTAGCCCGCCAGAAACAGAAAACTGCCGGCAATCAGATGGGCGAAAATTGCCCAGCCGCCGCGCGTTGAAAGGCCCGACGGCACATAGCCGAAGAAATCGAGGTCCCAGGTGAAGTGGTAGACAGCCATGGCCACCAGCGCGATACCGCGGGCGGCATCAATGGCATGGATCCGGCGACGGCGTTTCGCCCCGGTATCGGGCGTTGGAATATCGCTCATTCTGCATCCCCGTTTTCGGAAAGCGTGGCCTGGAGGATGGTCTTGCGCGCATCCGAGAAATATTGGCGGCGCAGCAGGATCGTGAACACGAATGCCGTGGACGCCATGAAGAAATAGGGGCCGAGGAACCAGCCGAGATAGCCGATCGACAGAAAGATTGCGCGCAGGCCGGTGTTGAAATGGCGCGCGGCGATGATGTTGACCTCTGCGACCCGTTCGGCCATGCGCGCCAAGGTCTGCCGGTCTTCAACTGCCGTCGCGCCCATGGGCAGGCCGCCGAACAAAATGGTGTTGTAGTTGAACAGCCGGTAGGACCATCCGAACTTGAAGAAGGAATAGCCGAAGATCGCGGCCAGCCCGCAGGCTTTCATTTCGAAGGCCGCGCGTGTGCTCGGTATCAGGCCGGGCAAATCGTCAAACAGCATCTGCGCGGTGTCGGCTTCGCCCATCAGCGCGAAACAGCCGCCGATTGCGAAAATCGAAGTCGATGCGAAAAAGGCTGTTCCGTTCTGAAGCCCCGAGAGAATCTGGGTGTCGATCATGCGTAGATCGCGCGCCAGTGCCGTCTGCATCCAGCGCTTCCTGTGGATCAGCATGGCGCCGGTGAGGCTTTGGCGTTTGATCAGTGCAAAGCGTCCGCTGACCAGCCCGTCGAAAACGAACCAGCAGCCAAGAAAAAAGCAAAGCGCGACAAAGTCTGTGCCTGTCATGAATCCGGCTCTCGAGAAAACGGCTTTTTTACGGCGCCAACAATGGGTTGGCAGCCGATGTTGTGACGCGACATGCTTGTTGTGTCGGCAGACCGGGGGGAATGCAAGCACGGATTTTCGAAATTTATTGAAATACCCCGTTGCAGATTGTGTGACAGTTTAATAAAGCGATAACCATCAGTGCACATCCTCCCAAAAAGTGCACTAGGGTCAAGACAATCGGAGCTATTATGGAAGACACCGCGCACAAGTCCTGCTGGGGTGTAACCCTGCGGGCTGTTATCGGTTTTGGTGCTGTCCTCGGACTTGCCTATCTCATTGTCGCTGTTTGATCAGCTTGTGAATTTTTCCTGAAGCAACGGCGGTCTTCCATAAGGTCGCCGTTGTTTTTGTTTCTGATATCCTCGTTGTTGACCTGCGCTTGCCGAAACGGTGGCTCTCTCACCGGTTTCGTGTCGTGAACCGATGCGCGTATGTCGGTTCAGGGCGCGTCCGTCGGCTGTGTCTGCCGCCTAATCGGCAACAGGATATATCTATGTAAGACGATGGAGAGATCGGCGTGTTTCTGTCCGTTTTCGAGGTTTTCAAGATCGGTATCGGTCCATCGAGTTCCCATACGATGGGGCCGATGTCGGCCGCCAATCGTTTTCTCGACCTTCTGGTATCGAGCGACTGGCCGCGGCCGGTCGGTGCGGTGGTCACGCATTTGCAGGTCAGTCTGCACGGTTCGCTGGCCTATACCGGCGTCGGCCATGCCACCGATCGTGCCGTCATTCTCGGGCTTGCCGGCGAGCGGCCGGATACGGTCGATCCGGACCGGATGGACGCGGTTATCGCCGCAATCCGTGAAGCCGGAGCGGTGGAGCCGCCGGGGCATCCCGCCTATGGTTTCGACTGCGATGCGGATGTGATATTCGACAAGAAGGAACCATTGCCGGGCCATGCCAACGGCATGACCTTCTATGCGCTCAATGCCGACGGTGCGGTTCTGCTGCGGCAGATTTATTATTCCGTCGGCGGCGGTTTCGTGCTGACCGATACCGAACTGGCGGCCTGGAAAGAGCAGAAGGACTTTCCCGCTGGCGAAAGCGATGCGGAAAAGGTCCCCTTTCCGTTTCGCTCGGCGGTCGAAATGCTGGATATGGCAAAGCGCTCCGGCATGACCATTGCCGCCATGAAGCGCGCCAACGAGGAAGCGCGCATGGGCCGGGCAGAGCTCGACCGGGGTCTTGATGCGCTGTGGGATGCGATGGACGGCTGCATCGATCGCGGGCTGCAGGGCGAGGGCGTGTTGCCCGGCGGGCTGAAGGTGCGCCGTCGCGCCGGCCAGCTTTACGACAAGCTGTCGCAGGCCACGCTTTCCAACCAGTTCGATCCGCTGATGGCCAATGACTGGCTTTCCATGTTCGCGATGGCGGTGAACGAGGAAAATGCCGCCGGCGGACGCGTGGTTACCGCGCCGACCAATGGCGCGGCCGGCGTCGTGCCCGCGACCTTGCGTTATTTCAGCGAATTCCAGAATTCCGCCGGAAAGGCGGGCATTCGCGATTTTCTGCTGACGGCGGCAGCCGTCGGCGGCATCATCAAGACCAATGCCTCGATCTCGGGCGCGGAAGTCGGCTGTCAGGGCGAGGTCGGGTCTGCCTCGGCCATGGCGGCAGCGGGGCTTGCGGCCGTCATGGGCGGCACGCCGGAACAGGTGGAAAATGCCGCCGAAATCGCCCTCGAACATCACCTTGGCATGACCTGCGACCCGATCGCCGGCCTGGTGCAGGTGCCCTGCATCGAGCGCAATGCGCTGGGCGCGGTCAAGGCGGTCACGGCCGCCTCGCTGGCGCTGAAGGGCGACGGCACCCATTTCGTGCCGCTCGACAATTGTATCGAGACCATGCGCCAGACCGGCAATGACATGCACGAAAAATACAAGGAAACCTCCACCGGCGGTCTTGCCGTCAATGTGGTGGATTGCTGATCTCCGGCGCATGAATGCCTTGACGCATGCGCCACGCCGCGCTTGATAGAGGCATGAGCCTTCATCTTCTGAAATTATGCGTCGGCGCGACCGGGATTGACGATTTGCGCGGCTGGGTATCGCAGCGTTCCATGGCGGCGATTGCCGCCGGTCTGGAGCCGCATACCGTGCACACCACGCGGATGACCCCGAAGCGGCGCGACGAACTGCTCGACGGCGGTTCGCTCTATTGGGTGATCAGCGGCCAGATCCGCGCGCGTCAGGCGCTGCTCGACATCACCAACCACACAGACGGGGAGGGGATCCAGCGCTGCGATCTGGTGCTTGCCCCGCAGGTGGTCGATACCGTTCCGGTGCCGCGCAAGCCGTTTCAGGGCTGGCGCTACCTGAAAGCCGAAGACGCCCCCCGCGACCTCGATTTCGGCGACGGCGGCGACGAAATGCCGGATGAATTACGGGCCGAACTGGCAGAGCTGGGGTTGCTTTGATCCGGCCATAAAAGCAGGCCGGAAAGCGCGCCTTTTTTGGACAAACCTTTCTTCCTTCACTGCGTCATCCTCCGGCTTGACCGGAGGATCCAGGGCAATACGACGAACGTTTGCAAAAGCGGATTTGTGCTCAAGGCACTGCGCCGAATGGATGCTCGGGTCAAGCCCGAGCATGACGCCTGTGAGGCGGCCGGCTTCGATGTGAACCTCTACGGCTTCGACTGTGTCAGCAATTCAGCGGGCCGCTGAGCCCGCCTTTTCCATCTCGCTCTGCTGTCGTCCCGCTTCAGTGCAAAATCTGGCTCAGGAACAGCTTGGTGCGTTCATGCTGCGGGTTGTCGAAGAATTCGTGCGGTGAATTCTGTTCGACGATCTGGCCCTGGTCCATGAAGATCACGCGGTTGGCGACCTGGCGGGCAAAGCCCATTTCGTGGGTCACGCACAGCATGGTCATGCCTTCCTCGGCAAGGCCGACCATGGTGTCGAGCACTTCCTTGATCATTTCAGGGTCGAGCGCGGAGGTCGGCTCGTCGAACAGCATGATCTTCGGGTTCATGCACAGCGAGCGGGCAATCGCCACGCGCTGCTGCTGGCCGCCGGAAAGCTGGCCGGGATATTTGTCCGCCTGCTCGGGGATTTTTACCCGGGTCAGGTAGTGCATCGCGATTTCTTCCGCTTCCTTCTTCGGCATCTTGCGCACCCAGATCGGCGCGAGCGTACAGTTTTCCAGGATCGTCAGATGCGGAAACAGGTTGAAGTGCTGGAACACCATGCCGACCTCGCGACGGATTTCATCGATCTTCTTCAGATCGTCCGTCAGCTCGATATTATCGACGATGATATTGCCCTTCTGGTGTTCTTCCAGTCGGTTGATACAGCGGATCATCGTCGATTTGCCCGAACCCGAGGGCCCGGCGATGACGATGCGTTCGCCCTTCATCACCTTCAGGTTGATGTCGCGCAGGACGTGAAAATCGCCATACCATTTGTTGACGTGGATCATCTCGACCGCAACCTCGGTATCCGAGACGGTCATGTGAGAAGTGTCGACGGTTTCTACCATGAATTTATCCTCAAATACGCGAAGCTAGCTTCGGTGACCGGTGTCGAGATGGCGTTCCATGAAGCTGGAATAGCGCGACATGGCGAAGCAGAAGATGAAGAACACGAAGCCGGCGAAGATCAGGCCGGTGATCGGCGTGACCGGCGAGGCCCAGCTTGAGTCGGTGAAGTTGAACTTGATGATGCCGAGCAGATCGAACATGCCGATGATCGAGACCAGCGAGGTGTCCTTGAAGATCGAGATGAACTGGTTGACGATCGCCGGAATGACCAGCTTGATCGCCTGCGGCAGGATGACGAGACGCATGGTCTGCCAGTAGCCGAGCCCGAGCGAGGCGGCCCCTTCGAACTGTCCCTTGGGCATGGCCTGCAGGCCGCCGCGAATGGTCTCGGCCATATAGGCGGAGATGAACAGCGACACGCCGACGATGGCGCGCAGGAACTTGTTGATGGTCATGCCTTCCGGCAGGAACAGCGGCAGCATCACGCTCGCCATGAACAGGATGGTGATCAGCGGCACGCCGCGCACCACCTCGATGAACATGATCGACAGCGTCCGCATCACCGGCATTTTCGAACGCCGGCCGAGCGCCAGAATGATGCCGAGCGGCAGCGATACGGCGATGGCGAAATAAGACAGGATCAGGGTGACCATCAGCCCGCCCCAGTCCGACGTGTCAACGACCGGAAGGCCGAAGACGCCACCATAAAGGATGAAGAAGGCGAAGATGGGCAGGATGATGAACAGCGCCAGCGCGTTCCAGCCCTTGTGCGGCGCCTTCGGCATCAGCATCGGGATCAGCAATGCGGTGAACACGATGCCGATGAGAATCGGTCGCCACATCTCGGGGTCCGGATAGCGCCCGAACATGATCTGATCGAACTTGGCCCCGATGAAGGCCCAGCAGGCGCCGCTCCAGCCATCCGGCTGAGCCCCGCCCTGGGCAATCGTTGCGCAGGCTGTGCGGTCGGTGCCGGTCCAGGCCGCGTTGATGAACAGCCATTCCACCACGGGCGGCACAGCCCAGATCAGAAACACGATCGCGATGATCGACAGAAATGAATCTTTCGGACTGGCGAACAGATTGGTGCGCAGCCAGAGCGCTGCGCTGCCTTCTTTTTGCGGCGCAGGTTGCTGTTCCTGCATTTCCTTGCGGACATATGCGATTTCGTGCGCCATCTTATCTCTCCACCAGGGCCATCTTGGCGTTGAACCAGTTCATGAAGATCGATGTCAGAATGGAAAGCGTGAGGTAGATGATCATCCAGATGGTCACCACCTCCACGGCCTGTCCGGTCTGGTTCAGGACCGTCTTGCCGACGGCGACGATATCGGCATAGCCAATGGCGACCGCGAGCGAGGAGTTCTTGGTCAGGCTCAGATATTCACTGGTCATCGGCGGAATGATGATGCGCATGGCCTGCGGCACGACGACGAGGCGGGTAACCTTGCGCGGATGCAGGCCGAGCGCGTTGGCCGCTTCCGTCTGGCCCTTGGCGACGCCAAGGATGCCGCCGCGGATGATCTCCGCCATGAAGGCGGCGGTATAGAGCGACAGCGCCAGATAAAGCGACATGAATTCCGGGCCGAGCACCGCGCCGCCCTGCAGGTTGAAGCGGCCCTTGACCGGAATGTCGAACGTGACCGGCATGCCGGCGATGAAATAGCCGAGGACCGGCAGCACGATCAAAATCGCAAGGCTGGAGAGAAAAGTCGGAAATTGCTGACCGGTGGCCATCTGGCGCCGTCTTGCCCAGATGTTCATCGCGATGATCAGAACGACGGCAGCGATGGTGGCGACGCCGATCAGCCATGAGCCGGGGCCGAACACCGGGCTCGGGAAGGCGAGGCCGCGATTGTTGAGATAGATATCGAGCGGCAGCGACAGCGAGTCGCGGGCGGCCGGCAGCAGCGCCAGAACGCCGGTATAGAAGAAGAAGATGACCAGCAGCGGCGGAATGTTGCGGAACACCTCGACATAGACCTGGCTGAGCTTGGCGATCAGCCAGTTCGAGGACAGCCGCCCGATGCCGACGATGAAGCCGACGATTGTCGCCGTGATGATCCCCGCCACCGACACGATGATCGTGTTGACGATGCCGACCATGAGCGCACGGCCGTAGGACATGTCATTATTGTAGGGGATCGGAATTTGCGCGATGTCGAAACCGGCGCGATTGTCGAGGAAGCCGAAGCCTGACGCGATACCGGCGGCCTGGAGGTTTCGAATTGTGTTGTCGGTGACCCACCAGACGAAGGCAACGACTGCCAGAACCGTTACGAACTGGTATACGAAGCCGCGGACGGCGGGATTGTAAACAAGTGCGGCAACCCGCGACTCCTGAAAAGGAGCGTTGCTTGACGTTTCAGCCATATTTTCCCCGGTTGCCCGTGTTGGGCTATTTTTATGGGAGCACAGGGCAGGTGACCGCCCTGTGCCGGATCCGAGACAATATCAGAACAGATCGCGCTTAGCGGATCGGGGGGCCATACTGCAGGCCGCCATTGGTCCACAGAGCGTTGAGGCCGCGTTCGATCTTCAGCTCGCTGCCCTGGCCGACATCAGCTTCGAAGACTTCGCCGTAATTGCCGACGGTCTTGATGATGTTGTAGGCCCATTTTTCGTCGAGGCCGAGATCGGCGCCCATCTTGCTGTCGGTTTCGGTGCCGAGCAGGCGCTTGATACCCGGATTGTCCGAGGATTCAGCGATTTCGTCGACATTTTCCGAGGTGATGCCGAATTCTTCGGCATTGACCATGGCGAAGTGAACCCAGGAGACGACGTCGCCCCACTGGTCGTCACCCTGGCGCCATGCCGGGCCGAGCGGCTCCTTGGAGATGATTTCCGGCAGAATGATATAGTTGTCCGGGTCCGTCAGCGTCAGACGGATGCCATAAAGGCCGGACTGGTCGGTCGTGTAGACATCGCAACGGCCCTGGTTGAAGGCGTTGTTGACGTCTTCGAGCGCTTCGAAAACGACCGGATTGTATTCCATATCATTCGACGCGAAGTAGTCGGCGAGGTTCAGCTCGGTCGTGGTGCCGGACTGGACGCACACGGCCGCGCCGGAAAGCTCCTTGGCGGACGAAACGCCGAGATCCTTCGGAACCATGAAGCCCTGGCCGTCATAGTAGTTGACGGTGCGGAAATCGAGGCCCAGCGAAGTGTCGCGGGAAAGCGTCCAGGTGGTGTTGCGCGTCAGCACGTCGACTTCGCCGGACTGAAGTGCCGGAAAGCGGTCGGTGGCGGTCAGAGCAACGAACTTGGCCTTCGACGGATCGCCGAAAATGGCCGCTGCGATGGCGCGGCAATAGTCAACGTCGAGACCGGACCAGTTCCCCTCGCTGTCAGGCGCGGAAAAGCCCTGGAGGCCCGTGCTGACTCCGCAGGTGACATTTCCCTTTTCCTTGACGTCGTCGAGCGTCGCGGCCGAAGCACCCTGGACCCCGAGGCCGAAGACTGCTGCGCCGAGAGCGACAGACAGAAGCGTCTTTTTCATTTTCCCAACCTTTGTTTATCGTTGAAATCTTAAGTTGCGCCTTTCACTGGTAGCCTCCAGTCAAGCAGCGACAACTGCCCGCAAACCCCTCGGTGCGAGCCCGTGTATCACAGTCGTAATTTTCCAGATGGTCAATACTCGCCATTGAAAAATGGACTGAATTTGCGAAAAACGTCCACTTTCGGTCAAAAAATGTGCAGGTAGATAAAAACTGGGCAAAGCTGTGCTGGTAATTCGGGCAGGTATTCCTGATATTAGTCTAATCCTTTAGTCGTAGTTTTTGTTTTTATATTTGCCGCTTGACCACCCGGCGTCGACGATTCAAAACACGGGGCGACTGCACTTTCCCACAACTCAGCGGAACATCCTCATGGCTTCACAAAAGACTGCCGGCAAAGGTACCGGCGATAATACCAATCTCGCGCATGCCGGCCATGATCCGGAAACATTCTACGGCTTCGTCAACCCGCCGGTCGTGCATGCCTCGACGGTGCTGTTCCCCGATGCGAAAACGGCCGTCGGCGGAACCCAGAAATATACCTACGGCACCCATGGCACCCCGACGACGGATGCGCTGTGCGCGGCGCTGAACACGATCGAGAATGCCGCCGGCACGCTGCTCTATCCCTCGGGGCTGGCTTCCATCACCATGCCCTGGCTTGCTTTCCTGTCGCCCGGCGATCACATCCTGATCGTCGATTCGGTCTATGATCCGGCCCGTCGCTTTGCCGATAACGTGCTGAAGCGCATGGGGGTCGAGGTCGAATACTATCATCCCGCTCTCGGCCTTGAGGTCGAGAAGATGTTCCGGCCCAACACCCGCATCTTTCATACCGAGGCGCCGGGGTCGAACACGTTCGAGATGCAGGATATCCGTGCCCTGTCGGATCTGGCCCACGCGAAGGGCGCCATCGTCTCGATGGACAATACCTGGGCAACGCCGCTTTTCTTCAAGCCGCTCGACTTCGGCGTCGATCTCTCGCTGAATGCGGCTACCAAATATCCCTCCGGCCACTCGGATATTCTGATGGGGACGGCGTCGGCAAACGAACGCTGCTTTGCGCAGCTTGAGGAACATTACACCTGGACCGGCATGTGCGCCGCGCCCGATGACAGCTACCAGATCCTGCGCGGGCTTCGCACCATGGGCGTGCGGCTCGCCCATCACCAGAAAAGCGCGTTTACCGTCGCGCGCTGGCTTGAAGAACGCCCGGAAGTCTCGCGCGTGCTGCATCCGGGGCTGCCGTCATTTCCCGGTCACGATATCTGGAAGCGCGACTTCAAGGGCGCCAGCGGGCTGTTCTCCTTCGTGCTGAAAGCGGAGGAGGGCGCGTTCCGCCGTCGTCAGCACGCTTTCCTCGATGCGCTCGACATTTTCGGGATCGGTTATTCGTGGGGCGGATATGAATCGCTGGCCGTGCCGGTCAACCTTTCCAACCGCACCGTCTGCACCGCGCCCGAGGATGGCCCGGTCATCCGCCTGCAAATCGGACTTGAGGATGTCGACGACCTGATGGCGGATCTGGAAAAGGGGCTTGCTGCGGCGTCTGCTGCTTAAGTTCAGTCGCAACAGCGAACGTAAAAAGGCCGGCGGCCCGGGGAGGGCGCGCCGGTCTTTTTTTGATCAACGGCGCTCGAAGCGCCCTCCACCGTGGGGACGTCCTCCCGGGTGCATCGAAGGACCGCGACGCACGGGACCGGGGCCGCGCATCGCCGGCGGTCGGCCGGGCGGCGGGCCGGCGTGATCGCGGCGCGGCGGTCCGTAATACGGCGGGCGGTGCTGCGGTGGCGGGCGGTGCTGCGGCGGACGTGCGCCGGGCGGCGGACGGTGCGGCGGCGGGCCTGTATGCGGCGGCGGTGCGCCCCAGCCGGGACGGTAACCGGGCGGCGGTCGCCATCCGGGCGGTGGGCCGCCCCATCCCGGCGGCGCACGCCAGCCCGGCGGAGGCCGGTAGGGGCGTGGCTGTGGCGGCGGCGGGTATCGGCCCCAGGTCGGATACCACGGATAGCCGCGATAATACTGGTCCCAGTAGGAGCGCGAGTAGGCCGTAATCGCGATCCCCGTTGCAAAGGCAACCCCCGGGTTCAGCACCTGGCGCTGTCCCTGATAGACCACGTTGATGTAGTGCGCCGACATCCAGCCGCGGTAATTGGCATAGGACACGTCGCACCAGCTGTAGTCCGCAAGGCAGCCATTGTTGAGGATGGAGGCACCTGCCGGCACGACCGTGATGGCCGGATAGGAGGTCGAGGGACCGGCGCGAAGATTGACGTTGGAGGTCGCATAGGCCCGAACCGCCGCCTCCGCCTGAAAGGCGAAAAGTGTCGCGGCGATCGCGATGCCGGTTGATGTGATGAAAGTGCGGAGTTTCATGTTTCGGTGATCCCCGTTGCATAATGCCGGCAAAGCCAGTGGCATTGCGGCAACATCGCCAGTCTAGGACCGGCAAGCTGAAACGAAGATGAACGAAATGCCCGCCACGGCGGGCAGATTGATGAAATTCGCGGGTTCAGATTCGGTCGAGACCATAGGCCTCGTAACCGTAGAGCCAGTCGAGTTCCCCGGCGAGCGAATCGGGCGTGCGCAGTTTCAGCACGACATCGCGTCCGAGCCTGAACGGCCCTGCTGCGTGATAGGCGAACTTGTTGAGGTTGGTGCGTTTGCGCAGGGTTGCAAGGCGCGGTTTACGGCGGGCGACAAAGGCATCGAACGCTTCCGGCACTGCCATCGATGACGACAGGTAGGCGGCAAGCTCGAAGCCGTCCTCGATCGCCATCGCCGCCCCTTGCGCCGAAAACGGCATCATTGCATGGACCGCATCGCCGATTGCGATTGTATCGCGTCCGTTGTGCCAATGGCCTTCGCCGACCTCATAAAGCGGCCAGAAGGTGGGTTTGTCGGCGGAAAACAGGTTGGTCAGGTCCGGGTGCCAGCCCTTGAAATGGCGTTCCAGCGCTGTTTTCCAGCTGCTGTCCACCTCGGTGTGCCAGGCCTCGCCCGCGCTCGCACCGGAAGCGATGGCCACGAGATTGAAGCCGCCGACATCGCGCAGCGGGTAGGCGACAAGATGGGCCATCGGCCCCATATAGGCTGTGACGCTTTCGCGTTTCAGAAATCCCGGCGCGTCTTCCGACGACAGCACGAAACGCCAGGCGATATTGCCGGAAAATCTGGCTTCCGGCGCGCCCTTGATCTGGCGGCGGCTGTGCGACCAGACGCCATCGGCGCAGATGATGATGTCGGCGGGTTTTTCCGTTCTGGCGGCCAGAAGGGACTCATTGGCCTTGTCGATTCGCGTGCCGAGTTTCAGGGAGCACAGCGGCTCTGCGGCAACGGCATGGATGAGCGCCGATTGCAGGGTCGAGCGGTGGAGCGTGCCATAGGGGGCGCCCCAGCGCGTGCGGGCCTCGCCGACAGGCACGCTGGCGACCTGGCGCAGGGTCTTCCCGGAGGCCAGCGTGACCGCCTCCGGTTCGCGCCACTGGCTCTCGAGCCGTTCAAGCACGCCGATCTTGGCAAGGCAGCGCGCGGCGTTTGGCGAGACCTGCAGACCGGCGCCGACTTCGGTCAGCTCGTCGGCCTGTTCGAATATTTCGCTGGAAATGCCATGGCGTGCAAGCGCCAGCGCTGCGGTCAGGCCCGCAATGCCGGCGCCGATGATGGCTGCATGTGCAATCGTCATTTTCTCCTCCCGACCCTTCGCCACGCAACGACGAACCCAGCGCGCGGAAGGGAAAGGTCAGGCAGCGTCGACGTGGTAGGCGCAGCCGGGCGGATTGGTTTCCTCGCCGTGAAGCGCAGGCGAGAACTTGTAGAGCGTGGAGCAATAGGAACAGACGGCCTCGTCATCGTCGCCCATGTCGATGAAGATATGCGGATGATCGAAGGGCGCGGATGCCCCCACGCACATGAATTCCTTGACGCCCACCTCGATGGTTCTGTGTCCGTCGTCGTTCTTGAAATGGGCGATCCCGTGGCCAGCCATGATTATCTCCGGTTCCTTGAGCTTTCGGCCCGGACACTATAACTCTTCGCGGCAAATGTGTAGTACCCGAATTGCGTTGCAGCGCGGTTTTGAATGACCGTTTCTGCCAGGCCTTTCGGTCCGATGTCGATAACGGAGCAGACGGCAATGAACCTCAATCTTCCGCAATTCAGTTCGTTCACCCATGACGGGCTCAAACTGGCCTATTTCGACGAGGGCGAGGGCGTGCCGGTGCTTCTGATTCACGGTTTTGCGTCGACGGCAGCGGTCAACTGGGTGCATCCGGGTTGGCTGAAGACGCTTGGCGATGCCGGCTACCGGGTGATCGCGCTCGACAATCGCGGCCACGGACAAAGCGACAAGCCGCATGACCCGGCTGTCTACTATCCGGCGATGATGGCCGAAGACGCCGTCGCGCTTCTCGATCATCTCGGCATCGAAAGCGCCCATGTGATGGGCTATTCGATGGGCGCGCGGATTTCGGCCTATCTGGCGCTTGCCAGGCCGGAAAAGGTGCGCGCGCTGGTGTTCGGCGGTCTTGGTATCGGCCTGTGCGACGGGGTGGGCGATTGGGATGCGATCGCGGCTGCCCTGCGGGCGCCGTCCCTTGATGACGTCACCGACGAGAAGGGCCGCATGTTCCGCACCTTTGCCGACCAGACGAAGAGCGACCGCATGGCGCTTGCCGCCTGTATCGAAACATCGCGCCAGAACATTGCGCGCGAAGAGATCGGCAAGATCGCGGCGCCGACCCTGATCGGCGTCGGTACCAAGGACGATCTGGCGGGCTCGCCGCAAACCCTGGCCGGCCAGATGCAGAATGCCATCGCGCTCGACATTCCCAACCGCGACCACATGCTGGCGGTCGGCGACAGGGTGTTCAAGAAGGCGGTTCTGGAATTCCTGGCCGGGCAAAACGAGGACTGACACGAGAATATGATGGCCGGCGCATTTGTATTCGTGCCGCAGTGATCTATATTCGCGCTCGAAGCGACTTTCGTTGGAAGGACAGTTGCCGCAAAGACCGGCGCCGAAACCACAGGAGGCCACGATGGCCGCACACCCCGACAAGAGCAGTCACGAGACAAACCTTATGGCGGTCGACCCGATCTGGGCGAGCCTGAGGGCGGAGGCTCAAAGCGCCCTGGAAAAGGATCCGATCCTTGCCGCGTTTCTGTATTCCACGATCCTGAACCACAGCTCGCTGGAAGACTGTGTCGTCTATCGCATCTGCGAGCGGCTCGACCATCCCGATATCCAGGCCATCCTGCTGCGCCAGACTTTCGACGAGATGCGCCGGGATTGGCCGGAATGGGGCGATATCCTGCGTGTCGACATTCAGGCGGTTTATGACCGCGACCCGGCCTGTTCGCGTTTTATGGAGCCGGTGCTCTATTTCAAGGGATTTCACGCGATCCAGACCCACAGGCTGGCGCACTGGCTGTGGCACAAGGGCCGTCAGGACTTTGCGCTTTATCTGCAAAGCCGGTCCTCCAGCGTGTTCCAGACCGATATCAACCCGGCTGCGAAGATGGGCAAGGGGATTTTCCTCGACCATGCAACGGGGCTTGTCGTCGGCATGACGGCGACCGTCGGCGACGATGTCTCGATCCTTCAGGGAGTTACGCTCGGCGGTACCGGCAAGGAGACCGGCGATCGTCATCCCAAGATCGGCCACAGCGTTCTGATCGGCGCCGGCGCCAAGGTGCTTGGCAATATTACCGTTGGCGATTGTTCACGCATTGCCGCCGGCTCTGTGGTGCTGAAACCGGTGCCGGCCAGTTCCACGGTTGCAGGCGTTCCGGCCCGGGTCATCGGAACGGCCGGTTGTTCGGACCCCGCCCGCTCGATGGATCAGCTTATCGGTTCGGATGACTGATACAGCCGGTTCTCTGCTTGCCACTTGCGCATTTGCATTCTCGGCATTGGCGTGTCACAAGCGCGCCAACACCTGAAGACCAGACGGAGTTCATCCCTTGAAACCAGACGAAATCAAAAAGCTCGACTCCTATTTCAAGCGCATGTTCGGCCCCCTCTTTGCTGTTCGCGCACGTCCGCGCAAGGACGATTCCTGCGAGGTCTATCGCGAGGATGAGTTCATCGGCGTGATCTATCTCGATGATGAAGACGGTGACCGATCCTTCAACTTTTCGATGGCGATCCTCGACGTCGATCTCGACCCCTGATCACATCGCAGCTTTTGTGAAACAAAAACGGTCGCTTTCGGCGGCCGTTTTTGCGTTTGCGGGGATGTTCGGTCGGGTAAAGCCATCAAAAATGCCGGCTCCTGGAAGAGCCGGCATCAGGAAAAGAAAAAAGACTTGGTGATCCGAAGTCGTTTCGAACAGAAATACTCAACAGGCGCGGGCGGAATATAAAATGTCGATAAAAACCGTGTCGGAAGGCGCTGTTGCAAATATAAACAGGCAGCCTGCATCTCCGTTTGCCCTGACAACGGGATAGTGTAAGAAGATCACGCTTTAATGACATATCGGCCGGTTCCGAAGCTATATTTCCGAACGCTCCGATTGCGCCTGAAAGGTCTACAAGAGGAATACGCATGCCTCCGGTTTCCGAAATCCTGCAACTTGTCGGACTGCTGGCCGTTGCCGGCTGTGTTGCCGGCTTCCTGGCCGGCCTGTTCGGCATTGGCGGCGGCGCCGTGCTGGTGCCGGTCTTCTATCAGGCCTTTGCCATGGCCGGCGTAGACGAAAGCATTCGCATGAAGCTGTGCGTGGGCACATCGCTCGCCATCATCATCCCGACATCGCTCAGGTCATTTCAGTCGCACTATCGCCGCGGGTCGGTCGACATGAAACTGTTGCGCCAGTGGATACTGGCCGTGCCCTTCGGTGCGATCGTTTCGGTTCTGGTCATTGCCTATTCGCCGAGCGATGTGCTGCGCGCCGCCTTTGCGGTGATCACATTGCTGATCGGCTTGAAAATGCTTTATCCGGGGGCGGCCCGCTGGCGTCTGGGAGAAGATTTGCCCAAAAATCCCGGGCTTTTCGGTGTCGGCTGGCTGATCGGTCTTCTGTCCGGCCTGATCGGCATTGGCGGCGGCACGCTCAACAATACCTTCATGACGCTTTATAACCGGCCGATCCATCAGGCGGTGGCCACGTCTGCCGGTGTCGGCGTGCTGATCTCGCTGCCGAGTTTCGTCGGCAATATCATTGGCGGTTGGGGGCATCCCGGGTTGCCGTTGTTTTCCACCGGCTATGTGAACTGGGTTGCCGTGGCGCTGATCATTCCGATCACGATGCTGATCGCACCGCTTGGCGCGCGCGCCGCGCATGCGGTCTCCGACCGTGTGCTGACTGCCGGTTTCGGCATTTTCCTGCTGACGATCTCGGCGCGGTTCTTCTACTCTTTCTTCTGAGGTGTCAGTCCGTCAGGCGCAGTTCGTCGGAGCGCATGTCGACGGAGGTCAGCGTGCTGAGAAAGCTCATGCCGAGCAGGCTTTCGGAAAGCCTGCCTTCTCCTGCCACCATCGCCCGGACATTGCGCCGCACGAGCGGGCCGACGGCGACGCTATCAAGCGTGACCGGTGCTGCAAGCGCTGTGCCGTTTGCCGTTTGGACCGTGGTCATGTAGCTGAGCGACTGCACATCGATGCCGACCCGTTCGGCGTCGTTTGCCGTCAGGGTTATCCGGCTTGCGCCGGTATCGACAAGCATCGGCAGGCTGACCCCGTCGACCACCACATTGGCGGAAAAATGGCCGTTTCGCCCTTTGCCGATGATGACCTGTTCCGCGCCGTTGACGGTCGTGGTGGTCATCGTCATACCCGGCACGAGGCCACCGAAGAGGCGTGCGCCGATGTCGCGGAAATCATTGCGGAAGATGTAGGCAGCGGCAATCACCAGCAGGATTGCCGCCCAGATCAGCAGCGACTGGAAGACATAGCCGAAATTGCACTGTCCCTGCAGAACGCCGGCGGCGACCAGCACGAGCAGCGGCGACAGCCAGAGCGCGGAGGCGAATTCGTCATTGGCGAGCCCGAGCGTATTGCCATCTCCGCCGGTGACCATCAGCATGATCATGCCGACAGCAACGATCGCAATCAGAATCCAGAACAGGCGCACGGCATTCTCCCCTTGTCCAACGCGACAGGCGGGCAGGGTGGTACTCAGGTCCCGCGATTGTCTGTTCTGACCGGATATCGGGTTTCAGACAAGAATGACAAGGGCGATGAGGAAAACGGTTTCGCCGATCTGCGCGATGGCGCCAAGCGTATCGCCGGTGTGGCCGCCGATCCGGCGCCTGACAAAGAAGGTGAAGGCGTAAGCCGAAACGGCAAGCGCGACTAAGGCGAAGAGGGCGGGCACCAGTGCTCCGGCAAGCGCACTGGCCAGGGCAACGATGACGAGGCTGATGATGGCCGCACACAAGGTGTTGTTCTTGTCCGGCCGTCCAAGCGTGGCCGCCACGCCGTCGGCACGCGCCAGCGGAAGGGCATACCACTGACGGACCATGACGGCCCGTCCTGCTGCAGCCGCGGCAATGAAAAGCAGCGCCGCATTTTCAGGCCCCTTGGCAACCAGCATGGCCAGTGCCGTTGCTCTAAGCGTGATCGACAGCACAAGGGCAAGCGTGCCATAGGCGCCGGTCCGGCTGTCCTTCATGATGGCCAGCACGTCATCGCGCGTCCTGCCGCCGAAAAGCCCGTCTGCGGAATCGGCAAGGCCATCCTCGTGTAGCCCGCCGGTGACCAGCAGACTTGTGGCGATTGCCGAAAGCGTGGACAGAAGCGGGCCTGCGCCAAGCGCGCTGAACAGCACGAGAACGAGCGCCGGCAGAACCATGGCGAGGGATGCAACCAACGGAAATGCCCAGGCGGCCCGTGCGCCTTCCGGCTTTTCTGTCTGCATGCCTGCGGGCAGAGGATACCTGGTCAGGAAACCTGTCGCCGTGGCAAGATCTGTCACAACGCGATTCCATCTCGTCATGTTAGCGCTTCCATCAATACTGTCACCTTGAGTATGTGATTATTGCAGACTATGACAACGCTGAATAGACCTTATTTAGACTATTCGTAAAAAAGGACTTACATTCCATGGACGCCCAACACCCCTTCGATGACTTCCGTTCTCTGCTAGAGGCGTTGCCTGCGGCCGACACTCCTGCTCTGGCAGCGGCCCGCAAGCGTAACTCCTTGCTCACGAAACCGGAAGGGGCACTCGGGCGGCTGGAAGAGATCGCCATGTGGCTGGCCGCCTGGAGCGGGCGCGCGCCTGCGGTCCACAGGCCGATGGTTGCCGTTTTTGCGGGCAATCACGGCATTGCCGAGGAGAACATTTCGCCCTTTCCGACGACCGTGACACAGCAGATGGTCGGCAATTTCGAGAAAAACGGGGCGGCGATCAACCAGATCTGCGCCACGGTCGATCTCAGCCTCAAGGTTTTCGATCTGGCGCTCGATTATCCGACCGGGAATATTACCGTCGAACCGGCCCTTTCCGAGCGCGATTGCGCGGCGACCATGGCCTACGGCATGGAATCCGTGGCCGGCGGCGTCGATCTTCTCTGCCTCGGCGAAATGGGGATCGGCAACACCACGATTGCGGCTGCGCTCTGCTATGGGCTCTATGGCGGCTCGGCTGCCGACTGGGTGGGGCCCGGTACGGGGGCAGAAGGCGAGATGCTGGAGCGCAAGATTGCTGCCGTGGAAAAGGCCGTTGCCTTTCACAAGGACCATCTTTCCGACCCGCTGGAATTGCTGCGCCGTCTTGGCGGGCGTGAATTTGCGGCAATCGCCGGCGCCATCATTGCCGCGCGGATGCAGAAAGTGCCGGTGCTGCTCGACGGTTTTGCCGTTACGGCTGCGGCAGCCGTTCTGAAGGCCGCCAACCCTTCAGCAATCGACCATTGCATGATCGCCCACGTCTCTGCCGAGCCGGGGCATCTCAAGCTGATCCAGAAGCTTGGCAAGACACCGCTGCTGGCGCTGGGCATGCGCCTTGGCGAGGGAACGGGGGCCGCGCTTGCGGCAAGCCTGGTGAAGTCGGCAGCCGCCTGCCATACGGGCATGGCAACGTTCGAGGAAGCCGGCGTTTCGGGACGGGTATGATCTCTTCCGGTGTGCTGCCGCGCGCGTCTTGACCGCGGCAGCATGCGGGCCACGTCCCATGCTTCATGACCGGTGTTTTCAGGCATTAACATGCGTTTCCGGTGCGGCATCAAACACTTGTCGCGAACCTGTTACACTTCGATGACAGATTGCGCCGACCTGAAGACCTGCCGGGAGACGATGTCATGGCTGAACCGCCGATCGAGAAAGAAACGGGCTTTCGCCATTTGCTGGCGGCGGGTGGCTATTCCTGGCAGGGTTTTCTGCGGTTGCTGAAGGAGGAAGCCTTCCGCCATGAACTGATCGGCTTTGTCATCGGCCTGGCCGCATTCGCGCTTGTTGGTGCGAGCGGCGTTGAGTTCATGATTTTCGTTATCCTGATGTTCAGCCTGTTCGCCGCCGAATCGCTGAACACGGCCGTTGAGGAGATCATCGACCGTGTGTCTCCGGAGCGGTCCGTCGAGGGCAAGCACGCCAAGGACCTCGGATCGTTCGCCACATTCTGCCTGATTTGCAGCAATGTCATCTATGCCGTCTATGTCGTCTTCTTCTAAGCGCGGCTTTCACGGTTGCTGGTGACGGTAGACAAGTGTCGTCGGCGTGGGGCGTTTGGCCCTCTCGTCAAGCGTTGCGCCAAGCCGGACGGCAAGCGCGACGGAGCGGCGGTTGGCAGGCGCGATATAGCTGACGAAGCTTTTTTCGGAGCGCATGCGAAAGCCCCATTCGAGCATGGCGGTCGCCGCTTCCCTTGCATAGCCATGTCCTTCGGCCGCCTCATAGACGAACCATCCCAGTTCCAGTTCGGGAAACAGCGGGCCCTTGCAAAGCGCGACCTGACCCAGAACCGCACCGCTTTCCTTGTCCTCGAACATCAGGCCCCCGTGTCCGAAAAGCTGCCATTGCGCGACGTCGTTGCAGAAATAGGACCACGCCGTTGCAGGCGTATGCGGACCATCCATGAATGCCGCGCGCGGCGAGGCGAGAAAGGCGAGGTAATCCGGCCAGTCATCAAAACGGAGCGCACGCAGCCGAAGGCGACTGGTCTCAAGTTGCGGGATATCGATCATCATGTCTGCTAAGCTTTCGGCGGTCAGGCCGCGTTTGCGGCTTCGCGATGCTCGCTCTCGCGCTCCCGATCCAGCGCCTCGATGATTTCCGCCTCGAGCTGCGCTTCGATCTGAAGATCGGCCTCCGAGGCTTCCACACTGTCGTGCTGGTCATCATTGGCGATTTTGCGGGCGCGCCGTTTCAGGGCGGCGGCCAGTCGGTCGCGGCCGCTGTGGGGTGCGGTCCGGGGATGGTTTTGCCCGGTCTCGATCTCGAGACTTTCGGGGACGAATGGCATGGCGCTTTCCGGCGAAAGCGGAAGGGCCACATCGGTTTCGGCAATCGAAAGCTTCGCTTCCGGCAGATTGGTCACACGGGCGTGCGGCAGGGCAATGCTTGCCAGCGTGCCATGGCCCGGCGTCGATTGCAGCAGCAGTTCACCCTGATGCGCTTCGATCAACTGACGCACGATCGAAAGGCCGAGGCCGAAGCCTTCGACATCGGCTGTTTCCGCCCCGCGCGAAAACGCTTCCGTTGCCGCAGAAAGGGCTGACTCGTCCATGCCGCATCCATAGTCGCGCACGCTCAGATATTGTCCGCCGTCCGCCGTATTGCCGGCAGTAACCAGGATGTCAGCGCCTTCGGCGGAAAATTTTATGGCATTCGACAGCAGGTTGATCAGCATCTGCTTGACCGCACGCCCGTCCGCCATGACCGGGGAAAGCCGTTCTCCGGCATCGCAATGGATCGAGATCGCCCGGGCGGCGACCTCGGTGCCGACCATGGCCACGGAAGCGTCGATGACATCGACCAGATAGACCGGCTGCTCGACAAGCCTGTAGCCGCCGGCTTCCAGCCGCGAGAGGTCGAGAACACCGTCGATCATGTCGAGAAGATGCGTGCCGGAACTGTGAATATCCGAGGCGTATTCCCTGTAATAAGGGTTCTTCAGCGGCCCCATCATCTCTTCCTTCATGATTTCCGAAAACCCGATGATGGCGTTGAGAGGGGTGCGCAGATCATGCGACATTGCGGCCAGAAAGGCGGCTTTGGCCTGGTTTGCCTTTTCGGCGGTTTCCGCTGCCGCCTCGGCCTTTTCAAGGCTTTCGGTGAGGCGCCGGTTCAGCGCATCCTTCTCGCCTTCCTGGGTCTGTAATGCCTTGCTGCCTGCGGCAAGCTGGTCGCTGAAATGGGCGATGAACACCATGACAACGGCAAGCGCTGCGGCAAGGCCGATGTCGAAAGGCGCGCGGCTTTGATAGGCGATTGCGCCGAAGGCGATGATCGCCGGCATGAAGACATGCCAGGTGGCCTTGGGCAGGGCCATGGCGCCCAGCGCCAGCATTGACAGCGCGACAATCACCATGGTGCCCTTGAAGAAGGGGAAGGCCGCACCGGTGCAGGCATTGCAGTTCAAAAGCGCGGTCAGCGCCCAGGCCCCGCCGGCCAGCCAGTAGGCGGCGATGACGCGGTTGTTCCATTTGGCAAGCGATGCGGCATCCCGGCCTTCGCGGGCGGCATTGCGGATGATGGTGAAGGCGACGCCGTGCAGGACAAGTGCTGCAAACGCCCAGACGGCAAAGATCAGGTCCTTGCCGATATAGAGAAAGCCGACTGCGGTGATGACCAGAGCGATAGCGACAGCGGGGATGCCTTTTTCGATGACGGAGAGCGCGTGCCGGAAGGTTTCGGCCGACAGCGTTTCCCCAGCAAAGCCGGGGGCTTTCGGATCAGGTCCTGCGTCGCTGTCCTGAGGGGCATGACGCTGGAACATATCGCGTTTCATGTGGACCTCGCTACGGTTCGCCATCGCAAATCTCGGTTCTCGCTGATAAGGAGATTACGAACGAATTGTTAAGAAATGCTTCCCGTAAAGGATTTGTTAGCCTTGTTTTTTAATCGGGCTGTAATCTTTATGTCTCCGGCGGCCGGGGTTTTCGGCCGGGCGTGCGACCTGTGAGCGTGGGTGAACAGCAAACGCTGGCGGATGAAATCGCAGCCTGCCGGATCTGTCGTGACTGTCCCGCCGGCGGCGCGGAACGCCGCCTGCCGCATCAGCCGCGTCCGGTGGCAATCCTGTCGTCCACCGCGCGTGTCCTGATTGCCGGGCAGGCGCCGGGGCTGCGCGTGCACGAGACCGGTATCCCGTTCAATGATCGCTCCGGTGACCGGTTGCGCGCCTGGATGGGGATCGACCGTACGGCATTTTACGACCCGACCCGGTTTGCGATCCTGCCCATGGGGTTCTGTTTTCCGGGCTATGATGCTCGCGGCAGCGACCTGCCGCCGCGAAAGGAATGCGCGCCGCAATGGCGCCAGCAGGCCATGGCGGCGATGCCGCAGATCGAACTGGTCCTGGCGATCGGCATGTATGCGCAGAAATGGCATATGGGGCCGGCCAGCCGGAAGACGCTGACGGAAACCGTGCGCAACTGGCGCGAAAGCTACTTTGCCAACCGCGCGCCGCGCATCCTGCCGCTGCCGCATCCAAGCTGGCGCAACACAGGCTGGCTGAAGAAGAACCCGTGGTTTGAAGACGAGGTGCTGCCGGAACTGAAGGCGGTGGTGCGGCTTTATACCAGCGATTGATCCGGCGTTTACTCATAGCGGCTTTCTGCATGTGCAAAATCAGCTTTTATCTGTCTGGAATTTTGCTATAACGGCAAAAATTTTTTACGGAGAGCGAATATGGATCGTCTGGATAGAAAGATTTTGCGCCTGCTTCAGGAAGATTCGACTCTGGCCGTGGCCGATATCGGCAAGAAGGTCGGGCTTTCGACCACGCCATGCTGGCGTCGTATCCAGAAGATGGAGGAGGAGGGCGTGATCAAGCGGCGCGTGGCGCTGCTCGATCCGGAAAAGGTAAACGCCAATGTCGCCGTTTTCGTCGCCATCCGCACCAATTCCCATTCGACGGAGTGGCTGAAGCGGTTTTCCGAGGTGATTTCCGATTTTCCGGAAGTGCTCGAATTTTACCGCATGAGCGGTGATATCGACTACCTGTTGAGGGTCGTCGTGCCGGATATTGCCGCCTATGACGCCTTCTACAAGCGGCTGATTGCCAGGATCGAAATTCGCGATGTTTCTTCGTCCTTTGCCATGGAGCAGATCAAGTTTTCGACAGAGTTGCCGCTCGACTACATGAGGCTCGAACCCTCCAGAAACGGCGAATGATGCGATCTCCGGAAGGTTGTATGAATTGAGGCGGTGCAATCCATGAGCTGACGTTTTGTTAACCCTTTATGCGCTACTGCTTCAATAAGTCACCACGTACGGAGCCGGTCATGAAGAAACTTTCAGCGTCACTTCTCGTCTTTTACGGAGCGTCCTGCCTCCCGGCCCTTGCAGCTGATCTGGCGCTGCGTCCGCAGATCCAGCCCGCAGCCTACCAGGAAGTCTATGTTGAGGAGGTCCAGCAATGGAATGGGCCTTATGCCGGTGTGGAGGGCGGCTTCAGCTGGTCGGATGCGCGCGGCACACTGAGCGGCCTCGGTTCGGATGACACCGACTTCGATGGCGCGAACGCCACGCTTTTTGCCGGTTACAACAGGCAGATGGGCAATATCGTTGTCGGCCTTGAGGGCGATGCGAGCTACAGCTGGGGCAAACGCAGCTTCCCGACCGGCCTCGGGTTCGATTATGACCTCGGCTCCGACTGGAGCGGCAGCCTGCGCGGGCGTCTCGGTTACAGCGCCGGCAATGCGCTTTTCTATGTGACCGGCGGTGCGGCAGTCGCCAATGTCTATGCGCGAACGCACAATGTCTCCATCAGTGATACGCTGTTTGGCTACACGGTCGGGGCGGGCCTCGATTACGCCTTTACCGACAATGTCTTCGGGCGGCTCGAATATCGCTATACCGGCTATCCGGATCAGGACGCGGTGGACGACCTTGCCTCCCTGGCCGGCGTCGATGCCAAGATCAAGATGCATAACCATGCCGTGAAGGCGGGCATCGGCGTGAAGTTCTGATCCGCGCCTGCTATATCTTTCGAATCGGTCCTGCGGCTTTACGCGGGGCCGATTTTTCTTTATTGACCTGCCTCGTTGAAACGGTCGTGTCACACGGCCTGTCGTCCACCCGCATTCGTTGGCGGGACTGGTTTAAGGAGAAGATATGTCTGATCAGATTTCCCTTGTTTTTCCCGATGGCTCCAAGCGCGACTATGCCGCCGGCACGACCGGCCGCGATGTTGCCGAGTCGATTTCCAAATCTCTGGCCAAGAAAGCCGTCGCGATTGCGCTTGACGGCGAACTGCGCGACCTGGCCGACCCGGTTGAAGATGGCCGCATCGAGATCGTCACCCGCACCGATGACCGCGCGCTGGAATTGATCCGCCACGACGCCGCCCATGTGATGGCCGAGGCCGTGCAGGAATTGTGGCCCGGAACCCAGGTGACCATCGGTCCGGTGATCGAAAACGGCTTTTACTACGACTTTGCGCGCGAGACCCCCTTCACGCCCGACGATCTGCCGAAGATTGAAAAGAAGATGCGGGAAATCATCAAGCGCAATGCCGCCTTCACCAAGGAAGTCTGGCCGCGCGACAAGGCCAAGCAGGTGTTTGCCGAAAAGGGCGAGGCCTACAAGGTCGAGCTTGTCGATGCGATCCCGGAAGACCAGGACGTCAAGATCTATGCGCAGGGCGACTGGTTCGACCTTTGCCGCGGTCCGCACATGACCTCGACCGGGCAGATCGGCGATGCCTTCAAGCTGATGAAGGTGGCCGGGGCCTATTGGCGCGGCGACAGCAACAACCCGATGCTGACCCGTATCTACGGCACGGCCTGGGCTGACAAGAAGCAGCTCGATGCCTATCTCAACTTCCTCGAGGAAGCCGAAAAGCGCGACCATCGCCGGCTCGGCCGCGAAATGGACCTGTTCCATTTCCAGGAAGAAGGCCCGGGCGTCGTGTTCTGGCACTCCAAGGGCTGGCGCATGTTCCAGTCACTGACCTCCTATATGCGTCGCCGGCTTGAGGGCGAGTATGAGGAAGTGAACGCGCCGCAGGTGCTCGACACCGCACTGTGGCAGACCTCCGGCCACTGGGAGTGGTATCGCGAAAACATGTTCGCGGTCGCCTGCGCGGATGAGGAAGCCGAGGACAAGCGCGTCTTTGCGCTCAAACCCATGAACTGCCCGGGGCACGTCCAGCTGTTCAAGCATGGTTTGAAGTCCTACCGCGAACTGCCGATCCGCTATGCCGAATTCGGTGTCGTGCATCGTTACGAGCCGTCGGGCGCCATGCACGGGCTGATGCGCGTGCGCGGGTTCACCCAGGATGATGCCCATGTGTTCTGCACCGAGGAGCAACTGGCCGAGGAATGCCTGAAGATCAACGATCTGATCCTGTCGGTCTATGAGGATTTCGGCTTCGAGGAAATCGTGGTGAAGCTCTCCACGCGGCCTGAAAAACGGGTTGGCTCGGATGAGAACTGGGATCACGCCGAAGCGATCATGACCGAGGTGCTGAAGACCATCGAGGAACAGTCGGGCGGGCGCATCAAGACCGGTATTCTGCCGGGCGAGGGCGCGTTCTACGGTCCGAAGTTCGAATATACGCTGAAGGACGCGATCGGGCGCGAATGGCAGTGCGGCACCACCCAGGTGGACTTCAACCTGCCGGAACGCTTCGGTGCATTTTACATCGACTCGACATCGGAGAAGAAGCAGCCGGTGATGATCCACCGCGCGATCTGCGGTTCGCTGGAACGCTTCCTCGGCATCCTGATCGAAAACCACTCCGGCCATATGCCGCTGTGGTTTGCGCCGCAGCAGGTGGTGGTCGCGACCATTACCTCGGAGGCCGATGATTACGGCCGCAAGGTTGCGGAAAAACTGCGTGCCGCCGGTCTTTCTGTCGGAACCGATTTCCGCAACGAGAAGATCAACTACAAGGTTCGCGAACATTCGCTGGCCAAGGTTCCGGTGATCCTCGTCTGCGGCATGCGCGAAGCGGAAGAGGAAGCGGTCAACATCCGCCGTCTCGGATCGCGCGACCAGCAGTCGATGTCGCTTGCCGACGCGATCAGCATGTTGACCGAAGAGGCAACGCCGCCGGACCTGAAGCGCAAGCGCGCTCTGGTGTAGGAAAAAGAAGCAGGCGGCTGGCCTACCGGCCATGCCGCCTGTCTGTCATTGAAGCTCGATCTCCTGTCGTTACCGGACCACGTTTACGGACGGTACTCGACGATTGAACAGCGGCGGCGCGCAATCACTGCTGCGACCCTGCTGCGGATCACCGCGATCCGGTCTTTCGTTCTGTTGAAAGCGATCTCGGGCAGCGTGCGCCCGTAGGACTTCCTTTTGCCGCGCTCGGTGATGGCGGACCCCATATGAATACCGATGGGTCCGCTCTGGTCATAGGGCGTCTGAATGCAAAGAGCGGGAACCAACTGCATGACCGAAAGGCCCTGGCGGATACCTGCGCGCGGGTCGAACAGCGCCGCGTCGATCGGTACGGAAAGCCGCGCACTGCGTTCCAGCATTTTTTCGGCGCCCTGCCGTGTAATGACATAACCGGCAGAGCCGATATGACACCCGACAAGCCGCCTGACTTCATAGGCTCCGAGCCTGACTTCGGCCTGCCGGGCCATTTCCGTCGGCTTCCTGCTGGTCTCGAGCTTCACAATGTCGACTTCGGGCGGCAGCCAGTTTTCCAGATCGGCGAGAACATCTCGCGCAGCGGCGCTCAGTTCGACGTCGTCTTCAAAAACAGCGGCAGCGGGCGCATTGCTTTCCAGCAGTTTTTTCCAGGCGCAGACATGGCTGAGATAGCAGCCGATTTCACCGCATGTCATCTCCCGGCTGAACGCTGAAGGGAAGGCCGAGAGCGCCCGCATCTCTTCATTGCAGATAAGACGGGCGTCGGTTGCGGCAATGCGGGTAAACCGGATTTCCCGTGCCGCCATCATGCGTTCGATGTAGGAAAGTCGGTCGACCTCCCGGTCGAGATTGATGACAAAAGTGAGCACGGTTCCGCTTTCAAAAAAAACAATCAGTCACAACCTGCGGTTAAACAGGTCGGGCTATTGCGCATAAAAGCGGGGAAAAAGCAATAGAAACCGATGGCGGGAAGGCGTTATGCACAGCCTATCGGAAGGTGACGACGCGTTTGCGATAGCCGCGCAGGGCATCGCGTGCCTTCAGACAGGCTACGCGCAGCCGGTCGCGAATGCGGTAGCGGAGCCTCTCAAACGGCGTCACGCCATGTGATTTCTTGCGGCCCGGAACATTGTGCGACTGAAATCCCGTCCGGCTGACAAGGCCGCATTGATCCGCAATATCATCCTGAATGCAGATGGCGGGGTCGATCTGGTAGACAACGGGTCTTTCAGCAATTTCCGAGCGCGGATTGAACAGCATGGCATCGACGCCGACAGCCAGCTTCCGGCTGTTGCGCAGCAGCTTCTCCGCGCCCTTGCGCGTGAGCAGATAGCCTGCGGAACCGTGATGACGCCCGGTCAGCCTGATGATGCTGCGCCCGGCGACCGTCCCGCCTTCGGCGTCTGCCGGTAGCGGAACCTTTTGCAGGCAGGTTTCCAGTTTCAGGATATCCGTGTCTTCGGGAAGCCACGTCTCCGGTGCTGCGAGCACCTGCTCGATGCCCTCACCGAGATGCACATCGTCTTCAAAAATCGCGACTGTGGCGGCATCCGTTTCCAGAAACCTCTGCCAGGCATGAACATGGCTGAGATAGCAGCCGACCTGCGAGGGGCTCAGATCGTAGCTTCCGGCAGCCGGATAGGCGAGACATGCCGAGAGTTCTTCAGCGGTCATCGTGCGCCCGTCAACCGCCGCCAGCCGTTCGAATGCGAGGCCTTTTGCCTCGAATGCGCGCGCGGCATGTTCGAAACGGTCTCTGTCGCTTTCAAGATTGAGGATGTAGATTTTCATGCACCCTGTTCCCGCTTCGATATCTATGCGCCACAAGCAGCCGAAGCCTTTACCTTCGGCGCATCTTCTCAAGGAAATCAAACGGCGCATTTTTAGTTGTAGTCCGTAGATCGGTCAATCTACGATTTCACCGGAGAGATCGGCCTTATTCTCGTTCAGCAGCAGTTCCACCTGCGCGGGGCGACCGGGGGCTACGGTAAAATTCTTTTCGTAGACGGTATCCTTGTTGCGGGCGATGGCGGTGTATTCGCCCTCGGCAAGGATCATGGATGGGTAGGCGCTGCGGCTTTCGGTCAGGATGTCGCCCGAGGCGCCGAGAACGGTCCATGACGTGTCGGCAAGCGCCTCGCCACCTTTTTCGGCGGCCAGTGTCAGGGTCACGACGGAGGCATGTTGTTTCAGTGTGGCTTCGGTGATCTGGCCGGCCCGCACACGCAGACGCGCGCGCGCTTCGGCATTGAGCTTTCCGTAGGAGGAAACGACCTCATAAATGCCTTCGCGCAGGCGCAGGACCGTTCCCGGCTTGACATTATCGATGACAAGTTCGCGTTGTTCGCCGCGATCCTCGAAAACTGAAAATTTCAGCAGATCGGGGTTTGCCGGCGTATCGTCGCTGAGTGTGGCGTCGAGGACCAAGCCGCCGGCTTGCAGGACGAGGGCGACATCGACCGGACCATTGTCTGTCTGCAGGATCTGAATCTTGCGGGTCGTGGAGGCGCGTCCAAAGGCGCAGTTGACGAAGTAGTCGCCGGGCGGCAGGTCGATTGTCTTGCTGCCCCCTTCGGCTGAGGCAACCAGCTCCAGCCGCCCGTTGCTGTCGGGCGTCGATTTGAAAACCCGCCAAGTCAACCCGTCGCGCATCGGTTCGCCGTCTTCGGTCAACCGGGCTTCGAACGATACCGTGCGTTTTGCGCCCGGCTCCTGTGTGCCGCGCATGACTGAAAACGGATCATCGCTGGCGCTCTGCGCAGCTGCCGGAAAGGCGGACAGCATCAATGTGCCGATCAGGGCGGCCATCAGCGGGATCAGGGGATGTCGGTGCGCACGAATGAGATACATGTTTCTCGCCGGTTGACTTGCAGATCGCAAGCGTTCACTCCAGATGCTGATTTGTGTTGTGACCTGAATTTCGTGGCCTTTTCAAGGGCAGGGGTCGTGTTTTCGAGAATAAGAGGTTTGCCTTGAACGTGAAAAACGAAGCTGTTGTCGATTTTTTGAAGACCCGCCGTTCGACCCCGGTTCTGAAGTTGAGCGAACCCGGCCCCGGTCGTGCGGAACTGGAGGAAATCCTGACCATTGCCGCCCGGGTGCCCGATCACGGTAAACTCGCGCCCTGGCGGTTCATCGTCTATGCCGGTGACGCGCGTGCCGAGGTCGGGGAAGCGCTTGAGGCGATCACCCGGTCGGACAATCCTGACGCTTCGGACGCCCGGCTCAAGCTCGAACGCGAACGGCTGACCCGCGCCCCGATCGTGGTCGGCGTCATCAGCCGCGCTGCCGTCCACCCCAAGATCCCCGAATGGGAGCAGATCATGTCGTCGGCAGCGGCCTGCTACAATCTGGTCGCAGCCGCCAACGCATTTGGCTACGGGGCGACCTGGCTGACCGAATGGTATGCCTTTGACGAGCGCAGCCTGCCGGCGCTCGGCGTCGAACCCGGCGAACGGGTTGTCGGGTTGGTTCATATCGGCACCCGCACCGAAGAGCCGTTCGAGCGCGTTCGCCCGGAGCTTTCGGACGTGGTGACCTGGCGCGGAGAGCTTTGAGATGTTCTATACGGCCGACCGCAACGAACACGGGCTGGCGCATGATCCGTTCAAGGCGATCGTTTCGCCGCGGCCGATCGGCTGGATCGGTTCACGCAGTCGTCAGGGGCGCGATAATCTCGCGCCCTATTCGTTTTTCAACGCCGTTTCGACGAAACCGAAAATCATCATGTTTTCGTCCGACAGCCCGAAAGACAGCCTGGAGAATATCGCCGAAACAGGGGTGTTCACCGCAAACATGGTCAGCCGGGACCTTGCTGAAAAGATGAACCTCACATCGGCCTCGCTTGCCCATGGCGTCAGCGAATTCGAGGCGGCCGGCCTTACGCCGGTGACCGGCCGGCTTGTCGAGGCTCCCCTTGTCGGGGAGGCCTATGCGGTGCTGGAATGCCGGATGACCGCGATCATGGAGCCGCCGACGCTTGACGGCGCGGAAACGGAAAGCCGTCTGGTCTTCGGGCAGGTGGTGGCCATCCACATAAAGGATGAGGCGATCACGGCCGATGGCCGCCTCGATATGGCCGGAGTACGGCCGGTCGCGCGCATGGGTTACCGTGACTACTGCGACGGCGGCGATGTCTTCGAGATGAAACGGCCGGGTTAGATGTGAGCTTTCAGGCTGTGCCGAACGCACTCTTGATAATGCCGATATGCTCGGGATTTTCGGTCAGCTTGCCGGCAAAGCCCGTCCGCGCTGCCTGGTGGCAGGAGGTTTCGAAGGCTTCTGCCGGAGATCGGGTAGCGCTGAAATCGATGGCGGGAATGCCGAGATTGCGCGCCGCGAGCATGGTTGCCACCGCGCCGTGACGGGCGATTGCGCCGTCACCGTGATCGAGCGCATCGCCGTCATAGCCAAGCGCGATCAGGCGGCCATGCCGGTGTAGAAAATGGCGGGCGTTGAGAAGCCCGCCGCCATTGTCGCCGATCATGGCAATCAGCGCGATGGCGCCTTCGTCCAGGTTTTCGCGCGCTTCCACGACCCGCAGAAGGGTTTCGGCCATCTGGATACGCGCCGCGCTTTCGACGCCACGTAAGATGATGCCGTCGGGTGCCGCGCGTGCGGCTCTCGAAAAATCATCGATATTGTAGGCTTGCGAGATCGGCTCGCAGATCAGGAAGATCGGGAGCGAGGGAAGGAGGCTGCGCAGCGATGCGATGCGCTCTGAAAGCCGTTCCTCGCCCTTGGCATGAAGACACAGACAGTCGGGGCGAGCGTGTTGCGGATCGAACGGCAGCGGGTTGTCTGCCTTTGTGCCGAGCAGCCAGACTTTCATGCGGCGAATGTCCATCGTCATTCCTCCAACCGGGTCTCCCACAGTTAAGCAGGATGACTGACTATTGGCCGCCTGGAAACGGCGTTTAACGCCTTTCCACTTCTAATATGACAGTTTTACGGCATATGGCTTGCCGAAAAGGCGCCGGGCAGGGGATGCCCGCCCGGCGAAACGGTTCAGGACGACTTGCGCATGTCGGCGAGCGGGCCGGACCATTTGAAAAGCTCGTCGAGAAGTCCGGTCATGCCGGCTTTCATTTCGTCGTTCGGCTGGAAGACGCCATCATCGCCGATGCATTTCGGGAAGAAGGGAATCGGAACGACGTTGGGCAGCGGATGAGCGTTCAGATTGGCGATCAGCGTGCGCAGTTCCTGGGCCGAGCGCAGGCCGCCCGAAACGCCGCCATAGCTGACAACGCCGGCCGGCTTGTAGCCCCACTCCTTGGAGAGCACCTGAAGTGCGTTTACCAGCGAGGCGGGGGCGAAGTAGCTGTATTCCGGGGTCACGAAAATGAATGCATCGGCCGAATCGACGCTTTCGCTCCACTTGCGCGTATGCTCATGCTGATAGTCCTGCATGCGCGGATGCTTGGGCTCGTCGAGCAGCGGCAGGTTGAAATCGTCGAGGTCGACGACGTCGATCTCGAACTGACCGTGTTCGCGGGCAAAATCGCCAACCCATTTGGCAATGGTGGGGCCAACACGGCCGGGCCGGGTGCTGCCGATGATAATGTTGAGCTTCATGAAAATCTCCTTGCCGCAGCGCAGCGGTCACGCCGCCGACGCTCATCTGTTTTGGAAATGATCCGTCCGGAAGGGATTGTTGACGTGTTCCGGCTTCAAGGATCACGGTTGAAAATAGGCGGCAAAGCAGACGGGCGCAATGACGCGATCACGACACCGGGTCACAGGCCGAAAACCATTGCCGTCCGGGAAATTGCAGTCCGGGAAGGAGCCCCGCTCAAAGAAGGCGGGGCTGCTGCCGGTCTTGTTACTGGTAGACGACGATCGGTGCCGGGAGATTGTTGACCCGGTTATAAAGATCGATCACATCCTGGTTGAGCATGCGGATGCAGCCCGAGGAGACGGCCTTGCCGATCGAGGTCCAGTCGGGGTTGCCGTGAACGCGGTAAAGCGTGTCCTTGCCGTTTTCGAAGATATAGAGGGCGCGGGCGCCGAGCGGGTTCATCAGCCCCGGCTCCATGCCGCCATTCTCGTTGGAATATTCCTCAAGCTTCGGATCGCGTTCGATCATTTCCTTCGGCGGGAACCATTTCGGCCATTCCTGCTTCCACTTGATCACGCCATTGCCGCCCCAGGAGAAACCGGCGCGGCCAATGCCGACACCGTAACGCATGGCGGTGCCGTCTTCCCCGACAAGGTAGAGGAACCTGTTCGGCGTATCGACAACCACTGTTCCGGGCGCTTCGCCGGTCGGATCGGGAACGCGCTGGCGGTAATACATCGGGTCGATCTGCTGCCACGGCACGGCCGGAATCATGTAGCCGTTGTCTTCCAGCGGACCATACATGTCGGTGAGTTCGGCCACGGTGTAGGGCGATCCCTCAACACGGGGAGACCGCGGTACGGAAGGTTGATCGGGATACTGACTGACGCAGCCGGCCAGAAGAGTGGTGGTCGAAACGGCGCCGAGAAGGAAGGTTCGGCGCGACATCGTTTTGTCAACGAGCATTCAAGCCTCTTGTTTTGTAGAATAATCCAATCATCAACGGCTTTTAGCCGAGCGAGTTCCAGCTTGATAGCGTCGCCCGGTCACAATCGCGATACCACATCGTTTGGCCTGACAAGTGTGACCGAAAACACGCAGTTTCATGACGCTTTTCGGCAATCACGCGCTATTCCACAGCGCAGCCGGTATCCTTGCCGAGATTGCAGATAGCCTTGAGGGCCCGAGTCCTTGAAGGGCTCCAGTCTTCGGGATTGGAAACGGCAACCCAGGCATCGATATAGTCGCGTGCAAGGTAATTGTGCCCGAAACCGCCCGGCAGCGCCTTGGAAAGCGCCATATCGAGGGCGAGCTGGAACTGGGTCACGACCGGCACGAAGCGCAGGTCCGGCGAGACGTCGGGGGCGGGCGGTTCCTTCATCCATTCCGGTTTGCGGAAGCCGGAATCAGGTTCGAAAAACACAATCGGATCAGAGGCATATTGAAGAAAGTTGATTCTGATTCGACCCCATTCGCCGCCGCTTTGCGCCGGTTTGCGGAACTGCGAGGAAAAACGTACGACCTCGCCATCCTGGATGACCGGCAGAACATAGGGCGTTCCCGCATTGCGCGCGGCCACCGTCTGCCGCCACAGATATGACGGGAAGGGCGGTCCGGCCCACACGGCGCCGGCAATCGGCTTGTCCAGCATCTGGAACACGTTGAACGCATGCATCGACGACCATGCGCCCAGGCTGATGCCGTGCATATAGAGTTCCGGCCGGCTGTCTTCGGGCAGGGTGCGCCAGTAGCGATAGACCTCTTCCATGGTCGCGCTCGCCTGTTCCAGCCCGGTATCCGTTTCGAAAATCAGCGCCAGCGGCGATTGCAGGAAGGAATACTGCACGGCCACGGTCGCGACATCGCCGTTCTGCATGAATTCCAGCGTATCGTGGGCGCCGGGATCGAGCCAGCCTGTGCCCGTGGGGCTTGCGATCAGCAGGATCTTGCGGTCGAAGGCGTTCAGGCGCTTCAGTTCTTCCAAGGCGACTCTTGCCCGTTCCTTCGGGTCGTCGTCCTGTGAACGGCCGACATAGACGCGGATCGGGCGTTCGGCGGGGGCGCCGCTGAAGGTTTCGATCGCAGCGGCCGACGGCGCGCTGGTGACGAAATTGCGTCCCGGCTGGCCCATCGCCTCCCAGTCGACCAGCGATCCCGGGCCGCCAGCGATAAAGCTATCTGTCGGCGCAGGCGGGGCGGTTTCAAACAGGTCCTGTGCCGTCTCGTAGGTTTCGTCGAGGAACTCGATGGCCGAGGGCAGCATCCAGTCGCGCGAGGCGACGAAGACGACCAGAAGCACGATGACCAGGCCAAGCAGATTGGCGACACGCGGGGGGATGACGCGATAGAGGCGCCGCCGGAGCGCGTCGAAAGCGGACTGGAACAGCGCGCCGATCAGGAACAGCACGCAAAACAGCGCAAGGCCGGTTGCCAGAACGGCAATGACGCCGCCGCCTTCGAGCAGATCCATATCGACGCGGACACGCACGGAATTCTGCCATTCCATGGATTTCGACAGGCAGAAGACGAGCAGAACAAGGGCAGCAACCAGACAGATTGCCCGCGCGATGGTACTCCACTTTCCCGAAGGTTCGGGGATCTGCAGGCCGCGCCAGAGCGACAGCAGAAACCGCCCGATCATGTATCCGAGCGCCATGACCAGACCGGCCAGCGCGCCCTGCAGCACGGGACCGCGCGGGATCAGCGAGGGCGTCAGCGAGGCTGCGAATAAAACGAGGCCGAGCGAGAGCGCAAAAACGCTAATGCTGTACCACCGGCTGCCGGCATGCCCTTGATGTTCCATACTGTTCGTGTCGTCTTTCAAATTAACCATCTAATTTATTGAATTATATTTTCAATTCGGCGTTTGAACGAATCCTGATCGGCCGAGGCAGCGGCGAGGATATCCTCGACTGCGAAGAAATCCATCGTGTTGAAACGACCGACATCCGGCGCAATGAAGAGATCGGGCCGCGCGCATTTGACCTTTTCGGCGACAATGGAACTCTGGGTGATGCTGAACGAACCGGCCCAGGTCTCGAATGATCCGGGAATTTCGCCGGTGTCTTCGGCATCTGTGCCGGTCACATCGATCGCGACCGTGAAATAGCGCGCCTTGTCCAGAAGATCGAACGGGGTCGGATTGACGAAACCACCATCGATCAGCACGCGGCCATCGCGGCGCACCGGCGTGAGCAGCACGGGCAGGCAGGACGATGCCGAGATCGCCGACAGAAGCGGCCCCTCGCGCATCACATATTCGTTCTGACGATAGAAATCGGTTGCGACGATGGTTAGCGGGATCTCGAGACCGGAAAAATCCTGCGCCATGCCTTCGGGAAAAAGTGCTGCAAACAGCACTTCCGGTTCCACGACGGCGGGCCGGAAAATGTTGATCAGCGAACTCCAGGTGTCACCGGTATCGATCAGCAGCCGTTTCAGCAGCGACTGTTTTCGCGTGAAGAGATCGACGATGAATTCACGGATTTCCCGCCCGCTCATACCGTCGCAGTAGAGCGCGCCGAGGATCGACCCCATAGAGGTGCCGGCGACTTCCCTGGGTCGCACGCCGAGCTCATCTAGACTTTCCAGATAGGGGATATGGGCAAAGGCCTTGGCTGCGCCGCCGCCCAGCGCCAGCGCAAGGCCGTCCCTGTTTTGCAGGGTTTCAGCAGGTGTATCGGCCATGGAGGGCTCCTCGGACGAGCGTGTTTGCGCGTGCGCACTACCGGCGAGCAGGCCAGCGCCTGCTGCAAGCAGGAAGTTTCGACGTTGAACCATGACACCGTTCCGCTTGAAGGAGTGAAGGGACTATAATTGGCCGGGTGCGGGCAGGCAAGCAAAGGCGCCGACGCGCAGCAATTAGCGTTAATCCTGTGCATGAAGCTTAGCGCCGAGCGTATGAATGTCTTTGCTTAACTTTATGAAATTTATGTGAAAAATTATTCCTGAGCGTCGCCGATGAAGACGCGGTTTACGAAAATGCCCCGCCGGAAACTTCCGGTGGGGCATTGTTTTCAAGGCCAGCGAATACCGCGAGCGGTGCGGTGACCTAGATATCCAGATTTTCCGCGAAAGCTGCGTTTTCCTGAATGAAGCGGAAACGGGCGTCGGCCTTGGTGCCCATCAGGTCGTCGACGGCCACTTTCGTGCCCTCGAAATCGACCGCGTCGATATCGACCCTCAGCAGCATGCGCTTTTTCGGGTCCATCGTGGTTTCCTTCAACTGCGCCGGCAGCATTTCGCCAAGACCCTTGAAGCGGCTGATCTCGACCTTGCCCCGACCGGTGAAGATCGTCTCCATCAGCTCGGCCCGGTGGGCGTCGTCGCGGGCATAGGCGGTCTTGCCGCCCTGGGTGATCTTGTAGAGCGGCGGAACCGCCAGGAAGAGATGGCCCTGGCGGATCAGTTCCGGCATCTCCTTGTAGAAGAAGGTGATCAACAGCGAGGCGATATGGGCGCCGTCGACGTCGGCATCGGTCATGATGATGATGCGTTCGTAGCGCAGGTCTTCCTCGCGGTATTTCGTCCGCGTGCCGCAGCCGAGCGCCTGGATCATGTCGGCAAGCAACTGGTTGGAGGTGAACTTGTCACGGCCCGCGCTTGCCACGTTGAGGATCTTGCCGCGCAGCGGAAGGATCGCCTGATTGGTACGGTTGCGCGCCTGCTTGGCCGAACCGCCGGCCGAGTCGCCCTCCACCAGAAACAGTTCCGCTCCGCCGGCCGTGTTCTGCGAGCAGTCGGCAAGCTTGCCGGGCAGGCGCAGTTTCTTGACGGCGGATTTGCGGTTGACCTCGCGCTCCTTGCGCCGGCGCAGCCGCTCCTCGGAGCGTTCGACCACCCAGTCGAGCAGTTTTTCCGCTTCCATCGGATTGGCGGAAAGGTAGAGATCGAAGGGATCGCGCAGCGCGTTTTCAACGATGCGCTGGGCCTCGACGGTCGCCAGCCGGTCCTTGGTCTGGCCGACGAATTCCGGCTCGCGGATGAACACCGACAGCATGCCGATGGCCGAGATCATCACGTCGTCGGTGGTGATCTGGGCGCCGCGCTTGTTGCCGATCATCTCGGCATAATTCTTCAGGCCGCGCATCAGCGCCTGGCGCAGTCCGGCTTCATGCGTGCCGCCTTCCGGAGTCGGCACGGTGTTGCAGTAGGAGTGGACGTTCGGGTCGCCGCCATACCAGGACACCGCCCATTCCACAGCGCCATGACCGCCGGTCTTTTCCGTCTTGCCGGCAAAGATTTCGCGGGTGACGGTGAAATCCTTGCCGATGGTTGCCGCCAGATAATCCTTCAGCCCGCCGGGGAAGTGGAATACCGCCTTGTCCGGCACATCCTCATTGCCCTCGACCAGCGCGGGATCGCAGGACCAGCGGATTTCAACGCCGCCGAACAGATAGGCCTTGGAGCGGGCCATGCGCATGACGCGGGCCGGGTCGAACTTTGCGCGGGGGCCGAAGATGTCCGCGTCGGGATGGAAGCGCACACGGGTGCCGCGCCGGTTCTGGATCGGCCCGAGGTCCTGCAGTTCGCCCTGCGGCACGCCACGCGAAAAAGTCAGCCGGTAGAGACGGCGCTCGCGGGCAACCTCGACCTCCATCAGGTCGGACAGCGCGTTGACCACGGAGACGCCGACGCCATGCAGGCCGCCGGAGGTCTCATAGGCCTTGCCGTCGAACTTGCCGCCGGCATGCAGCTTGGTCATGATCACTTCAAGGGTCGACTTGCCCGGCACCTGCGGATGGTTTTCCACCGGAATGCCGCGGCCGTTGTCGGTCACCGTCAGCCTGCCTTCAGCATCGAGATGCACCTCGATGAAATCCGCGTGGCCGGCCACGGCCTCGTCCATCGAGTTGTCGATGACTTCGGCAAACAGGTGATGCAGTGCCTTCTCGTCGGTGCCGCCGATATACATGCCGGGGCGCATGCGCACCGGCTCGAGACCTTCCAGCACACGGATCGACGATGCACCGTAGTCACCGTCCGCCGATGGCGCGGCTGCTGCCGCACTGGGCGCGGCCGCCTTGCGAGCGGCGCGGCGCGGCGCGGTGTCATCGGCTGCCTTTTTGCTGTTGCCTGAAAGATCGGCGAAGAGGTCTTTGCTGTTATCCATAAGGTCCGGCAGAGTGTTCGGGTTGAATGGTTACGCGCCTTATAGGCGAATCAGTGCTCTATTTTCGCAAAGAATGGGCCATTAGGCGATGCTGTGCCAAATTGTCGCATTCTGCCTGTGGATGAGTTTCATTTGCGTGAAGAACCGGCCGTCAAAAAGGGACTGGCGGGGCAGGCAGGATTCGATCTAATACGGTTTCAAACCGATGAGTTGGTGATTATTCACGGAATTTCCACCACCCGTGTTCCGGCCGTTTGTTCTGGAACAAGTGGGAAACTTCCGGGCCGGCGCATGAGGAGAGCCGGCATGACGGCATTTGCGCCACGGCCCCGAATGGGAAAGAAAGGGTGCAGATGTTCGCTCGGCCGTGCCTGATATTGAGATTAAGGGAGAAAAGAACAGATGACATCCGACATCCGACCGCTGGTCGCCGGGAACTGGAAGATGAATGGGACCCGGGCCTCGCTCGATCAGATCCGGGCCATTGCCCATGGTGTCAGCGGCCCGTTGTCGAAGAAGCTGGATGCCCTGATCTGCCCGCCTTCGACACTGCTCTACGTGGCCACCACGCTGACGGTTGATACCAAGCTGATGATCGGCGCGCAGGACTGCCACCAGAAGGCGCGCACCGGCGCGCATACGGGCGACATTTCCGCCCAGATGATCCGGGACTGCTTTGCCACCCACGTCATTGTCGGCCATTCCGAGCGGCGCAAGGAGCACAAGGAAAACAACAAGGTTGTCTCCACCAAGGCGCGCGCGGCCTATGACCAGGGGCTGACGGCGATTGTCTGCATCGGCGAAACCCGTTCCGAGCATGCGAGCGGGCGCACCATGGAGGTGCTGCATCGCCAGCTTTTCGAAAGCATGCCGGATGATGCCACAGGCGACAACACCATCATTGCCTATGAGCCCATATGGGCAATTGGCACCGGGCAGACGCCGGGCGCCGATCAGGTTGCAGACGTGCATGCGGCGATGCGGCGGGACCTGATCGAACGCTTCGGCGAGGCCGGTGAACGCTTCCGCCTGCTTTATGGCGGATCGGTGAAGCCGGGCAATGCCAAGGAATTGATGAGTGTGCCGCATGTGAACGGCGCGCTGATCGGCGGCGCCAGCCTGAAGGCGGCTGATTTCCTTTCCATCTACCATGCCTTTGAGGATATCCTTTGAGGCATGGATTCGTGTTCTGCTTTGTGAAGACGGTATAAGGCATTCAATTTAAACGTTTTTGTCTGCCTCTTGAGACCGTTTCACAATCGCGGTTTCGGCTGCGCCGTTCTGGCTGTGTCCGGCTGGCACCGTTGTGAAATGCCGGGTCTGACGGGCGCAATCACAGGTTTTGGGCCGACCGGCGCTTCGGCGAATGCCGGTGACGGTGAACCATAGAGGCCGCGGGATTGGCCGGCGGCTACAAAAAGGGGTTGGATTGACTGCGCGCCTCATGTAGAGAAGCGCCAGATATTCTTGGATTGCCCCGTTTGCGGCCTGCGAGCGGGGACGGATTGGACATTCATGCAGACGGTACTGATCGTAATTCACCTGATAATCGTCATTGCGCTTGCCGGTGTGATCCTCATTCAGAGGTCGGAAGGCGGCGGACTTGGCATCGGCGGCGGCTCCGGCTTTATGACGGCGCGCGGCACGGCCAATGCACTGACGCGCACGACCGCCATCCTTGCGACGCTGTTTTTCGTCACCTCGCTTGGCCTCGGCATTCTGGCGCGCTACCAGGGCAATCCGTCGGACATTCTCGACCGGATCGAGCAGAACGCGGAAAGCGACGGGCAGGGCATCCTGAACCAGCTTGGCGGTTCGATCTCCACGGAGACGGCGCCCGCGACCAATGACGCCGGTGTTCCCACGGGCGCCGACAGCGCGGCTCCGGCCGGAGACGACCAGTCCTCGGCGCCCGCCGTCAGCTCGCCGGCAGAGGATTCGAACGCAACAGGCGTTCCCACCGGCGAGTGATCGCCGAAATTTGACCTGAACATATCCGGCGGGACGCAATAGCCCGCCGGATTTTCTTTGAGCCCACCGTCGGGCACGGCAGGAACCGTACCGGCGGCAGGGCATTGTTGTGACAATAGACCGGTCGTCGGAAGTTTTTGTTGAAAAGGCTCTGGCAGAATCGGCTGAGAAACGGTATCGGAATAAGCCCATGGCGCGTTATATTTTCATCACCGGCGGCGTGGTTTCCTCACTTGGAAAAGGTATCGCCGCAGCAGCACTGGGTGCTTTGTTGCAGTCACGGGGTTACCGGGTCCGTCTGCGCAAGCTTGATCCCTATCTCAATGTCGACCCCGGTACGATGAGCCCGACCCAGCATGGTGAGGTGTTCGTGACCGATGACGGCGCGGAGACCGACCTCGATCTTGGCCATTACGAGCGCTTTACCGGCCGCTCGGCGACCAAGACCGACAACATCACCACGGGCCGCATCTACAAAAACATTCTCGACAAGGAACGGCGCGGCGATTATCTCGGCGCCACCGTTCAGGTCATTCCGCACGTCACCAACGAGATCAAGGAATTCGTTCTCGAGGGCAATGACGATTTCGATTTCGTGCTCTGCGAAATCGGCGGCACGGTGGGCGACATCGAGGCGATGCCGTTCATGGAGGCGATCCGCCAGCTCGGCAACGACCTGCCGCGCGGCAATGCCGTTTATGTCCACCTGACGCTGATGCCCTATATTCCGGCCGCCGGCGAGTTGAAGACCAAGCCGACCCAGCATTCGGTGAAGGAACTGCAGGCGCTCGGGATCCACCCGGATATCCTGCTGGTGCGCTCCGACCGCGAAATTCCCGAGGCCGAGCGCCGCAAGCTTTCCCTGTTCTGCAATGTGCGTTCGTCCGCCGTTATCCAGGCGCTGGATGTCTCCAACATCTACGACGTGCCGCTGGCCTATCATCGCGAAGGGCTTGATGACGAGGTGCTGCATGCCTTCGGTATCGATCCGGCGCCGGTGCCGCGCATGGATGCGTGGAAGAATGTCTGCGAGCGCATCCGCACGCCGGAAGGCGAGGTGACCATTGCCGTTGTCGGTAAATATACCGGCCTGAAGGACGCCTATAAATCGCTGATCGAAGCGCTTCACCATGGCGGTATCGCCAACCGGGTGAAGGTTAATCTCGAATGGATCGAATCCGAGATTTTCGAGAAGGAAGATCCGTCGCCCTATCTTGAAAAGGTCCATGGCATTCTGGTGCCCGGTGGTTTTGGCGAGCGCGGCTCGGAAGGCAAGATTCGTGCGGCCCGCTTTGCCCGCACCCACAAGGTGCCGTATTTCGGCATCTGCTTCGGCATGCAGATGGCCGTGATCGAGGCAGCCCGCGATCTCGCCGGCATCAAGGATGCGTCCTCGACCGAGTTTGACCGCAATGCCAGCGAGCCGGTTGTCGGCCTGATGACCGAGTGGGTAAAGGGCAACACGCTCGAAAAGCGCAGCGACCGGGACAATCTCGGCGGCACGATGCGGCTTGGCGCCTACAAGGCGCATCTGGGCGCAGAAACCAAGATTGCCGAGATCTATGGCACCACCGAGATTTCCGAGCGTCACCGCCATCGCTACGAGGTCAATGCCGGCTATCGCGAAAAGCTGGAATCCTGCGGCCTGGTGTTTTCGGGAACGTCACCTGACGGTATTCTGCCGGAGACGATCGAATATGCCGATCATCCGTGGTTCATCGGCGTGCAGTATCATCCGGAACTGAAGAGCCGGCCGCTTGCCCCGCATCCGCTGTTTTCAAGCTTTATTGCCGCTGCCCTGGAACAGAGCCGGCTCGTCTGAGCCGACGCTGTCCGTCAGGCAGAGGCCTCCACGGTTTTCCGGCGCAGAAGCGATTCCATCGCCTGCGCCGGCAATGGCCGGGCCAGCCAATATCCTTGCAGCACGTCACATCCCAGATCCGTGAGGATACGCGCGTGCTGTCTGGTCTCCACGCCTTCGGCGATGATCTTGATATTCAGGGTTTTTCCGATTTCGATAATGGATTTTACGATCGCGCGTTGCTCATGTGAGTGGGGTAGCGGCGCCACCAGTTCCCGCGCGATTTTCAGCCCGTTTGGGGCCACCTTCAAAAGCCCGATGATCGACGTGTAGCCGGTGCCGAAATCATCGACATCGATATTGATGCCCAGCCTGCGGATCTGCCGCAGATTGTAGGCGCTGACGTCATCTTGCTCATCAAGGAAAATCGACTCGAGCAGTTCGAAGGTGAGCGTTCCTGCGGACAGGTCCATCTTCTGCAGCGAGGTTATAAGGGCTGGATCGCTCAGCCGGTGAGGCGACAGGTTGAGCGACAGGCGCGGCGGGTTTAGTCCGGTTTCACGCCAGTGACTGTGATCCTCGAGCGCCTGGGACAGAATGCTGGCGTCGATCATGTTCATCAGGTTGAGCGATTGAGCCAGCGGAATGAAACTCGCTGGCTCGCCGAAACTGCCGTCGGCATGGCGCCAGCGCGCCAGGGTCTCTATGCCGTGCAGCTCAAGTGTGCCTGCCTCGTATTGCGGCTGATAGAACGGGACGAAATCATCCTGATCGATTGCCTGCATCAACCGGTCGGAGGGCATTCGGTCGGTGGTGTGCGTTGCCCTTATATCCGGCGAATACACCACAATCTGCCCCTGGCCTTTCGCTTTGGCGGATTTCAGGGCGAGATCGCTTTCTCTTAGAAGCGATGCGGCGTCGCTTTCCCCCTCATTTTCCTGGGTGGCAAGGCCGATGCTGGCACTGATGCGAAAACGGACATCGTCGAAGGAAAGCGGTTTTGCCAGCTCGAGCTGAAGCCGTCTGGCCATTTGCTCGAGCTTGCCGGTCTCGTCTTCATAGCTGACGATCATGGCGAATTCGTCGCCGCCCACGCGGCTGACGAAATCATTATGTTTGGACATATCCACAAGAACTCTGGCCGTATGGCGCAAAACCCGGTCGCCGGCGGCATGGCCATAGGTGCTGTTGACGGCCTTGAAGTCGTCCACGTCGAACTGCATCAGGGCAACCTTTGTGCCCGTTTTGGCCGCCACACCGACCCTGCGCTCCAGCTCATCCTCCAGAAAACGCCGGTTGGGCAGTGAGGTGAGATAATCGTGCAGGGCCGCGTGTTCGATATCGGACTTGGCACGATCAAGCTCGAAATTGCGGGCTTCCGCCAGTTGCTTTGCCGTCACAAGGTCCTGACGCAGCCGCACTTCCTCTGTGACGTCCCAGTTTATTCCGATGACCTTCTCATCGTCCGTTCCGCTGTTGTAAAGGCGTATCAGGTGGCGAACATGTCGCAATGCGCCGTCGTTTTCACGGTAGACCCTGAATTCGGCCGTCATCGGCTCGCGATTGACGATCAGATTTTCCGAAATCGTCATTATGCGCTTGAGGTCATCCGGGTGAATGAGATCGAGCGCACGTCTTATCTCAAAGCTTTCGGGCCGGTCGTCGAAACCGTAGATTTCCGAAATGCGAGGATCGGCGTAGACAATGCTGCTGTTGCGGACATGCTCGAAAATGCCGATCTTCGAGGTCGCCAGAGCCATTTCCAGGCGTTGGCGCGTATGGGCGAGCAGGGCTTCGGCGTTCTTGCGCTCCGTGATGTCCTGATCGGTTCCGATAATGCGCGCCGGTCTTCTATCCGGGAAATATTCGACAGCGTCGCCACGGCATTCGATCCATATCCAGTGTCCGTCGGCGTGGCGTTCCCGGTATTCGAAATTCATGTAATCGGGGTCGCCAACCTTCTGGCGCTCGATTGCGTGGGCAACATGATCCCTGTCTTCGGGGTGGACGAGCTGAAGCCATTCCTGCGTACGGGAAAAGGGAACGGGGCTGGCGGGATCGTAGCCGCGCAGCGTACGCCATGTCTGGGAGTAGAAGAATTCCTGAGTGCGATAATTGTGATCCCAGACCCCGAGACCGGAACTGACGAGCGCGTAGTCCCAGCGCTGGGCCCGCTCGCTTTCGAGCAGTTCGCGGCGCTTCTGGGCGTCGATGTCGGTGAAGTAGACAAGAGCGCGGCCGGGCTCTCCTTCGCTGCTTTCCGGTAAAATGGTGGCCGATGCGAGCATCCACCGCCATGGTCCGTCCGGATGGGGGGCGAGGCGCAGCTCAAGTCTCGCCTGTTTGTCGGAAAGGCCGGAAGCCGGTCCAACGAGGTCTTTCATCCGCTGGTGATCATCTTCATGAAGACAGTTCAGAATGCTCTGGCCTTCAAGGACGACCTGCAGCGCCAGAGCCTTGAAATTCTGGTTGGCGGCCAGAACCTTCAGGCCGGCAAGGTCCAGCACCGCGATGGCCAGAGGCGAGTTTTCCACCACTGCGAAAGCCAGTTCGGCATCGCTCAACAAAAAGGAACTTGTCTCATCCCTCGCCAAACGCTCATCCCTTTACTGGAGAACGAACAGACAGCACGGCTTGTTTCCGCCGTTTTGAATGTTTCAGGTCGTTACAGCCCGGTTCGCTCTCCGTCACACAAACACTCCCGCGGAGTGCCCGCACACAAACACCCGCGCATCGCCAGTGTGATCGTTGAAAGGAGAATGTCAATTACATCCATTAGCCATGGATAATATTGCCTCGGCCAGGGGAGACGCGTCGGCGCATGTTTTTTGAGGGATATGGCGGCCGGAGCCGGACAAGCGCGTTCAGCGCAAACCGGCCACGAAGCGCCCGAACATCAGCGTGCCTTCCGGCCAGGGCCCGAAACCTGCCTTGTCGTTGATATGGCCGGATTCGCCGATATCGTAAAACGCCGAACCCCAGGCGCCGGCAATATCGCGGGCAGGCTCGAAACGGCCGAACGGGTCGTTGCGGCTGGCAATCACGATTGAAGGGAAGGGCAGCGGGTCACGCGGGTAGGGCCCGAAAGTCATCATGTGTTTCGGCCTGACCTTCGGATTGTCGACCTCCGGCGGGGCGACGAAAAACGCGCCGGCAACGCGTTTTTCGAAATGCGGGATCGCCAGAACCGATGTCGGAATACCGAGCGAGTGCGCGACCAGAACGACGGGGCGTTCGGCGCGGTTCACCTCCTCGGCAAGCCGCGCAATCCAGTCCTCGCACTCCGGCTTCGACCAGGCTTCCTGTTCCACGCGCCGTGCGGTGGAGAGCTTGCGCTCCCAGCGGCTTTGCCAGTGGTCTGGCCCGGCATTCTTGTAGCCGGGAACAATCAGGATATCGGTTTCGGAGATTTTCATGGCAATTCACATGACGCTTGTGGTGGCTGCGCCCGGAAAATCCGGACGCGGCTGATTGGTTGGCTGATCTTTGTGGCGGATCAGCTTTCGCCGAAGACCCGCTTGAAGATCGTGTCGGCATGTTTGGTGTGGTAGCCGAGGTCGAATTTTTCACGGATCTGGTCTTCGGAAAGGGCCGCCGTCACTTCATCGTCGGCCAGCAGTTCCTCGAGAAAGTCCTTGCCTTCTTCCCACACCTTCATGGCGTTGCGCTGGACGAGACGATAGGCATCCTCGCGCGAAACGCCGGCCTGTGTCAGTGCCAGCAGCACGCGCTGGGAATGCACGAGACCGCGGAACTTGTTGAGGTTGTCCATCATGTGGTCGGGATAGACCAGCAGCTTGTCGACAACGCCCGTCAGCCGCGCCAGCGCGAAATCGAGCGTTACGGTGGCGTCGGGGCCGATCATGCGTTCGACGGAGGAATGAGAGATATCGCGCTCATGCCAGAGGGCGACGTTTTCCATTGCCGGCAGGGCGTAGCCGCGCACCATGCGGGCCAGACCGGTGAGGTTTTCGGTCAGCACCGGATTGCGCTTGTGCGGCATGGCCGAGGAGCCCTTCTGACCGGGCGAGAAATATTCCTCCGCTTCCAGCACTTCGGTGCGCTGCAGGTGGCGGATTTCAATCGCGAGCCGTTCGACCGACGAGGCAATCACGCCGAGGGTCGCAAAGAACATGGCATGACGGTCGCGCGGAATGACCTGGGTGGAGACCGGCTCCGCCTTCAGCCCCATGGCGTCTGCCACATGCTCTTCCACGCGTGGATCGATATTGGCAAAGGTGCCGACTGCACCCGAAATGGCGCAGGTGGCGATCTCCTCGCGCGCGGCCACGAGGCGGTCCCGGCAGCGGGAAAATTCCGCATAGGCCTGCGCCAGCTTGATGCCGAAGGTCGTCGGCTCGGCATGAATGCCGTGCGAGCGTCCGATGGTGATCGTGTCCTTGTGCTCGAAGGCACGGCGCTTCAGGGCGGCAAGCAGGCCGTCGAGATCGGCAAGCAGCAGGTCGCTTGCCCGGGTCAGCTGAACATTGAAACAGGTGTCGAGCACGTCCGACGAGGTCATGCCCTGATGCACGAAACGGGCATCCGGCCCGACGATTTCCGCCAGATGGGTCAGAAAGGCGATGACGTCATGCTTGGTGACAGCCTCGATCTCATCGATGCGGGCCACGTCGAACGTTGCCGCGTTGCCCTTTTCCCAGATGGTCTTCGCCGCGCTTTCCGGGATCACGCCGATTTCCGCCAGCGCATTGCAGGCGTGCGCCTCGATCTCGAACCAGATGCGGAACTTGGTTTCCGGTGACCAGATGTCTGTCATTTGCGGGCGGGAATAGCGCGGTATCATCGGGGCAGTGATCCTTGTTCAAGTCTTGCTGGCGGGGCCTTTTCCAAGGCCTGACACGCTCTAGAGCATTTTTTCCGCAAAGGAAACGGCGGGAAGGCGCAAAACCGGCTCAGGGGGCGAAGGGAACCGCAATCCAGCGGCCGTTCGGCCCCTCGAAGCCGTAATTGAGGACCGTGAGCAGGGCGATATCGACCGCGTCACCATCGCCGTTGCGATAGGTCATCACGCCGCCCAGCCGGTAGCCGGTCGGGCAGTTGCGACTTGCCGGAATGCGGCTGTCTTCATGGATCGTGCGCGTTTCGCCGTCGGGATCGGTATAGGAAAGCCGGAATCCCTGGGCATCCGGCGTGATTGCGGCACAGGCGGAAATCGGATCGAGCGCGAATGTCTCGAGCGTAAGCGTGCTGACAGGCGACAGGTTCGGGTGGGCGCGATAGCGGATGGTCCGGTTGTCGCCCTCGACCTCCTCCGTGACCGGATTGAAGGCGGCAAGCCAGCCGGGGTGGTCCAGCAGGTTATAGTCCTGGATCAGCGGCAGTGCCTCGCCGACGGCGATGCCGCGCACGGCGCTGATGGTTGCCATCTCATCCTCTTCGCGCACCCTGAAAGGCGTTTCGTCCAGAAACGCGTCGCGTTCGGTGTCGATGAAGAAGATGTTGGAATAGGGAAAGCCGGAGCCGTCCTCCACGCCGAATTCCTCAAAGGCGAAAACCCGGCCGTCATCGGAAAAACCGAGCGGCGTGAAGGTGGAGAAATCGCCGGCGGCGGCAATCGAGGCCGAAAGCGACAACGCCGCCGCCAATCCGGTGAATGACAAGAACTGCGACATGCTTTCCTCCTGTTTTATTCCTCGGCGGCGCGCAGGGCCTCCATCGGCGCACGGTAGCTGCCCTGTTCGGCCTTGCCGAAAATCGCCGAGCCGGCGACGAGCGCATTGGCGCCCGCCTTGGTCACGGCGCCGACCGTGTCCGGCGCGATACCGCCATCGACTTCCAGATCGATTGGCCGGTCGCCGATCAGCGCGTGGGCCTGTTCGATCTTGCGCAGCGTGGCGGGGATGAATTTCTGTCCGCCAAAGCCCGGATTGACCGTCATGATCAGGATCAGGTCGAGATCGTCGATCACATGTTCGATCATCGAGACCGGCGTTGCCGGGTTCAGGGCAACGCCCGCCTTCTTGCCGAGGTTGCGGATCGTCTGCAGCGAGCGATGCAGGTGCGGGCCAGCTTCCTCATGGACGGTGATGATGTCGCAGCCGGCCTTGGCAAAGGCTTCCAGATAGGGATCTGCGGGGGCGATCATCAAATGGCAGTCGAACACCGCGTCGGTATGGCGGCGCAGGGCTTTGACGACCGGCGGCCCGAAGGTGATATTCGGCACGAAATGCCCATCCATGATGTCGAGATGGACCCAGTCGGCGCCGTCATCGACAACTTTTCTGACGTCTTCGCCGAGATTGGAGAAATCGGCGGACAGGATCGACGGCGCAATACGCAGGGGACGTTTCACTTCTCTATTCCTCATGCTGGCCATTCAGGCCCATTTTTGATGTGTTTGCTTCTCCGGCGCTTCACTGTCGACCGGAGTCGAAGACAGGGACAAACTGATCGTCCTGCCAGCGCAGGAGAAGGAACGGGTTTTCGGCAAGCTCGTGTTGCCCGGTGAAGGTGACGGGACCGGTCGCCGTGCTGAACGTGTTGTTCAAAAGCGCGTCTTCAAGCCCGCCGTCGTCGCTGTTTGCCGCTGCAAGCGCCTGGCTGGCCACCTGAACGGCCGCAGCGCCGGGAACGACATATCCTTCCGGCACAATGCCGTCGGCAATGGCCTGTTCGGCGATATCGGCTGCAGGGGGAAGCGCGCCATATTCGGGAAGGGCGATTGCCAGCACGCCGTTTTCGAGCGGCACGGCGGTTTCGGCGGCGCGCAATCCATCATCGCCGAGAAGCGTCAGCGGTTCGCCCTGTTCGCGCGCGTCCCGGTCGATGATGGCGATATCGCCGCGGGTGCCGCCGACCAGAACATGGGTGGCGCCGGCCTGGGCAAGGCGGCGCACCAGCGAAAGCTGCTGTTGCTGGGCGGGGCGGAAGGTGTCGACGATGACCGGTTTCAGCCCGCGCGCTTCTATGGCGTTTCGCACGGCGCCGATCAGTTCGCGATAATAGATCGTGCCGTCATCGATCAGCGCCACCGGTTCGTCCACCCACTCGTCCATGATCAGGTCCACGATAGCGTCGATCTGGTCCTGCCTGTTCGGGGCCATGCGGTAAAACGGCCAGTCATTGTCGAGCGCATCGGTCATCAGCGGCAACGACCGGACGGAAACAGTCATGGCGGGAATGCCTGCGGCGGCAAGGCCGGGCAGGGCGCCGCGCAAGGTCTCGCTGCAGAAAAAGCCGATCGCCATTGCCACTCCGGCATCGGCCAGTGCGTCGGCAACGGCCGCACCACTGCCGTCCTCGCAGCTCTCGTCGACCGGAATCAGCACTTCACCGGTGTCTTGCGCTGCAAGCTGAGCACCATCGAGCATCTGCTGCCCAAGCACGGCATAGTCACCACTCAGCGGCGCGACGACGCCGATGGCGGTCTCCTGCTGCGCCAGAACGGGCATGGCGGCACTGAACGACATCGCGGTAAGGGCAAGGAAGGCCTTGGATGATGGCATGATAACGGGTCTTGTTCTCACTCTTGCGCGTTAACCAAGTCATACCCCTTGCCAGAAGCCGGGGCAACGCCGTAAGTACCCGGAGAAGGAAAAGAGGGGTTCCTTTTTGTCTGTTTCACCATCTCAGCGGTATTGCGATCACCATGCATGAAGACCAGCAGTTTCCCCGGACCTATCGTGATGCGATGGCGCGTTATGCCGGTCATGTCCAGATCATCACGACGGCGCATGGCGGCGCCATGCGCGGGGTGACCGCCACCGCCTGCTGCTCGGTTTCCGATGCTCCGCCCACCGTTCTTGCCTGTGTGAACCGGCTGAAACAGCAAAACGCCATTTTTCTCGAAAGCGGCAATTTCGCTCTCAATACGCTCGGCGCCCGGCATAAGGCGCTTGCCGATGCGTTTTCGGGTCTTGGTAATCTGTCGACGGATGAACGCTTCGCCATGGGCGAATGGCATTTTGAAGGCAGTGGAGCGCCGGTGCTGCAAAATGCGCTTGCCAGTTTCGACTGCCGCCTGATCGAGGCGAAGGAAATGTCGACCCACTGGATCCTGCTCGGCGAGGTTGTCGGTGTGGGCCTCGGGACTCAGGATGAGGCGCTGATGTATTATCAGCGCAATTACAGAGCGTTATAGTTGCCTTGAAATTGCCCAGAAAACAGGGTTGACTAAAAAAGCAGCTTCAATTAAGAATATTCTTATATTGAAAGATTATTGAGAGCATATTCTACATCAATTTTGGATGAAGGTGACTTCATTCTAGTCTTATTCAATTGATATCAAACGAGCTGATTATCTGCACAATTAGAGCCGCGCTTCGTTCCCAGGAAGTGCGGCTCTTTCTCGTCTCGGTTGCTTTTGGCGCGCATGATTTTCAGCGGCCAAAAGCATCTGGCTTCCAGCTGAAATCAGTTTTTGGCGCCGATCAGCATGAAGGCGGGGATGTCGTCGCCGAAGCCCACCGGCGTCGGTTCGTCATCACGATCGCGGCGGCGTGAGCGCCTGCGGTCGTCATTGGCAGGCTTGCTGCTGCTGCCGTTCGCGGTATTTTTCGGCCGGGGGGCGCGATTGTCCTGCTGGGGCGCTGCTTTCGGCTCGTCCTTGTCGGTTGCCGCAGACGGGGCCTGTTGCTTCTTGCCGCTGCGGCGAGCACGCGGTTCCGGCTTTTCGCTGCTGTCTTCCGCTCCAAGAGAGGAGGGCGTGCCATCAAGCCACTCGATCTTGCGGTCGATCAGCTTTTCGATTGCGTCCACGAATTTGGTATCCTTCGATGTAGCAATGGTGAAGGCCTTGCCCTTGCGTCCTGCGCGGCCCGTACGACCGATGCGGTGTACATAGTCCTCGGCGTGGATCGGTACGTCATAGTTGAAGACGTGGCTGACGTCCGGGATGTCAAGACCGCGCGCGGCGACGTCGGAGGCCACCAGCAGCGGCAGCTTGCCGTCGCGGAAGTTCTGCAGGATCGTGGTGCGCGAATGCTGGTCCATGTCGCCGTGCAGCGCGCCGCAGGCATATTCATGGCGCTGTAGCGAACGCAGAAGGTCGGCGACCGACTTCTTTCTGTTGCAGAAGATGATCGCGTTCTTCAAATCGTCCTGCTGGTTGATGATCGAGCGCAGCGTTTCGCGCTTCTCGTAGTCCTTGCCCTTCGAGGCAACCAGCTTCTGCTCGACCGTTGCAGCGGTGGAAGACGGCGGCGCGACTTCGACGCGGACCGGGTTCTGCAGGAACCGATCGGCCAGTTTCTGGATTTCCGGCGGCATGGTGGCCGAGAAGAACAGTGTCTGGCGTGTAAACGGAATAATCTTGGCGATCCGTTCGATGTCAGGGATGAAGCCCATGTCGAGCATGCGGTCGGCTTCGTCGATGACGAGGATTTCGACGCCCGTCATCAGCAGCTTGCCGCGTTCGGTATGATCAAGCAGCCGTCCGGGCGTTGCAATCAGCACATCGGCGCCGCGCTCAATCTTGCGGTCCTGCTCGTCGAAGGAAACGCCGCCGATCAGCAGCGCAACGTTAAGCTTGTGGTTCTTGCCGTATTTGTCGAAGTTTTCGGCCACCTGGGCCGCAAGCTCACGGGTCGGCTCGAGAATCAGCGTGCGGGGCATGCGTGCCCGTGCCCGCCCGCGCTCCAGAAGCGTGAGCATCGGCAGCACGAAAGAGGCGGTCTTGCCCGTGCCGGTCTGGGCGATGCCGCAGACATCGCGGCGCGTCAGCGCGTGCGGTATCGCGCCTTCCTGAATGGGAGTCGGCTCGCTATAACCGGCTTCGGTCACAGCAGAAAGTACTTTGGGACTGAGCCCAAGATCTGAGAATGAGGTCAAAGGGAAACGTGTTCCGTGTTGTCGTTGACAAATAGACGGATCCTTGGCCGCCTTCGCTTTTACGAGGGCGGGATAGTATCAAACGGAGCGTGAGTCAAGAAAACCCGGAAGTATCGGGGCTTCCGGGCCTTTTTTTGTATTGTTTTGTTGCCGTCGGCGGCGTTTGTCAGGCTTCGTCCCTGAGCGCGGCCAGAACCGCTTCTGCATGACCGTCCACCTTGACCTTGCGCCAGACCCTGCGGACGGTGCCATCCGGGGCAATCAGGAAAGTCGAACGCTCGATGCCCATGAACTTGCGGCCATACATGTTTTTCTCCTTCCACACGCCATAGGCCTGCGCCACGGCGTGGTCCTCGTCGGAGCCGAGAAGCACGGTCAGGTCGTGCTTTTTTTCGAAGCGGGCATGGCTTTCCAGCGTATCGGACGAAACGCCGATGATGATGGCGCCGGCACTGGCGAATTCATCGGCAAGGGCCGAAAACGCGATGGCCTCGACCGTGCAGCCCTTGGTGTTGTCCTTGGGGTAGAAATAAAGCACCAGCGATTTGCCTTTGACATCGGCAAGCGAGACAGTGCGCCCATCGGAAACCGGCATGGAAAAATTCGGGGCCTTTTCACCCTCTTTCACGTCGTTCATCAACAGCACTCCTTGTTCATATCATGTTCAAGCCGAATTCTTTATGTATGGCACAACACAAAGAGCGTCAGCGTCGTTTGTCTGCTTGCCAGTGCCATGTTTCATCGCAATGATCGCAAACATGCCTGGAGGGATTCGCGCCGGACGTCCCTTTGATCTCTGAATTACCGTTTGTCGGGGCGAATTTGAACGACAGGAACGACAAAGAATCCTTTATTCGCGGAGAGCGCACGCGTTTTGGCAGGCGTGAGCGCGTTGCGCTCCATCGCATGCCGTCGGCACAAACCAGCGATCCCCATATCGTTCACACGCGCCCCCATCACAGGCTCCCGCATGCCTGTGCCCGGTTGTTTCTGTTCACCGTTCTTGTCCTCGCCATTTTATGCGCTGTTGCGTTCTATATCATCGAAAGCGGCTCTCTGGACCGTTTTCTGGCCGCAAAGGCCAATGAGCAGATCGGTACGGCCATGCCGGAGGGCTATAGCGCGCGCGTCGATGCGGCAGCGCTGCGGCTGGGCGCCGGGCTGTCGCTCCGGCTCAATGTCAGCGGTGTGAACCTGATCGGGCCGAACGAGAAGCAGCTTGCTTCCATCGGCGTTCTCAGTTTTGCGATTGATCCGGTCAGTCTCGCGCGCGGCCAGATTTCCGTAAGTTCGGTTCGCGCCGATGATATCGACGTCGATTCTTCGGCTTTGCCCTCGACCGGCACCTTCAGCCTGACGGACCACCGCGTTGACAGCCTGCCGGTTCTGGTCGAGCAGATTTTCTCGCGGACCGATTTTGCGCGGGGGATCCTCAGGGCTGCCGAAACCCGGTCAATCCGCCTGAGCAATATTGCCTTTCCCGTCGGCAGCGCGTCTCCGGGAAAAAACGTCTCGGTCGATATTCGCGACATCAATCTGAACCTGTTGCCCGACGACGTCCTGCGAATTGACGGCGAGGTTTCGCTCGACAATACGGTGACCGGTTTCTCACTCGAGGCGATTGCCGAGCGCGGCCGCACCAAAAGCCTCCAGGCCGAGGTCCGCAATGTCGGGCTGACGCCGTTTCTGTTGCGTAGGGACCAGGACGGCGATGCCGTCCTGGGGGTCGAGGGAACGGCCGATATGGCGATTGCGCTGACGCGGGCAGCCCCGGACGGACTGCCGGGCGTGGTCGCCGAGGTCGAAGTGTCGGACGGGCGCTTCGTTGCCGATTCTATAGCGCGTCCGTTTTCCGATGCGCGTCTCAACCTGACCTACGATACAGCCAAGCAGTCGATAGAACTCACTGATTCTTCGATCGATTTCGACGGAAGCCGGTTCCCCTTCACCGCAGGAATACTGGATCTCGACCGGTTCAGGCCCAATGCCGAGGAGGCGGGGTATGCGCTTGACGTTCTGGTGCGCGGCGGTCGGTTCAAATCGCGCGAGCCGGGCCTGCCGCCGCTGATCTTCGATGCCAAGTTCACCGGCGAGTATCAGTCGGAAAATCCGCGGCTGCTGCTCGATGATATCGCCGTCAGTTCACCGCAGGGCATCATGGCAGCCTCGTTCAAGGCCGTTTTCGGCGATGCCAGCCCGGAACTCAGCTTCGGCGCGCGGATCGAGCGCATGGATACCGAGGCGGTCAAGCAGCTGTGGCCGTTCTGGATTGCGCGCAAACCGCGCGAATGGGTCAGCAAGAACCTGCATGGCGGCGTGGTGACCAATGGCGATATCGCCGTTTACCTGCCGGAAGGGCGCCTCGAGGGGCCGGGCATTCCGGTCAATCTCGATGAAACCGAACTCAACATCGCCTTTGACATCGACGACACCCGCATCACGCTCAACAACAAGTTCCCCGACGTCAACCAGAGCGACGCCCGGGTGAAAATCAATGGCGGCAGCGTCGATGTCGACATCGAGGAGGGCGCCATAACGGTCGGCAAGGGGCAGACCCTAAAGCTGAGCGAGGGGACTTTCGCAATTGCCGACAGTCATACCAAGCCGCTGATCGGGCAGATGGATGTCGTGCTTTCCGGTTCGCTTGGCAATCTTGTCACGCTGGCCGCAGCCCCGCCGATCAACGCGCTCAATGGCACGGATTTTACCCCGGACGATTTCACCGGGTTAGCCGATGTCAACGTCAAGGCGAGTTTCCCCCTTGATGTCCCCGGGCCGCTGCCGCCGAGCTGGAGTGTGGTTGCGGATGTGAAGGAGGGCAAACTGCAAAAGCCGGTCAGCGGTTATGCGGTTTCCGATCTCGCCGGCCTGCTGGAGGTGATTCCCGATCGTCTTGCCTTCGAGGGTGAGGGAAGCGCGAATGGCGTGCCGCTCGATATCAAGTGGAGCATGCCGCTGGGGGCAGGGGACGGTTCGGAAACGGCGCTCTGGCTTGCCGCTGATCTTGATGACAGCCAGCGCGAAAAACTTGCGCCCGGCCTCGGCAGCTATGTCAGCGGCCCGATTGCGATGACGATGGAGAATGAGGATGACGGCAGCCTGGTCACGCTTGATCTGAAGCGCACGGTTCTGTCTCTGCCGTGGCTGGGATGGCAAAAGCCCGGCGGTGTGCCGGCCACATTGTCTTTCCATCTTCGCAAGGACGAAAACGACGTGACCGTGCTCGATGATCTGCAGCTCACGGGGAGCGGATTGTCGGCCCGCGGGCAGGTGAAAATCGACAAGGACGGCCTGCTGTCGACCACGCTGACCCATGTCGCGCTGTCGGAAGGCGACGATATCAATGTCGCCATCCAGCGTGAGCAGAGTGGCCTCGATGTTGTCGTCACCGGCCGGAGCCTCATGGCGAGCCCGCTGCTCGACAATCTGATTGCAGGCAACGGCAATACGGGCGGCGGCTCAGCGGCAAGCGGTACAGGCGATGCCCGCGTTCATTTCGATATCGCCCGCGTTTCCGGCGGGGGCGGCCGCCAGCTTTCCGGCGTTGCCGGCGATCTTGTGGTGCGGCGCGGCGATCTTGCCTCCGGTTCGCTTTCGGCGACAACGGCGACGGGGCAGCCCGTCATCGTCGATCTCGGTGCCGAAGATGGCGCCAAGACCGTTTCCGTCAGAACCTCGGGCACCGGTTCGCTGCTGCGCTTTCTCGGTGTTTACCAGAAGATGACCGGCGGCACGCTCGATCTCAACATGATCGAAACCAGCGCCGGCTGGCATGGCCTGCTCAACCTTGCAGAATTCCGCCTGCTCAACGAAGAGCAGCTGAAGCAACTGCTGTCCTCGCCGACGGGGGCCAACGGCAAGAGCCTGAATGCCACCTACAGCAACCAGATCAACGAGACCGAACAGCGCTTCCAGCGAGCTCAGGCCGTGATCGATCTTTCCGACGGGGTTCTGCAGGTCTCCGATGCCTTTGTCCGGGGTGATCAGGTGGGCGCGACCTTCAAGGGCGTGGTGCGGGATGCCGCCGGCAATATCGACATGACCGGCACCTTCATGCCCGCCTATGGACTGAACCGGATCTTTGCGGAAATTCCGCTTTTCGGGCCGCTACTCGGCAACGGGAACGACAAGGGCCTGTTCGGGATTACCTTCAAGCTGACCGGAAAGACCGCCGACCCCGATCTGGTGGTCAATCCGCTTTCCGCCATCGCCCCCGGCGTGTTCCGCAAGATCTTCGAGTTTCAGTAGAGAACCCTGCGGGGCGCGTTGCCGCGCCGCCGCGTCCTGTCCCGCCGCTCAAAGCTGCAGCGCGCCCGGTTCTCTTGCCGCTTTACCAGCGGACGCTAAGGCCGATATTGCCGCCGAATGCATAGAAATCCCCAAAGCTTTCCAGACCGGAGGCAAGGCTGATTTCCCCGTATACGACATATTTGCTGTCGTCCCACTGGTAGGTGCCGCCGAAGCCGATTTCGCCGGTCCAGTCGTCAAGCTCCGACGTCAGGTTCGCCTGCGAGACGCGGACCTCGGTGTCATCGCTGAAGTCGTGATAGACATTGATGATGCCATAGCCGCTGCTCCGCCTTGTCTCGCCCATCGCGTCGGTCCAGACCGATTCCCTGTCGAGCATCAGGCCGATGCGGCCCAGAAACTGATCGCCACTGCGCAGGGAAATCTGTGAGCCGAGACTGTCGGTGAAATCGTCAAAATCGATTGCTGAATATTGCAACTGGGCTTGCGGCGTCAGGGTCAGCTTGTCCTGAAGGGCAATCCGCTGGCCCGCTTCGATGGACAGGCCGTATCCGAAAGCCGAAGCGCCGCTTTCAAACACCCCGTCGCGTTTGGTCTCCAGGTCGGAATCATACCAGGTCAGTTCGGCCTGGCCATCGGCATAAAAGCCGTTGAGACCATACCAGGTCAGTGTTCCGCCGAAGCCGTAGCCGTCGGTATCGATCGATCCGTCGCCGGAGGGGGAGGATGTATCGGTCGCACCGTGGACATAATGCGCGGTGATGCCGCCGATCAGTCTGCCGTCGGCGGTGTCGGCCAGCAGCCCGTCGACGCCGGCATCCAGCTCGAAACGGTCCAGATCGTAGGTGGTGCCGGTGGAGGATATCGTCGGCTCAACGTGACTGCGGGCGCCGCCGATCCTGCCCCAGACGCTGCTTTGGCCGATCACCGGAACACCTGTGTCGGTCACCGGGAAGGGGGTCTCGTCGTCTTCCGGGCTTTCCGAATAGGCTGTGACGGTCGCAGGGGTTGCGCTGTCGTCATTCCAGTAGCGGTTGCCGACGCGGGTGTTGAGCGAGCTCATCCGTGAAAGAGACAGAAGCACCTGCGGGTAGACTTCATATAGCGAAGCCGCAGGCGCAAACCTGCCAGTGTTTTGAAGAACGAACGTGCCGTTTTCGAAATCCAGATTGTAGAGATAGGCGCCGAGTTCGGCATCCCCGCCTTCAAGCAGGAAGGAGTCCGGTGTGCCGCTGCCGTCGGTAACGCTCACCAGTTGCCATTTGGAATCCGGGCCCGGCAACACATCGGTGTAGACGGGGCTGACCTGGATATAGCTGGAGCCGCTGCCGACATGCCCGACGGTCAGGCTGTCGGCGCTTCCGGTGTCCGGGTCGATATCCATCAGCAATATACCATTGCCCGAATAGGTGCCGCTGACCGTCAGAAGGTCGCCTGCAGCGCCGTCCTGCATGCTCAAGGTGCCGTCATTGCGCAGATTGCCGGAGACCGATGACTGGTTGGCGAAGTTCACTGTGCTGTCTGAAACCTGGATGTTGCCCGCAAACGCCGCCCTGTTGCCAAGGGTAACGCGGCTCTTGTCGGTGAAAGAGCTGTCGCCGCCGACGAAAAAGCCATTGCCGGCCGTAAACGTGCCGCCGCTGATCGTGGCGTTTCCGGTCAAGGACGCGCCATCGCCGAAGGTAACGGCGCTGTTGACGGAAGAAAGATTGCCGTCAAGCGTGGTGCCGGATGCAAGATCGACCGTGCTGTTTTCCGTCGCCGTCAGGTTGCTGGCAATCGTGGCATCGGGATCGAAGTGCAGCGAAGATCGGTTCAGGAATATCCCGTTTCCGTCAGTTTGGGAGACACTCCAGCTGCTGCCCGAAACGGTGAAATCGGAATCCTGCAAGGTGATTTTCTCCCAGTGCGTCACAAGGCCGGCGTCTGTCGAGACCGTCAGGCCCTGCAGCGTCAGTTCATCCTGCTGCGGTCCGTCGTCCTGATGGACAGGCATGCCGTTGATCCAGTCATAAGAGGCGCCGGTAATCTCCTGGGTGCCGTTATATTCGCTGGCGGAAATGATGATGGTGTCCGAACCGCCGCCGCCGGCCACATAACCGGGGGCGTCTTCCGTTCCGATGGAGCCTGATTTCCATTCAATCAGGTCGTCGCTCACCGTGTCGTCAATCGGATTGCCCTGGAACAGGACCGCCGAATCGCCGGTCACGCCTTCACCGATGGCCGCGCCGTCGATGACAATGTGGTCTGCGCCTTTCTCGCCCAGAACGGATCGCCCGACGCTGCCTGACAGGAGATGGATTTCGTCTGCGTCATCTTCCGAACCGAGGTCCCAGCCGCCACGCAAAAACCCGGTCACTTCGGTGCCGTCCAGGATGATGACATCGTTTCCGCCGCCGCCGTTGATTGTCTGCGCGGTGCCTCCGTAGAGCGTGACGGAATCGCGATCGCCGCTGCCGGAATAAACACCCAGCGTTCCGCCGTTCATCACCAGCGTATCGCCGCCGGACGCCCGCTGATTGTCAAAGGCATGGCCGATACGCGTGACACTGCCGCCATTGATGGTGAAGTGATCAATGCCGCCATCGTCGCGGATACGGTTGACCTCTCCGCTTTCGATGACCACCGTGTCGTTGCCGCTGCCCAGTTGCAGCAGTGCTGACACGCGCGCGTCTTCGGTAACGACAACCGAATTGTTTCCATCGCCCATGTCGAGGCTCGTCTGGAAGGCGCGTGTCCTGTTCACGCCGATAACGGCATTGCCGCCGATACGGGCCGTATCGTCTCCGTCACCCATAACGACAACGCCGTAGGTTTCGGCATTTCCCGTCAGTGTCAGTGTGTCATTGCCGTCGCCCATATTGATCGCGTTGGCGTTGCCGGCGATGGATTGTCCAACTGTCGCGCCGCAGCTCATGGTAACGCTGTCATTGCCATCAAGGGTGCGGATCGTTTTGACGGCGACATTGTCCTCGACATTCATGGTGTCGTTGAAGTCACCGGTTGATACCGGCGTATCGGACGGATCATTGGAGGTATTGCAGGTCACGGTGACGGCCTCGGTTGCAGCATTGCCGTTGACAAGGCAGCCTGTCGCATTCGCCTCGCCGTATTCGATAAACAGCAGTGTTGCCGCTAGTGCGAGCGGTGATGCCGTCAGCATGGCCTGATGCTTCAGGCGGGTTCTCTCTGGCTTCGCAGTTTTCACGTAATGTCCCCCGGATTGGTGAAGTGAAAATACCCTCTGCGCGCGCCCTCCAAGGATTGTCTTTCTGTATTCTTATATTTCCTTCGTATTGGTATGGGTAAAGCCACATTTTAAATAAATCAACATCATTTGTAATATTAAATTGTATATTACTTTTATTTATACTTTTGTTTTTAAGTAAAATATAAAATAAAAAAATCCCGATCGCGAGACCGGGATTCTGGGTATTTTTCCTGATTTTAATGAGCCGTCTGAACGGCTTCGGTTCAGACCGGCTTGATCAGAATGTGCTTTTTCTTGCCGAGCGAGAGCTTGATGACGCCGTCTTCGGTGATGGCATCGGTGCCGACGGCCATGCGCTCGTCGGAGACGCCCTTGTCGTTGAGCTTCACCGCGCCGCCCTTGACGTGACGGCGGGCTTCGCCGTTGGAGCCGGCAAGGCCTGCCTTGCCCAGAAGCGTGAGAATGCCGATCCCGGCCTGAATATCCGATGCGGCGATCTCGATGGTCGGAAGATTGGCGGCAAGCGCGCCTTCCTCGAAGGTCTTGCGCGCTGTCTCGGCCGCCTCTTCTGCCGCCTGACGACCATGCAGCATGGCGGTCACTTCGGTGGCGAGGATTTTCTTGACCTCGTTGATCTCCGAACCGCCGAGAGCTGAGAGGCGTGCGACCTCGTCCATCGGCAGGGTGGTGTAGAGCTTCAGGAAACGACCGACATCGGCGTCTTCGGTGTTGCGCCAGAACTGCCAGAAATCGTAAGGCCCCAGCATGTCCGGGTTGAGCCAGATGGCGCCATTGGCGGACTTGCCCATCTTGGCGCCGGAAGCCGTGGTCAGAAGCGGTGCCGTCAGGGCGTAAAGCTGCGGTGCATCCATGCGGTGGCCGAGATCGATGCCGTTGACGATATTGCCCCACTGGTCCGAACCGCCCATCTGCAGGCGGCAGCCATAATTCCTGTAAAGCTCGACGAAGTCGTAGGCCTGCAGGATCATGTAATTGAATTCGAGGAAGGACAGCGATTGCTCGCGGTCAAGCCGCGTCTTCACGCTCTCGAACGACAGCATGCGGTTGACCGAGAAATGCCGGCCGACATCGCGCAGGAATTCCAGGTAGTTGATGTCGCGCAGCCATTCGGCATTGTTGATCATCAGCGCCGGTACATCGGCGCGGTCATAATCGATGTAATTGGCGAAGACGCGCTGGATCGAGGCAATATTGTCCTCGATCATGTCGACGGTCATCAGCTTGCGGGCCTCGTCCTTGAAGGACGGGTCGCCGACCATGCCGGTGCCGCCGCCCATCAGCGAAATCGGCCGGTGACCGGTCTTCTGGAACCAGTGCAGCATCATGATCTGGATCAGCGAGCCGGCATGCAGGCTCGGCGCGGTCGGATCGAAGCCGATATAGGCCGTCACCTGCTCCTTCGACAGAAGGTCATCAAGGCCGGTTTCATCGGAGATCTGCTGGATGAAACCGCGCTCGGAAAGTGTGTGCAGGAATTCGGATTTGAACTTCGACATGGATCTATCTTCGGTTGCTTGAATGCGGACGCGCGGCCTTTAGCACGGTTTTTCGTTCGTGTGCACCTGTTTTGGCGGCCGAACGCCACCTATTGCCTGACAGTCTCGGGTAGTTCGGGCATTCCGGAGCAGCTTTCGCGCTTCCCGCGCCTGCCGTGATCGAAAGCGAGCGGGAGATTTCCCGGACACGGCAAACAGAAACGGTATCAAAGACCTGATCCGCCTTGCACGCCATGCGGACTGCAATCGGCAACGCGGTCAAGCTTGCGCATTCTGCCTTTCGCCGGCTTCCGGCAGCGCGGCGCGCAATGTGGCGATGCGATCGAGGACGGCCTGTCGGCGGTGATCGAGATCGGCGCGCAACCGGTCGATATGGTCGAGCTTGTCCTGCAGCTGGGCGATACCGCCCGCGCAGGGGCCTGAACCTTCGTCGGAAAGACAGGCCGCCATCAGGCGCACCTCGCGGGTGGAAAAGCCGGTTTCGATAAGATCGCGGATGCGGGCGGCGCGGCGCAGATCAGCGTCGCTGTAAATGCGATACCCGTTTTCCGATCGGCGGGCGTCCATGAGGCCCGCATTTTCATAGTGGCGCAACATCCGTTGCGTGATCCCGAGCGTTTCGGCGGCTTCCTTGATCTGCATGTCTGCTTCTTCCAGCACTGGAGCGGCGCCTTTGCGGCCGCCTTCAACATTGACACAGATGTTAATGTCCGGCCTTGAAGTCAAGGGATCACGCATCCGGTTTTGCGGCGCTGGCCCGGCAATGTCAGCCGCGCTGAGACCAGCCGCCATCCACCGTGACGATCTGGCCGGTGACCCATGCATTGGCCGAACCGCCCAGATGCAATATCCACGGCGCAATATCGTTGGTCTCGCCGCGGCGGCCGAGCGGGATCTGCGCCGCCTCCTGTTGCTCGACCGAAGCCGCCATTTCCGGCGTGAGCCCCATCATGCCCGTCAATGCGTTGCTCTTGACCGGGCCGGGGGCAACCGCGTTCACGCGGATGCCGTCGGCGGCGAGTTCCACGGCCCAGGACCGGGTCAGGTGTTCAAGCGCTGCCTTGGTGGCGGCATAATGCGCCAGCATCGGCGCGGCGCGGGCGGAAACGGCGGTGGTGATGTTGACGATGGCACCCCGGGTTTCCCGCAATGCCGGAACCGCCTCTTTGACCAGCAGGGACGGGGCCATGATGTTGACGGCGTTGATTTCGGTGAGTGTTTCCGCGTCATAGGCGTCGATCGGCAATGGCTTGCCGGCGCCGGCATTGTTGACGACCAGATCGAGCCGGCCCCAGCGGCTGAGCGCGGCTTTGACAATGCGGGCCGCGCTTGCGGGATCGCTGCTGCCGGCCTGAACGGCGGCAATCCGGTCATTGGCGCCGACAATGGCATCGAGCCGCGCCTGATTGCGGCCCGTTATGACGACATTCGCGCCGCGTTCGGCCAGCGCCAGTGCGGTGGCCTTTCCGATGCCGGCGCTGCCGCCCGTTACGATGGCAATTTTGCCCTGCCAGTCATTTTCTTCAAACATGTTTTCAAACCTTTCCGTGAGCCGGTCCTGCATGCCTGCATGACCATGGAACGGCAGCGCTATCCCCTTGACACTAGCGTCAAGGTCAAGAGGGAAAACGCAGGAAAGGAAAGCCGGCGGGATCGGTCATGATCCCGCCGGCTGCTGATTTGGTGATACGGTGCGGGCTCGGCCTTTATCGCGCAAAAGGCTTTCAGGCCGTTGGCAGCGTCAGACGAAAATCACCTGATCCGCTTCGGCGCCGGTTCCGGGACGAGTTCACCGTCCAGGCGGCGGTCGAGATAGTCCTCGCATTCGGCGAGCAGGTCCTCGTTCCGGCCGGAGAAGAAGTGGTTGGCGCCCGGCACCACCTTCTGGGTGATCAGAATGCCCTTCTGGGTCTTCAGCTTTTCGACCAGACCGTTCACGTCGCGCTGCGGCGAAACCTTGTCGGCGTCGCCATGGATGATCAGGCCGGAAGAGGGGCAGGGGGCCAGGAACGAGAAGTCGTAGATGTTCGGCTGCGGCGAAATCGACATGAAGCCCTCGATCTCCGGCCGGCGCATCAGAAGCTGCATACCGATCCATGAGCCGAAGGAATAGCCGGCGACCCAGCAATTCTTCGAATCGGGGTGCAGGCTCTGCACCCAGTCGAGCGCTGCCGCCGCATCCGAAAGTTCGCCCGAGCCATGGTCGAATTCGCCCTGGCTGCGGCCGATGCCGCGGAAATTGAAGCGCAGCGTGGTGAAGCCGCGCTTCTGGAACATGTAGAAGAGCTCGTAGACGATCGGATTGTTCATCGTGCCGCCGAAACGCGGATGCGGGTGCAGGACGATGGCGATCGGGGCGTTCTTCTCCTTGGACGGCTGGTAGCGGCCTTCAAGGCGACCGGCCGGTCCGTTGAAAATCACTTCAGGCATTGGCTCTCCGGAAAAATCGGTTCAAACTTTCAAGACCGCTTGCGCAAGTCGCATTGACTTGACTAATTGGCTCAGCTTTCCTAAAAGCAGTTTAGAATGGTTCGAAAAACAGAAGTCATCTCTTGCTGAAGGCTCAAATAGGCCAAGCAGAGCAGTGATTTCAAGGAAAATGCGTCGTGGGCCGCCATTGCCTGCCGAAATAAGGCCGTTATGAGCACCGACAGGATATATCTTGACTGGAATGCGACTGCGAAGCTTCTGCCGGAAGCCCGCGCCGCTGTGCTCGAGGCTATGGATCTTGCCGGCAATCCGTCATCCGTTCACCGGGAAGGGCGGGCCGCGCGTGCGGCCATCGACAAAGCCCGCCGGCAGGTGGGCGAACTGGTTGGCGCTGCTGCCGAGCATGTGGTCTTTACCTCCGGTGCGACCGAGGCGGCCAATGCCGTTTTGACGCCGGATTTCCGCATGGGCCGCAGCCCGGTGCGTCTCGGCGGTCTTTATGTCTCCGCAATCGAGCATCCGGCCGTTCATGAGGGCGGGCGATTTCCCGCAGAAATGCGCCATGAAATTCCCGTAAGCGCGGATGGCGTTGTCAGGCTCGATGCGCTGGAACAGCTGCTGGCCGGCCACAAGACCGAGGCCGGGCTTCCGATGGTTGCAATCATGCTGGTCAACAGCGAGACCGGCATTGTCCAGCCGGTGGCAGAAGCGGCGAAAATCGTGCATGCCCATGGCGGCCTTCTGGTGGTCGATGCGGTGCAGGCTGCCGGGCGCATTCCCGTCTCACCGGAAGCGCTCGACGCCGATTTCCTGATCGTCTCGTCGCACAAGATCGGCGGTCCCAAGGGTGTCGGCGCGCTTGTCTCACGCGGTGAAACGCTGATGCCGGCGCCGCTGGTGCGCGGCGGCGGTCACGAGAAGGGCCACCGCTCCGGCACGGAAAATATTGCCGGCATCATGGGTTTTGGTGCCGCCGCTGCCTTTGCTGCCGAGGGGCTCGGTGAACGCAATGCACGCATTGCAGCCCTCAGGGAGCGGTTGGAGACCGGTATGCGCAAGGCCGCGCCCGACGTCGTCATTTATGGCGAAAACACCGAACGCGTTGCCAATACCTGCGCTTTCACCCTGCCGGGCCTGAAGGCGGAAACCGGCCAGATCGCCTTCGATCTGGAAGGGATCGCGCTGTCGGCGGGTTCAGCCTGTTCATCCGGCAAGGTTGGTGAAAGCCATGTGCTGAAGGCCATGGGCCGCGATCCGCGCCTGGGCGCGCTGCGCATCTCGCTTGGCTGGTCGACAACGCAGGAAGATATCGACAGGGCAATCGACGCGTTTGCAAAGATTGCCGGTCGCAGGAAGCTGTCGGACGCAGCGGCCTGAAGAATTGACAAAACGCAGGCAGGACGGGGTGCAAATCCCGCCAGCTTTGATTACATAAAGCGGTATAGCCGCTTTGGTACACGTGAACCGCCGGGCCTTGAACCCGGTCATGAGTGGAGTGAACATATGGTTGCCGTTAAGGAAACCGTCGATCAGGTTGCCGAGATCGACGTCGATCAGTACAAATACGGTTTCGAAACGATGATTGAAGTGGACAAGGCGCCCAAGGGCCTGTCCGAGGACATCATCCGTTTCATTTCCCACAAGAAGGGTGAACCCGACTGGATGCTGGAATGGCGTCTGGCCGCCTATCAGCGCTGGCTCAATATGGAAGAGCCGAGCTGGGCGCGGGTGAGCTACCCGAAAATCGATTTCAACGACCTCTACTATTACGCTGCACCGAAATCGGTCACCGGCCCGAAAACGCTGGACGAGGTCGATCCGGAATTGCTGGCGACCTACGAAAAGCTCGGTATTCCGCTGCAGGAGCAGGAAATCCTGGCGGGCGTCGAAGACAAGCAGCACCAGTCCAATAGGGTTGCCGTCGATGCCGTGTTCGACTCGGTCTCGGTCGTCACCACCTTCAAGAAGGAGCTCGCCAAGGCCGGCGTGATCTTCATGTCGATTTCGGAGGCGATCCGCGAATATCCGGATCTGGTGAAGAAATATCTGGGCTCCGTCGTGCCGCGCGCTGACAATTTCTATGCCGCGCTGAATTCGGCGGTGTTTACCGATGGCTCCTTCGTCTTCGTGCCCAAGGGCGTTCGCTGCCCGATGGAGCTTTCGACCTATTTCCGCATCAACGAGAAGAACACCGGCCAGTTCGAGCGCACGCTGATCATCGCCGAAGAAGGGGCTTACGTCTCCTATCTGGAAGGCTGCACCGCGCCGCAGCGCGATGAAAACCAGCTGCACGCCGCCGTCGTCGAACTGGTGGCGCTGGATGATGCCGAAATTAAGTATTCCACGGTCCAGAACTGGTTCCCCGGCGATGCCGAGGGCAAGGGCGGCATCTACAACTTCGTCACCAAGCGCGGCGATTGCCGGGGCGATAATTCCAAGATTTCCTGGACCCAGGTCGAGACCGGTTCGGCGATCACCTGGAAATATCCTTCCTGCCTGCTGCGCGGCGACAATTCCCGCGGCGAGTTCTACTCGATTGCCGTCTCCAACGGCCATCAGCAGATCGACTCGGGCACCAAGATGACCCATCTCGGCAAGAACACGTCGAGCCGGATCATCTCCAAGGGCATTTCGGCGGGCTTTTCCAACAATACCTATCGCGGTCAGGTCGCAGCCCACCGCAAGGCGGAAAACGCGCGCAACTTCACCCAGTGCGACAGCCTGCTGATCGGCGACAAATGCGGCGCCCACACCGTGCCCTACATCGAGGCCGGAAATTCATCGGCCCGTTTCGAGCACGAGGCGACGACCTCGAAGATTTCCGAGGACCAGCTGTTCTACTGCATGCAGCGCGGCATTCCCGAAGAAGAGGCAATCGCCCTGATCGTCAACGGCTTCGTCCGCGAAGTTATTCAGGAACTGCCGATGGAGTTTGCGGTCGAGGCGCAGAAGCTGATCGGGATTTCGCTCGAAGGCTCTGTGGGCTAGTACATTCGGCAACGCCGGCCGTCTTGCGCTGAGCCTGACCGCCCGCCGTGTCATCCTCGGGCTTGACCCGAGGATCCATTCCGCAAGTGCCGGGAAAGTGTGCGGAGCGGATCGGGGAAAACGGCGCAAGGGCGAACACAGTATGGGGTTTTCTCGTGCTGAAATGTGATTTGGATCCTCGGGTCAGGCCCGAGGATGACGCAGAACAAGGGGCAAGCGGCAGTGACGGCCGCGCCTGAAAGAGATTGACAGCGACTGTTTTGCCTACTGTTTCGGGACCTGCCCGGAGACGCCAAAACCGGTCGCCTGCTGAAGGAAACGACAAATGCTTGAAATCAAGAACCTGCACGCACGCATTGCCGAGGATGGCACGGAAATTATCAAGGGTCTGAACCTGACGATCCAGGATGGTGAAGTGGCTGCGATCATGGGGCCGAACGGCTCCGGCAAGTCGACGCTTTCCTATATCCTTGCTGGCCGCGAGGATTATGAGGTGACCGAAGGCGAGATCATCTATAACGGCGAGAACATTCTGGAACTTGACGCCGCAGAGCGTGCCGCCAAGGGCGTGTTCCTGGCCTTCCAGTATCCGGTGGAAATTCCCGGTGTGGCCACCATGCAGTTCCTGAAGGTGGCGATCAACGAGCAGCGCAAGGCGCGCGGCGAGGGCGAACTGTCCACCCCGGACTTCATGCGCAAGGTCAAGGAAGCTTCCGCCGAGCTGAAGATCGACTACGAGATGCTGAAACGGCCGCTCAATGTCGGCTTTTCCGGCGGCGAGAAGAAGCGCGCGGAAATCCTGCAGATGGCGCTTCTGGAACCAAAGCTCTGCGTCATGGACGAGACCGATTCAGGGCTTGATATCGATGCGCTGAAGATCGTTGCCGATGGCGTCAACGCGCTGCGCGCGCCGGATCGTTCGGTGATGGTCATCACCCACTACCAGCGCCTGCTCGACTATATCGTGCCGGATACGGTCCACGTGCTCTACAAGGGCCAGATCATCAAGACCGGCGGCAAGGAACTGGCGCATGAGCTGGAGGCCAACGGCTACGCCGATATCATCGGCGAAGCGGCCTGAGGCCGGGAGACGGACGCGATGAACATGCAAAAACAGATCACGCTGACAGCGGCGGAAGAAGCGCTGGTGGCCTCCTTCGGCCGGCTTGCGGGCTCGCTGCCGGGCAATGCCGAGGTGACGACCGAGCGCGACCGGCTGGCCGGCGAACTGCGTTCAAACGGTCTGCCGACCCGCCGTGTTGAAGCCTGGCACTATACCGATCTGCGCAATCTCCTGCGCACCGTGCCCGAGGGCAGCGGCGAGGCGGTCAACGCACTTTCCCCGCTTCTGCCGGGCAGTGCGGTTTTGCCGCTGGTGCAGGGCCGTGCAAGCCATATCCCGGCAATCGACGGCGTTTCCGGTGGCAATACCGCCGATGCGCTCGCAAACGGCGATACCGCCGTGCGGCTTGAACTGGCGCACAAGGATGATGCCATCGGGCGCATCAACGGCGCCTTGATGAGTGACGGCTATATTCTCGATATCGCCGAGGGGACGACGCTTGCCGAACCGCTGGAAATACAGTCGGTTCATGACGGCGGCCAGGTGCATAACCGCAATCGCATCGATGTGGGCGAGGGCGTTTCCGGCATGCTGGTCGAGCGCCACGTCGCGCCGCAGGGTGATGCCGCGCTGGTCAGCTCGCTGACGTCGCTGTCGCTCGGCAAGGATGCGGAAATCACCTATGTCGTCATGCAGCAGCAGGGCGCGGAAGATTCCCATCTCGGCAAGCTCAGGATCGAACTTGGCGAGAATGCCCGGCTGAAGCTTCTGATCGTCAATGCCGGCGGCAAGCTGGTGCGTCACGAAATCGACTGCACGGTAAACGGCGAGGGCGCGGACCTGACCCTGCGCGGCGTCAACCTTCTGGGCGGAGAAACGCACACCGACATCACCTTCGATCTCGGTCATAACGTGCCGAACACGACGTCGACGGAAGTCGTTCGCAATGTCGTGTTCGACAAGGCGCGCGGCGTGTTCCAGGGGCTGATCCGGGTTGCTCAGGACGCCCAGAAAACCGATGCCAAGATGAGCTGCAACACGCTGCTGATGAGCGACTTCGGTACGTTCTCGGCCAAGCCCGAGCTTGAAATCTTCGCCGATGACGTTCAGTGCGGCCATGGCGCGACGGTCACGGATATCGATCCGAACCATCTTTATTACCTGATGGCGCGCGGCATTCCGCGTAAGGTGGCCGAGGGTCTGCTGATCAACGCATTTGTTGCCGAAGTTGTCGAGGAACTCGACAACGAGCAGCTCTCCGAAGCTGTCGAGGCGATCATCACCGACTGGCTCGACCGGCACGAATAGGCGGCAGGCGCTTTTGGCGCCTTCCCCGCAGCAATTTTCCGCCCGCCAGCCCGGGTGGCGTTCACGGCTTCCGACGACCGGAAGCCACAGACGGAGTTCAGGGCAATGGATGCTCAGGTTACAGGTTACGACGTCGAAAAGATCAGGCAGGATTTTCCGATCCTGTCGCGCACGGTTCATGACGGAAAACCGCTTGTCTATCTCGACAATGGCGCGTCGGCGCAAAAGCCGCAGGTCGTCATCGACACGGTTGCCAATGCCTATGCGCATGAATACGCCAATGTGCACCGGGGCCTGCATTTTCTGTCAAACGCGGCAACCGATGCCTATGAGGCCGCGCGCGAAAAGGTGCGCGCCTTCCTCAATGCCGGTTCGGTCAACGAGATCGTCTTCACCCGCAACACCACCGAAGCCATCAATACGGTGGCTTACGGCTGGGCGATGGAAAATCTCGGCGAAGGCGATGAGATCGTCATCTCGATCATGGAGCACCATTCCAACATCGTGCCCTGGCACTTCCTGCGCGAACGCAAGGGCGTGAAACTGGTCTGGGCGCCGGTGGACGAGGATGGCGAATTCCACCTCGAAGACTTCGAAAAATGCCTGACCGAGCGCACCAAGCTGGTCGCCATTACCCAGATGTCGAATGCGCTCGGCACCATTGTCGATGTCAAGGAAGTGACCCGGATTGCCCATGAGCGCGATATTCCGGTGCTGGTTGACGGTTCGCAGGGCGCTGTCCATCTGCCGGTCGATGTGCGCGATATCGGCTGCGACTGGTATGTGATGACCGGCCACAAGCTCTATGGTCCCTCGGGCATCGGCGTGCTTTACGGCACGTTCGATCGCCTGTCAGAGATGCGCCCGTTCCAGGGCGGCGGCGAGATGATTTCCGACGTTTTCGAGGATCGCGTCACCTATGCCGAACCGCCGCATCGCTTCGAGGCGGGAACGCCGCCGATCGTGCAGGCTATTGGATTGGGCGTTGCCCTTGACTATATGCAAGGCATCGGCCGTGCGGCGATTGCCGCGCACGAGGCGGATTTGACGGCCTATGCGCGCGAGCAGCTTTCGCATGTGAATGCGCTGAGGGTGATCGGCAATGCGGAAAGAAAGGGCAGCATCTTTTCCTTCGCCATCGAAGGCGTGCATGCCCATGATATTTCGACGATCATCGACCGTCGCGGTGTTGCGGTGCGTGCGGGCACCCATTGCGCGCAGCCGCTTCTGACCCGGTTCGGCGTGACATCGACCTGCCGGGCCTCGTTCGGCCTTTACAATACGCGTGCGGAAGTGGATGCCCTGGTTGAGGCGCTCGATTACGCGCGAACCTTCTTTGCCTGAGCCTAGGAGAATGGCATGAGTGTTGAAGAAAACGCAGAAACGGCATCGGCCGAGACCGGTTCCTCCATTCCTGCCGAGGAGCTTGCGCGGCTCTCCGATGATATCATTTCTGCGCTGAAGACGGTTTACGACCCGGAAATTCCGGCCGATATCTTCGAACTCGGCCTGATCTACAGGATCGATGTCGATGACGACCGGATGGTGCGGATCGACATGACGCTGACGGCGCCCGGCTGCCCCGTGGCAGGCGAAATGCCGGCCTGGGTGGAAAATGCGGTCAGCACGGTCGAGGGTGTTTCCGGTGTCGAGGTTGAGATGACATTCGATCCGCCGTGGACGCCGGACCGGATGTCCGAAGAAGCAAAGATCGCCGTCGGCTGGTATTGACGGCGGCCGAGCGTACTGATGCAATAGACTTCGAACGCCGGGCCTTTAACCCGGATGTTGATGGAGAATGAAATGGGCTTTCAAGTCATCACGCTGACTGAAGCAGCAGCAAACCGTGTCAACGAGATCGTCGCCAATTCCGGGCCGGAAGCGCGCGGCATTCGCGTTGCGATCAAGAAGGGCGGCTGCGCGGGCATGGAATACACCGTGGACCTGGTCACCGCCGATAATATCGCTGACAAGGACGACCATGTCGAACTGAATGGCGCGACGGTCTGGGTCGATCCCGCCGCCTCGCTCTATCTGCTCGGCACGGTCATGGATTTCGAGGTCACCAAGCTCAGGACCGGTTTCGTCTTCAAGAACCCGAACGAGACATCGGCCTGCGGCTGCGGCGAATCCGTCGAACTGCAAGCTGCAGACCTTGCCGAACTGGCCAAGGCCCGCGAAACCGCGGCGCATTGACGGCAGGCGGCCTCAGCCTTTGAGGCCATCATATTGTATCACGCAGATTTTCTCGCAAGCGCCGTTCTCCTCCGGGATTGTGTAGCTGCAGGAGATGTAGAGCGTTCCGTCGATCCCCTCCGTGATTGACGGGGCCTCAATCCGGCAGCCGCTCGCCGCCTGTTCGAGGCATACGGGTTCAAGCCAGGTCAGCGGCATGTTGTTGCGGTCCGATGAGGTGCCGAAAAAGCCGACACTGAGATGAAGGCTCCGGCCGTCCTCATCAGGCGTGTAGACGACGGCGAACGGCCCCAGCGACGGGTCGAAGCGCGAATGTTTCAGCGACAGCGCCGCAAGACCCGCGTCATGGTTTTTGATCTCGGGGTTGAGAACCGGCACGGCAGGAGACCATGTGAGCCCGTAATCGCAGGATTCGCTGACGGCCACCCGGTTGAGGTAGAGGTCCGGTGCTTTGGTTCTGAGAAAGGCGGTCAACTTGCCTGACGGCCGCTGAACAATGCACGGCTCGATGGTGCCGCGGCCGGGGATCGGCGTTTGCGCATAGTCCCAGCTCACCCCGTCATCATCCGAATAAAACACGACCGAAAGGCCGATCGCGTCGGAATGGACCGGAAGCAGCAGGCGCTCGGCCCCGTCTTTCAGGCGGATTTTCTGCGGCTGGCTCCGTGTCCGCCAGCCCCGTTCATAGCGATCCGGACTGAACATGTTGAACACCGTCAGCCGCATCACGACCATGGTGTAGGTGTCATAGACCGTATAGAGAAACACGATGAGCGTGTTTCGCCGCAAATGCGCCTGAAATGCATCGAAGAACCGGGCAATATCTGAAAATCTGCGGAGCCGGTCCAGGATCGGGGCAATGTCCGGATGGTCCTCCGACAACTGGTGCTTCACATCCTTGAGATAGGTGTTGTCGAAGTCCCTGATCTCCGTGATCAGGCTGTCGATGATTGCGTCGACAGCGTCGGTATCGATATCCGGTGCGCTGAGGTTTCGCCCGTTTTCGGCGCTGAATGACGGTGCCATTTCGAAGCTCTTGCGCGGCTCGAACGTCACGTTCAAAAGCGGCCAGGCATTGGGGCAGAGGATTGTCATGGCCGCGAGAAAATCATCGCTGCTGACCGTCGCCGTCACCGGCTCGCCGTCGACGGGCGTTTTCCATCGCACCGAATGAACGCTCTCGAACTGGTTGGAGACGCTTCCGCTGCGCATGCGAAGCTGGGAACTTGCCGGGGTTCCGTCACTGGTCATCTGCCAGAACAGCAGTATTTTCCCGTCGTCGCTGTGAAATGCCGGGTTCGTGGCGGGGCAATTGGGAATGGTGCCGTCTTCACCATTGTCCGCAATCCTCGTCAGCGGCCGCCAGACATAATCCGCAGGGTGTGTCGAAGATGCGTAGATGGCGGAATAGTCGCCGCCGGCTATGCTGTGTGACCAGGACACAAACAGATTTTCACCGAGAAACGAAATGTTGCTGCCGCGATTTCCGGATTTCCAGAACGCATCGCTTTCCCCCTCAACGAATATTACTTTTGTATCGTTCCCCATGACGATTTACCTGTAGTATAAATTTCGGATATATATGTATAAATTGAATATTAAGATTAATAAAGCTTGTTTTGACTTATTTTATACATGTATTTTGATTTAATTTGTTTAAGGCGAATTGAAATCTGAAACCGTAGCGGTGTATCAGCGCCGTTAGTGGGTGCAGAATGGCGGCACTGCGGGATGCGCTCGCCGGCCGCGTTGTGGCGCGTGATCTCCCTGTCTTCGGCTGCGGTTTCTGATAGTGTCGCCGGTGATCGGAATGTGACGGATGAGGTGAAAAGCGATGCTGATCGTGCTGTTTTTGAAGGCGGTGCTGCTTGGCCTCGCTATTGCCGCTCCGGTTGGACCGATCGGGGCGCTTTGCATCAACCGTGCCCTGACGCGCGGGTTCTGGGTCGGCGTTTCCGGCGGGCTTGGCACGGCGCTGGCCGATGCCTCATACGGAGCGCTGGCAGCGCTTGGCTTTGCCGCATTTTCAGCCGTTCTGGCCAAAATCTCCATGCCGATGGCGATTGGCGGCGGCGTATTCCTGATTTTTCTCGGCTGGCGGGAAATGCGGCAGACGGGTGCGAAGCCTGCGGCGGACACCGCCGGGGCAGGCGACCTTCTCAAAACGACCGCGATGACCTATGTGCTGACCATCGCCAATCCGGTGACGCTGCTGTCCTTCGTCGCCATCTTCGCCGGTTTCGGCCTTGCTGATGCCGGCGGCGGTATTGCGCCGGCGATTGTTGTTGCCGGGGTTTTTACCGGCTCGCTGTTGTGGTGGATTTTCCTGAGCGGTCTGGTCGCCGCCATCCGTCATCGCCTGCCGAAGGAATTTGCCCGCTGGGTCGCACGCATTTCCGGCGGTATTCTGATCGGCTTCGGCATGGTCGCGATCTCGTCGGCCTTCGCCTGACATGAGAAAACCCGGACTGTGAGGCCCGGGTCAGTTGGTTGACAACCCCTGTAAGCAATCACAGCTTTGCCTAGCCCCGCCGCCGTCATACCGGCCTTGAGCCGGAATCCATTGAGCGCAAGTCCTTGCGCGCAAAGACTTTTTCTGAAAGCGCATAACAAGCGGCCCTGGATACCGGCTCAAGGCCGGTATGACGAAAAAAACGAGGGGTGAGCTTTGACAGCAGCCTGAACCCGGACTGCAGGAGCCCGGGTTTCAGCATTTTATCTTCGAAGTCGAAATGTCACTTCGGCGAAATCATCAGTTCCGGACGGACGATCTCGTCATATTCCTCGCCGCTCACAAGACCCGTCGCCAGCGCTTCCTCGCGCAGCGTGGTGTTGTTCTTGTGCGCGGTCTTGGCGATCTTGGCGGCGTTGTCGTAGCCGATCTTCGGGGCAAGCGCGGTCACCAGCATCAGCGAGCGTTCGACGCCGGCCTTGATGTTGTCTTCTCGTGCCTTGATGCCGACGACGCAATTGTCGGTGAAGGAGCGGGCGGCATCGCCCAGAAGCTGGACCGACTGCAGGAAGTTGTAGGCCATCATCGGATTATAGACATTGAGCTCGAACTGGCCCTGGCTGCCGGCAAAGCCGATCGCTGCCTGATTGCCGGCGATATGGGCGCAGACCTGGGTCATCGCCTCGTTCTGGGTCGGATTGACCTTGCCGGGCATGATCGAGGAGCCGGGTTCGTTTTCCGGTAGCGCCAGTTCGCCGAGGCCGGAACGCGGGCCGGAGGCGAGGTAACGAATGTCGTTGGCGATCTTGAAGCAGGCCATCGCGGCTGCATTGATGGCGCCATGGGCAAACACCATTGCGTCATGGGCGGCCAGAACCTCGAACTTGTTCGGCGCGGTGACAAAGGGCAGGCCGGTAATTTCCGCAACTTCCTCGGCCACCTTTTCGGCAAAGCCGACCGGCGCATTGAGGCCGGTGCCGACGGCGGTGCCGCCCTGGGCAAGCTGGTAAAGGCCCGGAAGCGTCAGTTCGAGACGGGCGATGGCGGAGGCGACCTGTGCGGTGTAGCCGGAAAACTCCTGGCCGAGCGTCAGCGGCGTTGCATCCTGCGTATGGGTACGGCCGATCTTGATGATGTCGGTGAATTCCTGCTGCTTGGCGGCAAGCGCCTCCTGCAGATGTTTCAGGTTCGGCAGCAGGTGGTGCACGATCTGCTCGGCGCAGGCGATGTGCATCGCCGTCGGATAGGTGTCGTTGGACGACTGGCTCATATTGCAGTGATCATTAGGGTGGACGGGCTTTTTCGAGCCCATCTCGCCGCCGAGCATTTCAATGGCGCGGTTGGAGATCACTTCATTGGCGTTCATGTTTGATTGCGTGCCCGAGCCGGTCTGCCAGACGACCAGCGGAAAATGATTATCGAGCTTGCCGTCGATCACTTCCTGCGCGGCGTCGACAATCGCATTGCCGATTTCGGGCGAAAGCCGACCAAGCGCCATATTGGCTTTTGCCGCCGCCTGCTTGACGATGCCGAGCGCGCGGACCACGGAAAGCGGCTGCTTTTCCCAGCCGATCTTGAAATTGCCGAGCGAGCGCTGGGCCTGCGCGCCCCAGTAGCGGTCGGCGGCCACTTCGATCGGGCCGAAAGTGTCGGTTTCTGTGCGGGTATCAGTCATGTTTTCTCCACCTCAGTGCAACGGCCCGTCCATGGGGCACACTTGAAAGACGTCATGCCGGAAAAGCGTGGCTATGCCATCGCGCGGTCAAGGCCGATCTGTCAACAAGCCGCGTCAACTTATTCGATTTAGGTTGCTTTTGGTTGACCGAAGCGCGGGTGGACCGACACAGAAACGCCGCTTTCGGGGTCGAATTGCTTAATGCGCTGTTAAGCCTCTGCTGATATATTTCAAAAAATGGCGATCCCACCCGGAACCTGAGATGGGAGTGTTGTTTTTTACCAACACAACAGCGTCCGTCTCGCCCGATAGCAGAATTGTTATTGGAGGGTTCCGCACGATATGGGTAAGGTGGTCTCAAATCATGATTTTATGTCAAACGGGGTGAAAAATTGCGCAACAATCTTCTAGTTCGCGTCTCATCGGTAGCCATGGCTGCTGCGATATCGGCTGCATTCGTGCCGGCATCGGCCAATGCGCTGACCCTGATGGATATTCTGCGCGGTCGCGACAAGGAGGCCGACCGGGCCCCTGTCGTCCAGCCGCAGGCGCCACAGCAGCAGACGCAACGTACATATTCGGTCCCGAAGGTGGCGCCGCCCAAATATTATACCTACAAGGCTGATTCGATGCGCTACATCGCCATCAGCGAAATTCAGGACCCCGTCGTGACCGGTTCGATCTCTCCCGAGACGAACGACGTGACTGACGAGCAGCCGAACACCGAAGTTGCCGCGCTTGATCCCGATACTATGACCGATGCGGCCTCCACCGAGACCATGGTTGCCATCGGCGAGAACGATCCGCGCCAGTACCTGACCGATGCCCGGGTGAAGGCCGTCGATGATGTCGCCGTCGCAATCGAGGACTATTACGCCAATGGCGGAGACCTGATCTGGGTTGCCGATGGCGATGTTGCGCCCAAGGCGCAGGCTGCACTTGATACGCTGGCCGATGCCGATGCCTGGGGCCTCGATCCCGATGACTACACGGTCAACATGCCCGATCTGGCGCTTGCAGCCGATGACGCGGCGCGCGAGGCCGAACTGATGCGCTTCGAACTGGCGCTGTCCGCACGCGTTCTGACCTACATGCAGGACGCCAAGCGCGGCCGTGTCGACCCGAACCGGATTTCGGAATTCCACGACCTGCAGCGCAATCCCGTTGACCTTGAAGAGGCCATCGATGCCCTCGGCAACGCCGAAAACGTCGCAGGCCTGATGGAAAGCTACAATCCGCAGAGCGAGCGTTTTCAGGAGCTGAAGACCGCGCTTGAGGAACTGCGCGCCGATCATGAATATGTCGAGCCGATCGTTTTCCGTCGCGGCAACTACATTCATCCCGGCGAGACCGACGAGGATGTGCCGAATCTGATCAAGGCGATCAAGCGCAAGAGCACCGACGCCTTCATCGAAGAGCATGCGGAAGTTTTCGACGCCTATGACGGCGGAACCGAATACACGCCGGAGCTGGTCGAACTGGTCCGCGATTTCCAGGACGTTCAGGGCCTTTACGTTGACGGTGTCGTCGGTCCGAAGACAATCTCTTCGTTTGATGTCGAGACCAATGACGACCGCGCCCGCAAGGTGGTCGCGGCGATGGAGCGTCTGCGCTGGCTGCCGGACGATTTCGGCCCGCGCTATGTGTTCATCAACCAGCCGGCCTACCGCGTCTATTATCACGACGACAATGGCGAGAACTTCGACATGCGCGTCGTGGTCGGTAACCCGCGCAACCAGACCTATTTCTTCCGTGACGAGATCCAGACCGTGGAATTCAACCCCTATTGGGGCCTCCCGCGCTCGATTGTCGTCAACGAATATCTGCCGAAGCTGCGGGCCAACCCGTCCTATTTCGACCAGATCGGCTATGAGGTGAGCTATAATGGCCGCCGGGTTTCGTCGGCCTCGGTCAACTGGGCCGCTGCCCCGATGGTCGATGTTCGCCAGCCCCCGGGTGAGCGCAACGCGCTTGGCCAGCTGAAGATCCTGTTCCCGAACGACCACGCGATCTACATGCACGACACCCCGCAGAAGAGCTATTTCAAGCGCGATGTGCGCGCCCTCAGCCATGGTTGTGTGCGTCTGGCCGATCCCAAGAAAATGGCCGCCGCCGTTCTGGGTGTGCCGCAATCCGATGTCGATGATTATATCGCAACGGGGCAGAACACGCCCGTCGACGTGCCGGAACAGTTCCCGGTCTATATCAGCTATTTCACGGCCTGGCCGGATGCTACCGGCGACATCCAGTACTATGACGACGTCTACGACCGCGACATGTATCTGGACCGCGCATTTGCGGCGGAAAGCAAGGCACGCAAGGCAAACAGCTGATCGCTTTCAACTTCGATCGATTGATAAAAAAGAGGCGCGTCCGGTTTTCCGGGTGCGCCTTTTTCCGATGCGGTTTCAGCGGCCGAGCAGTTCTGTGATCAGCGCGGCGGTCAACTCGTCGAAATGACTGATCGTCCGGCCGGCGCCCAGGGTTTCGACCGGCCGGTCGGCATAGCCGAAGGTCACCGCGACGGTGGCCACACCCGCGCCGCTGGCGGCATCGATATCGTTGGAACTGTCGCCGACCATCACCGCGTTTTCCGGTTTGCCGCCTGCCTGTTCGATGGTGCCCAGAACATGGCGCGGGTCGGGTTTGCGGAATTCGAAACTGTCGCCGCCGGTAATCACGTCAAAATGATCGGCAAGGCCGAGGCTTTGAAGAAGCGGCATGGTCAGCGGCATGCGCTTGTTGGTGCACACGGCCAGTGTGAAGCCCGCGGCCTTCAGCCGCTCGAGAGCGGCTTCCGTTCCGGGGTAGGGGCGGCTCTTGCCGGGCATGCCGGCGCGGTAATGGGTGGTGAAACGCTCGAAGCAGGCCTCGAAGGTCTGGTCGTCGAGCTCGGTTTCGCGTAGCGCGAAGGCCCGCCGGATCATGACCTTCACGCCCTTGCCGACAAGCTGGTGAAGCTGGCCGATATCGAAGGGGGCCAGACCTTCCGGCGCAATTGCATGGTTGAGACTTTCGATCAGGTCCGGCGCGGTGTCGACGAGGGTTCCGTCGAGATCGAAGATGACAAGCGGAGATGACATTCGGTTTCCTTCCACGTTGGCGCGCTGTTGCCGGGCCTCCGGGAGGTGGAGACCGGCATGCGCAAATCGACACGAAGTTTGCGCTGGATTGTGGTTTGCAATATTCGTGTCCTTGACTTTGATGTTATCCATTCGGTCAGAAGCCGTGGCTTCTTGCAAAAGGACTTTTGTTTAGCGCCTGTGGCGTGTAAACACCTTAGCGTAAATCAGAAGGAGCATGTGACGCATGGACGCGCGTCAATTGAAAATCAAGGCAGCCGAAACAGCACTTGGATATGTCGAGGACGGTATGCGTCTCGGCATCGGAACCGGCAGCACCGCGCGTGAATTCATCGCGCTGCTCGGGGAGAAGGTGGCGAACGGTTTTTCCGTCACCGGCGTGCCGACATCCGAAGCAACCGCACGTCAGTGCCTTGAACTCGGCATCGAGGTCAAGTCCCTGGACGAATCGCCCGAGCTCGATCTCACGATTGACGGTGCGGATGAAATCGATCCGGCGCTCAGCCTGATCAAGGGTGGCGGCGGAGCGCTGCTCAGGGAAAAGATCGTGGCCTCGGCATCGAAGTCGATGATCGTGATCGCCGACGAGACCAAGGTAGTCGATCAGCTTGGCGCATTTCCGCTGCCGATCGAGGTCATGCCTTTCGGTCTTGGCGCCACACGCCTTGCCATCGAAAAGACAGTTTCCCGCCTCAATATTTCCGGAGCGCTCGAATTGCGTCATTCCGGGGATGGACCGTTCATGACCGATGGCGGACATTACATCCTTGATGCATCATTTGGCCGTATTCCCGATGCAGAGGCTCTTTCTGTGGCGCTCAATATGATTCCCGGCGTTGTGGAGCACGGGTTGTTTATCGACATAGCGACGCTGGCCATCGTTGCATCCGGCGGTGGCGTGCGTACACTCAAAGCAGCAGAATAGACAGGAGTCCTTTATGAGATTTCAAACCAAGATCGGCCGTTCCGTGGCCGTCGTCGCCACGGTAATGGGACTTGGCGCTTTTTCCGTTGCTGCGGCACAGGATATTTCGCCCGAGCATCAGGCCGCGGCCAAGGCTGCACTGGGCGCGCTCGGCATCAATTCCCAGTTTGACGAAATCCTGCCGAACCAGGCTGATCTCGTGCAGGCGCAGCTGACCCAGGTTTATCCGAATTATCACGCCCTGATCGATGAAGTGGTGACGGATACGGCAATCTCGCTGGCCTCGCGCCGCGCGGATCTGGAAAATGAAGGTGCGCAGATCTATGCCAACATCTTCACCCAGGAAGAGCTGGAACAGCTGGCGACATTCTACAATTCCGATCTCGGCAAGAAGTTCATCCAGTACGGGCCGATTGCGGCACGCGAACTGAGCCAGGCCGGCGACATCTGGGCACGCGGCATCGCCCGCGACCTCAACCAGCAGGCCCAGGAAGAACTGAACCGTCGCATTGCAGAGCAGACGGGTGATGCGCCCGCCGCCGCAGAATAATATCTTCGGCTGACGCCGTTTTTAAGGTTTGAGGGCGTGCCTTTCGCACGCCCTTTTTCCGTTCTGGGCCGGCGTTCAGCAAAGCCGCGTCCCGTCCCTTTGATTTCCCATTCGAAGTCGCCATATCTAGGCCCGAAGATTTCCAAAGACATTGTTTGCAAAAAGGAGCCTCCCTATGTCCGCTTATGATTTTGATCTTTTTGTTATCGGCGGAGGTTCAGGCGGCGTGCGCGCCGCGCGGCTGGCGGCGGGGCTCGGTAAACGCGTTGCCATTGCCGAGGAATACCGTTTCGGGGGCACCTGCGTCATTCGTGGATGCGTGCCGAAGAAGCTTCTTGTCTATGCGTCCCAGTATCCCGAGCATTTCGAGGATGCCGAGGGCTACGGCTGGCATGTCGGTGAGCGCAGCTTTTCCTGGCCGGAACTGATTGCCGCCAAGGACAAGGAGATCGACCGCCTCGAAGGCCTGTATCGCAAGGGGCTGGAAAATGCCGGCGCGGAAATTCTGGAAAGCCGGGCCGAGATCATCGGTCCGCACCGGCTGCGGCTGAACGCCTCGGGCCAGGAGGTGACGGCGGAAAAGATCCTGATCGCCGTCGGCGGAGCGCCGAACCCGCATCCGGAAATGCCGGGGTCTGAACTCTGCATTTCCTCCAATGAGGCTTTCCATCTCGATGAACTGCCGAAGTCGATCGCGATTACCGGCGGCGGCTATATTGCGGTCGAGTTCGCCAATATTTTCAATGGTCTCGGCGTGGAAACGACGCTGATCTATCGCGGCCCGGAAATCCTGCGTGGTTTCGACATGGACATGCGCACCAATCTGCGCGAGGCGATGGAGAAGAAGGGCATCCGGGTGGTCTGCCACGACACGATCCTGGATGTGGCGCAGGCTGCCGACGGGCGGTTAAAGGCGGAAACCCGGCAGGGCCATGTCTTCAACGTCGACAAGGTGATGATGGCGCTTGGCCGGCTTCCCAACACCAAGGGGCTGGGGCTTGAATCCGTGGGTGTCCAGACAGACGCCAAGGGCGCGATCGAGGTCGACCAGTATTCGCGCACCAATGTCGATTATATTTATGCGCTCGGCGACGTGACCGACCGTGTTCAGCTGACGCCGGTCGCGATCCACGAGGCGATGTGCTTCATCGAAACCGAGTACAAGAACAATCCGACCACGCCCGATCACGATCTGATTGCAACGGCCGTATTTTCCCAGCCGGAAATCGGCACGGTCGGCCTGCCCGAGGATGTGGCGGCGGAACGCTATGCGGAGCTGGAAGTCTATCTGGCAAAGTTCCGCCCGATGAAGGCCACGCTTTCCGGGCGTGACGAGCGCACGGTGATGAAGCTGATCGTCAATGCCGCCGACCGCAAGGTCGTCGGTGCGCACATTCTCGGCCACGAGGCGGGCGAGATGGCACAGCTGATCGGCGTTGCGCTGAAGGGCGGATGCACCAAGGACGATTTCGACCGCACCATGGCGGTGCATCCGACAGCGTCCGAAGAGCTTGTCACCATGTATAACCCGACCTATCGCGTGAAGAACGGCGAGCGGGTCTGAAGGTCGTTATGTCTACGGTCCGGCACGTTTCAGCGTGCCGGGCAATTTGACTTCTGCGGTGGCGCATGATGCGGCTGATGAGGACTGCCGCCCATTGATGTCCGTGCCAGTCTTCGCTTTCCAGCGGGTCGGCGAGCGAGGCGGGCGGTCTGGGGTGGTCACGTCGGGACACTGCAAACCAGTCGAGCATGATATTTTCTCCCGTTTGGATGGTATGTCCAAGAGCTAGGCTTTCTGTTGCGGGCGCTGTAGATTTGCGAATGAAACGTCTCTTTCAGCCGTGAACGGTTCATCGTCCTTACCTCTGGTGTAAATTTGTACCGCGCGCGTTTTTTGCGGGAGTAGGCAGAATGGCGGATCCGAACTGGGACGATCTCCAGCTTTTTCATGTGGTTGCCGAACTGGGCGGTCTGAGTGCCGCGGCCCAGCGCACCGGCCTGTCCGCGCCGACGATCGGCAGACGCATGCTTGCGCTTGAGCGTACGCTCGGACGGGCGCTGTTCCTCAGGTCCCAACGCGGCTATCGGCTGGCCCATGACGGCGAAATCCTGTTTGAGCGCGTCAGCGGCATGCAGGCGGTGGCGGACGACATCGCGGCGTGGCACAGCGATGCCTTTGCCATGCCCTGGGTGTCGATTGCGGTCGACAGCTGGTTGTCAGGCTTTGCTGCCGATCATGTGGCCGGGATCAAGGGGGCGGAAGACGGCTTTCGCATCTGCCTTGCGGCGGCGGGGCCGTCGCTGGCGCTCGCTTTTCGGGAGGCGGATGTTGCCGTTCTTGCCGCCCGGCCGGACAGCGGCAATCTGGCGGTGCGCCGCACCGGCACCATGGCCTATGCCGTTTATCGCCGTCGCGGCGGAACGGATGAGGCGCTGCCCTGGGTTTCCATGGGCACGGGCGCCGCGATTTCGCCGTCCGATCGCTGGGTTTTCGAAAATCACGAATCCGCCATCACCACCTGGACGGAAGACCGGCACTTGCTGGTGCGGCTGATTGCAGCCGGGGCGGGGCAGGGCGTCCTGCCGGTTCACATCGGCGACAGCGATCCGGCGCTTGAACGTGCCGGCGGCATGATCGACGCACTCAGCCATCCGCTTTTCATCATTGCCCATGACGACGACCGACACCGGCCGGAAGTGCGCACCGTCATCGAGCGGCTGGCGAGCCTGATCAAGGCGAACAGCGGCCTGCTTTCCGGCGAATGAGTGGCTGTCACGCGGGTATACAAAAAAGCGAGAAAGGTCTATAAGCGCGCCGAAATCGGGAGAGAGGCGTGTCCGGCATGGTGTGGCCGGACGGCAAGGACAGGTGAACGACATGGACAGTGCAACAAACTGGACACCGGGTAGCTGGCGCAGGAAACCTATCCTGCAGGTGCCGGACTATCCTGATGCAGACAAGCTGGCCGAGGCCGAAGCGGCGCTCGCTTCCTATCCGCCGCTGGTGTTTGCCGGTGAGGCGCGCAAGCTCAAATCCGCGCTTGGCGAAGTGGCCGAGGGCCGGGGCTTTCTGCTGCAGGGCGGCGATTGCGCCGAGAGCTTTGCCGAGCACGGCGCCGACACGATCCGCGATTTCTTCCGCGCTTTCCTGCAGATGGCCGTGGTGCTGACATTCGGCGCCCAGCAGCCGGTCGTCAAGGTCGGCCGCATTGCCGGCCAGTTTGCCAAGCCGCGTTCGTCGTCGAACGAAACCATCAATGGCGTGACGCTGCCGAGCTATCGCGGCGACATCATCAATGGCATCGACTTCACCGAAGGCGCGCGCCTGCCCGATCCGCAGCGCCAGCTGATGGCCTATCGCCAGTCGGCCGCGACCCTGAACCTGCTGCGCGCCTTTTCCATGGGCGGTTATGCCAATCTGGAAAACGTGCATCAGTGGATGCTCGGTTTCGTCAAGGACAGCCCCCAGGGCGAACGCTACCAGAAGCTTGCCGACCGGCTTTCCGAAACCATGTCGTTCATGCGCGCCATCGGCATCACGGCGGCGGAAAACCACGCGCTCAGCGAAACCGATTTCTTCACCAGCCACGAAGCCCTGCTGCTTGGCTATGAAGAGGCCATGACCCGCGTCGATTCGACGTCGGGCGACTGGTACACGACCTCCGGCCACATGATCTGGATCGGCGACCGTACGCGCCAGCTCGATCATGCCCATATCGAATATGCCCGCGGCATCAACAATCCGCTCGGGCTGAAATGCGGTCCTTCGCTTGCCGAAGACGACCTCCTGCGCCTGATCGATACGCTGAACCCGAAAAACGAAGCCGGCCGCCTGACGCTGATCTGCCGTTTCGGCCACGACAAGGTTGCCGACCATCTGCCGCGCCTGATCCGCGCCGTCGAGCGCGAGGGCCGGAAGGTCGTGTGGTCCTGTGACCCGATGCACGGCAACACGATCACGCTCAATTCCTACAAGACGCGGCCGTTCGAGCGCATCCTGTCGGAAGTCGAGAGCTTCTTCCAGATCCACCGCGCCGAGGGCAGCTATCCCGGCGGCATCCATATCGAGATGACCGGCAAGAACGTGACGGAGTGCACCGGCGGCGCCTGGGCGCTGACGGGCGACGATCTGCATGATCGTTACCACACCCATTGCGACCCGCGCCTCAACGCCGACCAGGCGCTGGAACTCGCTTTCCTGCTCGCCGAACGGATGAAGACGGCGTACGAGGAAAAGAAGCTCGCGATCAACGAGTGATTGCCGGGCGTTAAGCTCCGGCAAGCGTTTGATTTAATCTCCCCCATTGAGGGGGAGATGTCGCGAGCACGACAGAGAGAAGCTAGCTTCCCCCTCATTCGTCATGCTCGGGCCTGTCCCGAGCATCCAAGCACGTCTCGCCAAGAGAGGTGTTTCGGATGGAAAGGCGTAATAAATCAATCTGTTGCAAAGATAAAACACCGCTCGTAATGCAACGTGATTAGATCCTCGGCACAAGGCCGAGGATGACGTCCGTAAAGCGGGAAAGTTTGTCAGCAATCTGAGAGCACCCTCCACAAGCTCAGAAATTACGGCGTGCGCTGCTCCTCTGCCCTCATGGGGGAGTGGAATGTTGCCCTGATGTAATCTTTATTCATGCTACTTCGCGCCTTCCTGCCTTTTCCGGTTTGATTTTTCCTGAAAAACATGGTGTCCATCCCTCGTCGGACCTGAAAGGTGGAATTGCCATGGACAGCATCAAAATCGCACTCGCCCAACTGAACCCGACGGTTGGCGATATCGCCGGCAATCTCGAGAAATTGCGCACCGCGCGAAAAAAGGCCGCGCAGGCCGGTGCCGATCTCGTGCTCTCCACCGAATTGTTCATTTCCGGCTACCAGCCCGAAGACCTGGTGATGAAGCCGGCCTTTCTGGTTGCCTGTCTCAAGGCCGTCGAGGCGCTTGCGGCTGATACGGCCGATGGCGGCCCCGGTGTGATCGTCGGTTTTCCGCGGCAGGGCGAGGCCGGCCGGCATAATTCCGTTGCGGTGCTGGACGGTGGCGAGATCATCGCGATCCGCGACAAGGTCGACCTGCCGAATTACGGCGAATTCGATGAAAAGCGCGTTTTCGTGCCGGGCGAAATGCCGGGGCCGGTGAGTTTTCGCGGGGTGAGAATCGGCATTCCGATCTGCGAGGATATCTGGGGCGATCTCGGCGTCTGCGAAACGCTGGCTGAAAGCGGCGCGGAATTGCTGCTGTCGCCCAATGGTTCGCCCTATTATCGCGGCAAGGTGGATGTGCGCCATCAGGTGGTGCTCAAACAGGTGATCGAAACCGGCCTGCCGCTCGTCTATCTCAACACGCTCGGCGGTCAGGATGAACTGGTGTTCGACGGCGGCAGTTTCGGCTTCAATGCCGATAAAACGCTGGCTTTCCAGATGCCGCAATTTGCGGAAGATATTGCAATTTCCGAATGGGAGCGTGGTGACGACGGCTGGCGGATTGTCGGCGGCAAGGTCGCCGCATTGCCGCTCGGCGAGGCGTCGGATTACCGCGCCTGCGTGCTCGGCTTTGCCGATTATGTAAACAAGAACGGTTTCAAGAGCGTGGTGCTTGGCCTTTCCGGCGGCATCGATTCGGCGATCTGCGCGGCGATTGCCGTGGATGCGCTCGGCGCGGAGCGTGTGCACTGCGTGATGCTGCCTTACCGCTACACATCGGAGGAATCGCTTTCCGACGCCGCTGCCTGCGCAAAGGCGCTCGGCTGCCGTTATGATATCGTCGCCATCGAGGAGCCCGTCAGCGGCTTTCAGGCGGCGCTTGAAAGCCTGTTCGAGGGCACCGAAGAAGGCATTACCGAGGAAAACCTGCAAAGCCGCACGCGCGGCACGATTTTGATGGCGATTTCGAACAAGTTCGGCGCCATGGTGGTGACCACCGGCAACAAGTCGGAGATGTCGGTCGGCTATGCCACGCTTTACGGCGACATGAACGGCGGCTTCAACCCGATCAAGGACCTCTACAAGATGCAGGTCTATGCGGTGGCTGCCTGGCGCAACACCGAGCGGCCGGAGGGCATGCACGGACCGGAGAAAAACGCCATTCCGCAAAACATCATCGACAAGACGCCGTCAGCCGAACTGCGCCCCGACCAGACCGATCAGGATTCGCTGCCGCCCTATCCGGTGCTGGACGATATTCTGGAATGCCTCGTGGAGCGCGAAATGTCGGTGGAGGCCATTGTCGCGCGCGGGCATGATGCCGAAACCGTGCACCGGATCGAGCATCTGCTCTACATTGCCGAATACAAGCGCCGCCAGTCAGCGCCCGGCGTGAAGATCACCCGAAAGAATTTCGGTCGCGACCGGCGTTATCCGATCACCAACCGGTTCAGGGACCGATAGAGCCGATTACGCCGGGGAGGGGCTTATGCGCAGTTCAGTCGAAATCTACGATTTCGCCACGGGCGAACAGCGTGTGGTGTTTCAGTCGGACGCGCTGATCGAAGCGCCCAACTGGTCGCCGGACGGGCGTTATCTGATGGTCAACAGCGACGGTCTGATGTACCGGCTGCCGCTGGAGGGCGCGCCGCGGCTGCAGCAGATCGACACCGGCTTTGCCGTGCAGTGCAACAATGATCACGGCATATCGCCGGACGGAAAGACGATTGCCGTCTCCGACAAATGCGAATTTGGCAAATCGGCGATCTACACGCTGTCGGCGGAAGGCGGCACGCCGAAACTGGTGACCGAAAACCTGCCGTCCTACTGGCACGGCTGGTCGCCCGATGGCGCGCGTTTTGCCTATTGCGGTATTCGTGACGATGTCTTCGATATCTACACGATTGCGGCCGACGGTGGCGATGAGACCCGGCTGACCCATGGAGAGGGCCGCAATGACGGCCCGGACTACAGCTTCGATGGCGCGTGGATCTATTTCAATTCCTCGCGCACCGGTCTGATGCAGATCTGGCGCATTCATCCCGATGGCACCGGGCTGCAGCAGGTGACTTTCGACAATGCCGGCAACTGGTTTGCCCATCCTTGCCCGAAGAACGACCGCGTGATTCTGATTTCCTATGCCCCGGAGGTGTTCGATCACCCGGGCGACAAGGATGTGAGGGTGCGCGTGATGGACCCGGACGGCGGCAATCTGACCACGCTGTTCGACCTTTTCGGCGGGCAGGGCACGATGAATTCGCCCAACTGGTCGCCGGATGGCGCGGCCTTCGCCTATGTGCGCTATTTCCCCGTCTGAACAGTTTGCATCGGGCGGCCTGTCATCAAGCTGAAATACGACTCGTGTTTTAAGGGTGCCATCCATGGATGCACAGGGACCGCCGGGGGATATGGCGGGTTGAGGCGATGGAACCCAGACAGTTCAGAACGCTTTTCATTTCCGACCTACATCTCGGGTCGAAGGCCGCCAAGGCCGATTTCCTTCTCGATTTCATGCGTCATCACGAGGCCGAGACCATCGTGCTTGTCGGCGACATCATTGATGGCTGGCGGCTGAAACGCAGTTGGTACTGGCCGCAGCCCTTCAATGATGTGGTGCAAAAACTGCTGCGCAAGGCGCGCAAGGGCACGCGCATCGTCTATATTCCGGGCAATCACGACGAGTTTCTGCGGGATTTTCCCGGCACCCATTTCGGCGGTGTCGAAGTGGCCGAACGGATGATTTTCGAAGCCGCCGACGGCCGCAAATATCTGATCATTCATGGCGATGAATTCGATGTCGTCGTCCGTCATGCCCGCATTGTCGCCTATCTCGGCGACTGGGCCTATGATGCGGCGATTGCCATCAACCGGGTGCTGGCGGCCGTGCGCCGCAAGCTCGGCATGCCCTACTGGTCGTTTTCCGCCTGGGCCAAGCTGCAGGTCAAGCACGCGGTCAATTTCATCGGCGAATTTCAGCGTATCGTTGTCGAGGAAGCGCGCCGGAACGAGGTCGACGGCGTTATCTGTGGCCATATCCATCACGCGGTGATGGAAGACATGGACGGTATCCGCTACATCAATACCGGCGACTGGGTCGAAAGCTGCACCGCCATTGCCGAACATTTCGACGGCACGTTCGAGCTGATCCACTGGCAGAAGATCGAAGGCGTGCATGAAGATGAGGCCGCGGAGACCGAAAGCGAGGATTTCTCGCCGCTGATTCTGGCCGCCAAGGCCAAGGGCAGGGCGGCCTGAGGGAACCTGCCCTTGGCCTTGCAGAAGTGCGGTTCAATAGGTTCTCGTGTTCCTAGAGCCTTCAAAAGACTTGCAATCTCCTCGTCATCATGAAAAGCCTAACAAAGGTCATGATCACGGCGGATCGTCATCACTTTGTCCAGCGACCGGTTGGCCGGAAAGTGTTCCGGCGGAACGCTGAAGAGGTGGAGGGGGTGTTTCCCGCTGTTTTCGCGCCGGAGCCCGCAGGGCGCGACGGTGCGCTGGAAACTGGATAATTGCATTTGCAGAACGCGGACGAAAGCAAAGCCTCCCTGACGGTGGAAACCGGCGACGGCGGAACGGCCAGCACCCTGTGTCTTCGGGGCTATTGGACGGTCCGCAATGCGCGCCTTCTCAGCGGAGAGATAGACCGGCTGCGTGACAGCCTGCAGGGCGCGGGCGGCACGGCTGTGCTCGACCTGTCGCAACTTGAAGGCTTCGACACCGCAGGCGCCTGGATGGTCCGCGAAGTGCAGGCCGAATGTGTGGCCGCAGGCATGGAGGCCACGCTTTCGGGCATGGAGCGCCGTGTTGCCGATCTGATGGAAGCTATTCCCGAGACCTTGCCCGAGCCGGAAAAGGTGTCTCAACCGCGGCCAAGCCTGACGGAGGCTGTTCTTGATCCTGTCGGCAAGTCGGCGGTGGCCGGTGCACGGGATGTCTATCGCGGCGTCGGCTTTTTCGGAGCGCTGTTTCTCGGCGTGAAGGCGCTTCTTTCGCGCGGCGGTGGGGTCAACATGGCCGCGATCACCGCCCAGCTTGACCATATGGGCGTGCGTGCGGTGCCAATCATCGCGCTGATGTCGTTTCTGGTCGGCGCCATCATTGCCCAGCAGGGGGCCTTTCAGCTCAGCTATTTCGGTGCGGAACTGTTCGTTGTCGACCTTGTCGGCATTCTCCAGCTTCGCGAAATCGGCGTGCTTTTGACCGCGATCATGATTGCTGGCCGTTCCGGCAGTGCCATCACCGCCGAAATCGGCGCCATGCGTATGCGTGAGGAAATCGATGCGCTGCGGGTGATGGGTTTTGATCCGGTTTCAGTGCTCGTGTTTCCGCGCATGCTGGCCCTGCTGATCGCGCTGCCTCTGTTGACCATTCTGGCCAATTTCTCCGCTCTTTTGGGCGCTGTGGTCATCCTTGATGTCTATTCGGGGATCACGCTTGAGACCTTCATGCAGCGTTTCCATGAGGCCGTTGACATGGCCGATGTGATTTCGGGCATGCTGAAAGCGCCGGTCATGGCGCTGATCATCGCGATCATTGCCTCGCTTGAGGGCATGAAAGTCGGCGGCAGTGCCGAATCCCTCGGCCAGAAGGTGACGGCCTCGGTGGTGAAGTCGATTTTCGTGGTGATTCTCGCTGACGGAATTTTTGCTATTTTCTACGCGGCAATCAATTATTGAGGAACTGGCGGTGAACCCAGAAACCGAAGACAGGACGGAAGAGGGCAGGCGCAGCATCTTGAGCGTGCGGGGCCTGACCGTGGGATTCGGCGGTCCGACCGTGCTCGAAAATCTCGATCTGGATGTGTATCGCGGTGAAATCCTCGGTTTCGTCGGCGGGTCGGGAACCGGCAAGTCGGTGCTGATGCGCACGGTCTTGAGGTTGAATGCGCGTCAGGCCGGCACAATTTCGATCTTCGGCAGGGATTTCGACAATCTCAGCTATGCCGACAGGCTTTCTGTCGATATGCGCGTCGGCGTGCTGTTTCAGCAGGGCGCGCTGTTTTCCGGCCTGACCGTGCTGGAAAACGTGCAGGTGCCGATGCGGGAATATCTCGATCTGCCGAAGGCGATGATGGACGACCTTGCCCGGCTCAAGATCGAGATGGTGGGGTTGCGGCCGGAGGCAGCGGAGCGTTTTCCCGCGGAGCTGTCGGGCGGCATGATCAAACGCGCGGCGCTGGCGCGCGCCCTGGCGCTCGATCCGGACCTGGTGTTCCTCGACGAACCGACATCGGGTCTTGACCCGATTGGCGCGGCCGAGTTCGATGAGCTGATCGCGCGGTTGCGTGACACGCTCGGCCTTACGGTCTATATGGTGACCCATGACCTCGACAGCCTGCACGCCGTATGTGACAGGATCGCGGTGCTTGGCAAGAAGAAGGTGCTGGTCGAGGGGACGCTCGACAAGATGCTCGCCTTCGACGACCCTTGGGTCCAGAGCTATTTCAGGGGCAAGCGGTCCCGCGCTATTTTCGAAAACGCCGCAAACGGCCAACAGCAGTGACGGGCAGGCATGGAAACCAAAGCTAACTATACCATTGTCGGTTTTTTCGTTCTGCTGGTTCTGGCATCAGCAGCCGGCTTCGTGTTCTGGCTACAGGAATACGGGCGTCAGGGACCGATTGCGGAACTGATCGTGCGTATTCCCGGTTCGGCCAACGGCCTCAGCGTCGGCTCGGCCGTCCGGTTCAACGGTATCCAGGTCGGCTCGATCAAGCGCCTTGAAATCGACCCGGAAGATCCGCGGTTTACGATTGCACGCACCGAGGTCAAGGCTGATACGCCCGTGCATGACAGCACAACCGCCAAGCTGGAGCTGCAGGGGCTGACCGGAACGGGCTATATCGAACTGGCCGCAAATGGCCAGACAGGGCCGAATATCCTCGAAGAAGCGGTCAAGAACGATGAACCCGCCCAGCTGACGGCGGACAAGTCCAGCCTGTCCAATCTGCTGACGACGGCCGACCGGATCATGAAACGGATCGATTCGACGGCAAGCGATGTCCAGAAGCTGGTCGCGGACGTGTCGCCGACCCTGACCAAGACGGTCGGCAATGTCGAAACCTTTACCGAAGCGCTGGCCGACAATTCCGACGAAATCGGCAATTTCCTCGAGACCGTGGGCAAATTGTCGAAGTCCGTCGACAGCCTGTCGGGCCGGCTCGAGACAACGGTGGCCTCGCTCGACAAGGTGATCAATGCGATTGACCCCGACGAGGTGTCCACGATCATCGGCAATGCCAGCACGATTACCACCAATGTCGCGAAGGCCTCGGACGATCTTGACGATGTGATCGCCCAGTTCTCCGAAGCGGTCGACAGCTACAGCAAGTTCGGCAATCAGGCGCATGACATGTTCAAGAAGGTCGATGTGATCGTCTCGTCGATCGACCCGGACAAGGTCGGCTCCTCCGTCGATGACCTTTCCGTCGTCATGGCAGACGCCAAGGATGCCGTTGCATCGATCCGGAATGTCGCCGACAGCATCAACGCCAAGACCGAGAATATCGATACGGCGATCGACAATGTCAGCGAATTGTCGGTCAAGCTCAACGAAGCCTCGACACGGGTCAACGAGGTTCTCGTGAAGGTCGATACCCTTCTCGGGTCCGACGATGTCGATTCGCTCTCTGATCAGGCCCGCAAGACCCTGACGGCGGTGCAGGAAGCGGCTGAAACGCTGAACGCCAGCATCGGCCCGATCACGGCCAATCTCGAGAACTTCTCCGGTTCGGGGCTGCGTGATGTCCGGGGGCTGGTATCGGACACCCGCAGAACCGTCGACAACCTCAACCGCACGATCAATTCGATCAGCAATGATCCGCAGCAGTTCATTTTCGGTTCGGACAATATGAAGACCTATGACGGCCGCAACCGGTATTGATGTTTGTGGGGGGCGGAGCGATCTCGGATGGAGGAAATCACCGACATGACAAAAGCGCGTGCCGCCGGGAAAAGTCGCCAAAGAGGTCTTTGCAATTGTGGCCTTTTTGCCTTACTTCATTGAATTGAATGGATTAGCAGGTCCCAGGAAGGACGGTATGATGTTTTTTGCCGCAGCACAGAGAGCCGGTCGCCTGGCCGGGCCGCTTGTCGGGCTGGGTCTCGTTGTGGCAAGTCTTGGTGGCTGCGCGCTCAGACCGCCGAGCGATACCTTCGACCTGACGGCCAAGGCGGCAACCGAGGTGACGACCACGCGCGCCCGCACCGCCCGGCTGCAGCTTCTTGTGCCCACGCCGTCGGCCATTCAGGTGCTCGACAATCGCGGTATCGTCGTAAGGCTCTCGGGTTCCGAACTCAGGTATCTGGCTGGCGCCCAGTGGAGCGATCTGCTGCCGGCTGTGGTTCAGGCGCGGCTGGTTGCCGGTCTTGAAAATACCGGCCTGTTCGGCGGTGTCGGCATGCCGGGTCAGGGCCTTGCCATCGATTATCAGGTTATCGTGGAAATTCGCGAATTCGCGATTGATGCCGCCGGTCCCGGAACGGCCGACGTCGTGCTGTCGGTCAAGCTTCTCGACGACCGTACCGGTGTCGTCAGGGCGCAGCGGCTGTTTTCCAGCAGCGTCGGCGTCAACGCCTCGGCCTCCAGCGGCGTTCTCGTCGCCGCGCTCGACAATGCCTTTGCCGAAGTGCAGGCCCAGATCGTCGAATGGATTGCCGGTACGCTTTGATATCGGCGCCGGGAGCGGTCCCGTAGCCTTCAACGGTGCATCGTCATCCGCACAGTTGTCCGCTGACAGTGGTTAGCCTGTTGGATGGAAACCGCCACCTTTCACGTCTCCCATCATTTCTGCATTTCCTCATCTGCACAGTGGATGGGCTGGTTGCCGCTTGGCTTTTGATCTGGAGATATTATCGACTGCTGTTGCACAGCAGTTCAGCTCGTTTATGCAGCCTGCAGATCAAACCGGACAGCGAACAACGGCTGAAAGACCTTGTCGCAGACACTCAGAGTTGACCCACCCTATGTCCGTCACCCCGGACCTGATCCGGGGTCCAGGGCCGTGGAACTCTTCGCATGCAAAGGGTCATCTTGATCGTCATCCCATTTGGCCCTGGATACCGGCTCAAGGCCGGTATGACGGAAATGCTTGTGGAAAGCTTTTTCAACAAAAAGGGCGGCCCACTGGAGGCCGCGCCTTTTCATATCCGTATATGCGTTGCCGAATGCGCTTATTTCAGCCGTCCGGCGGCGTGGGCAAGCATGGTGTAGACCTTGCCGGTGTCGGACGTCAGATAGGACTGGATGGCCGTCCGGTCGCGGTTCTTGCGCATGACGTCGGAGAGCAGCTTTTCGAAATCGGCGACATAGCGGTCGACAGCGGTCTTGAACTCGCGATCGCCCTCGTATTTTGCCTTGATCTCGTCGAAGGTGCGCTGCCCCTTCAGCGTGTAGAGCCGGCGGGTGAAGACATCGCGCTCACCCTGCTGGTAACGCCGCCACAGCTCGACCGAAGCATCGTGGTCGATCGCCCGGGCAATATCGACGGAGAGCGAGTTCAGCGAATCGACAACCTGATTGGGCTTGCGCTCGCTGGCAGTTGCCTGTGCGGTCCAGCCGCCGGTTTTCTGGCTGTCGCGCTGCTGACCGGCTTCCTCGCGTGCGGCGGCTCTCAGAAGATCGCTGATCCAGCCTTCGCCACCCGGGGCATTGCTTGCGGCGGTCCGGGTCACGGCCTGCTGCTGGGGTTCGCGGGCAGGCTGTCGGGCGGCCGACGCCGTTGACAGGCTGGCAGCCGCGGGGCCGCTGAGCGAACCGGCAGGCGGGCTGGTGAACGGGCGCTGTGCCGGCGGTTCTTCCTGCTTTTTCGGAGCAGGGCGCGGGGCCTCGGGGGCGGAAATCTGCGACTTCGATGCCGAGATCATGGTCGAGATATCCTGCAGGGCGCGGATCTGGTCTTCCACCGCCTTGCGCATGGCCTGTGCGCTTTCGCGTGCCTCTTCCGGCATGTCGTGAATGCCGCGCTTGACCGCTTCACGCGTATTGTCGAGCTCTGCGCGGATTTCGGCGGAAATTCGCTCGATATCCTGCGTGGCGCTGGAGAACCGTTTGGCGGCATCTTCCACCGAGCCGCGCAGGGTTTCGGCAACGCGCTGGGACATGCTCTCGGCATCCTGGCCCGTCTTTTCCATGGAAGCGGCAACCACAGCACCGACGGCCTGGAGGCTCTTTTCGATCTCCTGCGAGCGATCTGCCAGACCGCTTGAGAGAAGGCCAAGGGCTTCCTGACGTTCGGTAAGCGTGTTGGCGAGGTTCGACTGCGCAGCCTCGATCAGGTTCGATGCGCGGTCGAGAACGCCGGCATGGCTTTCGATCTGGGAGACGAGACCGCGAACGGTTTCCAGCGCACCGGCGGCACTGCCGTCAAGCGCATCGACCTTGCTGCCGAGCAGGTTGCTGGAATTTTCAAGCGATGCGGCCGAACGTTCGGCGGTTTCGCTGATGCGGGCCGCTGTCGTACCGAGCTGTTCGTCGGCAGACGAGAGGCGGGCGGCGGCCTGGTCGACGATGCCGGCCAGCATCTGATGGCTCTGGCTGAGGTGTCCGACAAGCGATTCGACATTGCCGGCAAGCGCGTTGCCGTCCTGCCGCAGCTGCTCGCTGCTTTCCTCGGAGGCCTTGCGGATGCGCTCGGCGGCCACACGGCCGGTTTCGCCATAGCTTTCGATCAGCGGCCGTGCCTTTTCCTCGATCAGGCTGCTGAGCTCGCTGGTATGGCCGGCGAGCATCGAATTCATGTCCCGGGCCCGTTCGTCAAGCGCGCTGCCGACCGCATCGCTGCGCGCGGCCAGAACACGATCGACGGTTCCCAGCGTTTCCTCCAGCGCCTTCATCTGGGCGCCGAGGTTGTCGCGCAGGGACTGTGCCCGTTCCGTCATCGACTGCTCGGATTCGCCAAGACGCTCGGACAGCATGCTGGCTGTACCTGCTATGCCGCTGTTCAGGCGCTCGCCACGTTCGGCCAGCAGCTGTTCGGCATCGCTCATGGTTCGGCGGATGGTCTCGACCTGGTTGTCGATCCGCGCGCTGGTCGCCGATAGGACTTCGGAAATGCGCGTGCTGTTTTCCGATGCATGCTCGCTGACGACGGCTGCCTGATTGGCCAGTTCGGCCTGCATCTGGCGGGCGCGGTCGAAGATTTCGTGGGCGGAGCTTTCCATGCCCTGGCGTGCATTGGCGACAGCGCCGGAAACCTGCTCGGTGAAGTTCTGTCCGGCCTGTTCCAGCTTGAGACGGGCGTCTTCGGCGTTGCGATCCATATCTGCGGATGTTTCGGAAACCGTGTCGCGGATCCGCCCGGCAAGTTCGGCCGTGCGGCGGTCCATGGTGTCGCTGATATTGATGAGACCCTGATCCAGCGCACCCTCCAAACTGGAGAACCGGTTTTCGATGTGCTCCTGTCCCTTGCCGAGGGTTTCGGCAATGGCATTGCGGCGGGCGTCAAGGGTTTCGCCCAGCCGGTTGGAGGCTGCGTCGCTTGCCGTTTCGATCAGGCGGGCCTTTTCGTCGAGCATGCCGCCAAGGCGCTCATCGATCTGCGTGCCGGCCAGCATGAAGGCGTTTTCATGCGTCAGCAGGGTTTCATGGAGGCTGTTTGTGACCGATTCGCCCGCCTGCTCGATGCGTCTGGAATTCTCGCTCAGCGTTTCGTTGATCCGGCTGTGCATTGCCTCCGACGAAGCGGCAAGTTTCTCCGATGCTTCGTGTGCGGTGCGTTCAAAGCCGGCATTCTGGTCCGCAAAGGTGGATTCCAATCGTGCCCGTGTGCTCTCGCCGGTCTCCGCCAGCCGTTCGATATGGTGCGACAGCGAGGAGGTGAGGCGGCTTTCGACGGCGCCACCGGTGTTCTCGATGGCCGCAGCGTGATCGTTGAGCGCCTTGTCCAGGCGGTGACCGGCCTGATCGACAAGTCCCTCGATCCGGAAGGCGCCGGTTTCCACGGTCTGGCTGTGTTTGTCGAGGCTTTCACCAAGCACGCCGAAGGAGGTTTCGACACGGTCGGTCATCGTCTCGGCCGATTGCGTGATCAGACCGGCGGCAGCTGAAACCTTTTCGGCAATCGCGCCGGCGGAACTGCGCAGCCGGCCTTCAAGCGCCATGCCGGCCTTGTCGATGGTTTCGCGCAGAGCGGTTTCACGGCCCTCCAGCGACATTTCCAGCAGGCTGGACGATGCGGCCAGCGTGGCCGAAATGCTGGTGGTTTCATCGGAAAGGGTTTCGGAAATGCTGGCGCTTGCCTGTTTCAGCGCATTTTCAAGCTGGCCCGTGCCTTCGCGCAGGCTGTCGTCGAGACGGATCTGACCATCTTCGTAGGCGCTGCGGATGCCGGCTTCACGGTCGGCAAAGGTCTGGGCGATCCGGCCATCGATTTCGCCAATCCGGCTTTCGAATGCGCCGGTCTGTTCGACAAGCGTGTCCTGCAGCCGCGCGGCGGCCTGTTCGTAGGAGCCGGAAAGACGGTTCTGCCCGTCAAGGAGCGCTTCGGAAAGGCGCGTCGAAGAGGAATCGATCGTCTGGCCGAGGCTTTCCTCGCTGGTCGCCAGTGTGGTCGCCAGCATGATGGCATGGTCGTTCAGGCGCTCGTCGAGACGTTCGGCGGCGCTGTTGAACGAGGCATCGACGCGCTGGCCGGCGCCATCGAGAGTGGCGGCAAAACGTTCATGCCCCTGTTCGACGGTGTTGCCGAGGCGCTGCTCGTGCTGGTCGAAGGTCTGCTCGAACGCGGAGCGTGCCGATGACAGCGTATCCGAAAGCCGCTCGGTTTTTTCGGTAAGCTGCGCTTCGAGGCGTGTGCTTGCACCCGAAAGGGCAGAGGTGATGCCTTCTTCCGTCTCGCCAAGCCGCGAGGTGAAGTGTCCGAGCTGCTGGTCGATGTGGCCGGTCGCTTCGGAGAGCGCATCGTCGAGCCGGCCCTGGCCGTTCTTCAGCGCTTCTTCCAGTTTTGCCGAACGCGCGTCGATCGTTTGTCCGAAGGTGTCCTCAGCGACCGAAAGCGTGGTGGCGAGCATCATCGTCTGCTCGTTCATCTGTTCGCCAAGCCGTTCGGAAGCCGCCAAAATCGCGGCGCTGATGCCGTTTTCACCGTCACCGACCTGCGCATTGAAGCGCTGAAGCTGGGCGTCAAGCCGTTCGGATGCACCCGAGAGCGAACCGTCGAGGCGGTCATGGCCGGTCTTGAGCGTTTCTTCCAGCCTGGCGGAATGCGCGTCGAGGGTCTGTCCGAACGTGTCCTCGCTGATCGACAGCGTGGCAGTCAGAGCGGCCGCATGGTCGTTCATGCGTTCCTGCAGGCGTTCAGACGCACTGTCGAGCAGGGTGGCAATGCCATTTTCGCCGCTGCCCACGCGTTCGTTGAACGTGCCGAGTTGCACATCCAGACGGCTCGATGCATCGCTCAGCGTTCCACTGAGGCGCTCGGTGCCTTCGCGCATGTGGTTTTCGATCTGCGATGCATGGCTTTCCAGCGACATCGCGAAGGATTCCTCGCTGGCCGAAAGCGTCGTGGTCAGCATGATCGCCTGATCATTCATGCGCTCGTTCAGCCGCTCGCCGGATTCCGTCAGCGCGGCGGTGATATTGGCCTCGCCGTCGGCGATCTGCTGGTTGAAGCGCGTGAGCTTTTCGTCCAGTCGCCCGGCCGCATCGGAGAATACCTTTTCGAGACCGGCATGTTCTGCCCCGATGGTTTCGCCGATTTCCTGCGCATGCGTCTTGAGGGTGTCGCCGAGCATGTCCGTCCCGGCCGAAAGCGTTGTCGCCAGCGCCAGAGTGTGGTCGTTCATCCGGTCCTGGATGCGTTCGGACGCATGCGAAAGCATGGTGCCGATACTTGCCTCGCCTTCGGAGAAGGTCTGGTTGAAACGGTTGAGCGTGTTGTCGATCCGGCCTTCCATCGCCCCGCTGCTCTCCTCGAAGGCGCTGGTGAAGGTATCGAGCTTGCTGTCGAGTTCGGTTCCAAGGCGGGCAATGGTGGCGTCGAGACGCTGATCGACATACTGGCCGCGCTCCTCGACCTGCCGGGCGATTTCCGCGTCGGTTTCGCTGATTTGCTGGTTGAAACGGGCCTGGCTTTCGCTGAGCGTGGCCGAAAGGCCGCCGACCACCCGCTCCAGCGCTGCATTCATCGCCGTTTCGCTGTTTTCGGCAACTTCGCGCAGGGTTTCGGTGCGCTTGTCGAGGATTTCCTCAAGCTCGCTGCCGTGCTTGGTCAGGGTGGAGGTCAGCTGCTCGGTCTCATCGTTGAGTGCGGTGGCGCTGGTGTGGAAATCGTCGATCAGCGTGCGGCCGCGTTCATCGAATTTCTGCGACAGATCGTTGAAACGCTTGTCGAACAGGTCGGAAAGCTGGCCATAGCTGTGGTCGAACGCTGTTGTGAGCGTGTTGGAGCGGTCTTCCAGAAGCTCTCCGATCGTCGACACCGCCCGGGCGGTGTTTTCGTCGATCATGGCTGCGCGGGTTTCCAGCATTTCGGCAACGCCATCACCGGCCGTCGTCACCTTGCGCGTGAGTTCGTCCATGACCGTGCCGATTTCGCCCTTGAGTTGGTCGTTGGTTCCCAGGATCGAGGTTCTCAGACGTGCGGCGTGATTGACCACGGCTTCGCGTTCGGCCGTCAGTTCCTGCACCAGATTGCGGATACGCATTTCATTGTCGGCGTAGCTGCGTTCCAGCGCGTTGACTTCGGAATGGACGAGGTTTTCAAGCTCGGAAGCGCGGGCGATGGTGCGCTCGATGCCCTCGTTCATGGCATAGACTTCGCGGCGCACGGCCTGGCTGACATTGCGGACCTGCTGGGCGGCATTTTCGTCCGGATCGGAAAGGCGCAGCGCCACTTCCGCCATCGAGCGGGCGGCATCCTGCATGTCGCGTGCGCGCGCCAGCATGATGTTGAAGGCGTAGAATACGAAGATCGGCGCGACGGTGAGGGCGGCGGCCAGGCCGATGCCGTCGATATTCAGAATGTCGGCAAAGGAGGAGGCATTGAAGATGCGGCTGCCGAAGGCGACCAGCGTGCCGGTAACGCCGAGCGCCAGCCAGCCGGCCGACATGATGGTGGAGTTGCGCAGGGCCTTGACGGTCGAACGGCGCTCAAAGGCGCGCAGCACGCGCTGTGTCGACAGCATGCCCGGATCATTGGCAGGCCGGAAGGCGGGCGATTTCGGGCGCGGGGCGCTGGCACGGTCTTCCTGGGGGCGGGCGGCCTTTTCGTCCGCGCGCCCGGTCGTGGTGTCCTTGCGCGCCGTCCCGGCGTCCGTGCCGGTTTCCGCCGCACCGGAAGACAGTGCATCTTCAAGCGCGTGAAGTGCCTGATCATCGAGCGAAGAGCCGCCAGATTGTTTCGCCATGGATACGCCTCGTGACACATGGGCCGTCTTCTGCTCCTCGCCGTTCGCTGAGGCGCATAGATGACCCGAAACTTCCAAACCGGAAAACGTCACGGCCTTGCAGGGCACGCAATCATATCTCCGGCACACAGGTTCGAAACAGCCACCAAATGCCTTGCAATCAAAGCCTTCCGCGTCCGGGAAAGGCAGTAAAAGACAGGCAAATGTCTTCTATTTCAAGGGATTACCCCCGTTTTCAATCGCACATTCGCTATAGCCGCACAACATTATCCCGCCTTCCAGATTGCGCCGAAAATGGGATCGACGCGCAAATGACATTGCCGGGAGCCGCAAAAAGCGATCAAATTCCGTCATTTAGCAAATATTAACCATAATGCGCCTTTTCTGAGGCTTTCCACAATGATCGGGATCTTTCAGCCGGTATTTTTGCCGTGTCCGCTGCAGGGCGGAAGGGCCGCGGGCGGCATATGTTGACTGTGCCTGCGTTATGGAGGAAGAACCGTTGAAGTCCGCCGCCGTCCGGCAATTGATACACAGGTTCACGACATGCTCAAACTGACATTCATCGGCAATGATGACACCGTTTATAACCTTGAGGTGGAAGACGGTTCCACTGTCATGGAAAATGCCGTGCGCAACGGCGTTCCCGGAATTGTTGCCGAATGCGGCGGCGCATGTGCCTGCGCAACCTGTCATGTCTATGTCGATGAAGCCTGGATCGAAAAGGTTGGCGAACCCGAGCCGATGGAAGAAGACATGCTCGATTTCGCCATCGATCCCCGCGCCAATTCGCGGCTGTCCTGTCAGATCAACATGTGCGCCGAATTCGATGGACTGACGGTGCGCGTGCCGGACGAACAGGGCTGACGGACAGACACTGGCCCTGCAGGCAAGCGGCAGGCAGATCACGAAAAGGGGAAAGCCGCCGATGACGTCAGCCACAAAATGCTGTTTCAGGCAGCGCGTGCTTGACTGCGCGCACGGACGCACACTCACGCTCGGCCCTGCTGGGGTGCTGATGGCGATCATCAATGTGACGCCGGATTCCTTTTCGGATGGCGGACAGTTTGCCGATACCGCCGCCGTCGTCGATTACGCCGACGCAGCCATTGCCGCCGGGGCCGGCATTCTCGATATCGGCGGTGAATCGACGCGCCCCGGCGCATCGCCGGTTTCGCCCGAGGCGGAGCAGGAACGGGTGCTGCCGGTGATTGCGGCGCTGGCCGAAAAGACCGACGCGCTTCTTTCCGTCGACACCTATCGCGCCGAAACCGCGCGCCTTGCTGTTAACACCGGCGCCCACATCATCAATGACGTGACCGGCGGGACGGGCGAACCGGACATTCTGAACGCCGCCGCCGAAACGGGCGCCGGTTATTGCCTCATGCACACCAGCCGTGGCCGCGACACGCTTGCCGACCCGGTGGCCGATCAGCTGTTCTTTCTGGAAGAAGCGCTTGGTGCGGCGCGTGCCGCCGGTGTCAAGCAAACGCAGCTGGCGATCGATCCCGGTTTCGGCTTCGGCAAGGGCGTGGATGAGAACCTCGCCATCATGGCCCATATGGATGCGCTTCAGGTGTTCGATCTGCCGATTCTGGTCGGCACGTCGCGCAAACGCTTTGTCGGCGCGGTTGGCGGCGGCGAGGACAATCTAACCCGCGATTTCGCAACAGCGGCGACCACCACGCTGACGCGCCTTGCCGGCGGCGCGATCTTCCGCGTTCACAATGTCGGTGCCAGCCGCGCGGCACTCGCATTCGCCGATGCCATGATCGCGCGGCGCTACGGAGATCTGTCATGAGCGGCCGCTATACCATTACACTGAAGAACTGCGCCTTTTTCTCCACCCATGGCGTGATGGAGGAGGAAGAGCGGCTCGGCCAGCGCTTCTATATCGACGTCACCATGCATATCGACGACGAGGCGGCATTGCTGCATGACGATTTTTCCGATGCCGTTGATTACGGCGAGGTGTACCGGCTGATCAGCGACGTGGTGACCGGACGCCGCTTCAAGCTGATCGAGGCGCTGGCGCACGCCATCGCCGTTTCGGTTTCGCAGCATTACGATGCGATCGGGCGGATCGAGGTGGCCGTGCGCAAGCCTTCGGCTCCGGTGCCCGGCCTGCTCGACCATGCCGAGGCGAGGGTGGATTACAATGTCCGCTGAAGAGGTGAGGGCCGCACTCGGCCTTGGCGGCAATCTGGGAGAGCCGGCAGAGGCCATGGCGCGGGCGCTGGCCATGCTCGATGCGGACCCTCAGACACAGGTCGTGGCGGTTTCCAGGCTCTATCGCACGCCGCCCTGGGGCCCGGTTGCCCAGCCGCCATTCGTCAATTGCTGTGCCCTGATCGAAACAGGGCGGCCGGCAGAAGACCTGATGCGGTTTTGCCTTGATATCGAAAAGCGGCTGAAACGGGTTCGCGACCAGCGCTGGGGCCCACGCCTCATCGATATCGATATTCTCACCTTTGGAAATTTGACGCAGGAAAGCGCGCTTCTCACCGTTCCGCATCCGCGCATGAGCGAACGCGGCTTTGTGCTCGTGCCGCTGTCGGAGATCGCGCCGGATATTGTCGTCGGAAAGCGAAAGGTTTCCGACTGGCTGAACGACGTGGATACCGCAGATATCAGCCCTGCAAGCGATGACGGTTCGTGGTGGAAAAGCTGAAAGGCGCTATTTGACCGCGCCGACGGCTAGCGGGTCCGTCTGCCGTTTCAAAGACAGCCCGATCACCGGCACATAGCGCGTGCCACCCTTGATCAGCAGGGTGATGTCGAGGTCTTCGGCGCCGACCAGGCTGGTGACCAGCGCGCCTTCGACATCCTTGCGCCTGAGTGCGATCACCGCACGGCCGTCTTCCACCGATCCGCCGGTAACCGCCAGGCCGTCACCATCCTCGCCGTCGAGAAAATGTCCGCGATAGCCGTCGTCTTCGCGAATGAAGACGGCTGTCATCGGATGGGAAAACAGTCCTGCGCGGCATTTTCCGTCGAGCTTGAAGCCCTGATGTTCGCCCTCGATTGGCAATCCATCGAGCTTGCAGCGGAAGCGCGTGCCCTTCATCTTGCCCTCGACGATTTTGCCGTGGCCGGACCATTTTCCCGCAACCTGCCGGAAAAAGGCGCTGTCGTCGCTTTCGGCCGCCGCGCCGAAGGGCGTTGCCGCAATCAGGGCGGCAGCGAAGATGGCGGAACTGAGAAGGCGCTCTGGCCGTCGTGTCATCATGGCGTTTCCGGTCAACTGCGGGATGCGCAGACATGTTCTTGTCGAGCGTCAAGAATGACCGGGAAACGTTAAGCTTTGGTTGTCCTGCCCGTATCGCGGGCAGGGGACGCCATCAGGACTTTGAAAGGTCGCTCTTTTCGCCGGGGCCGAGATCGCTGATGAAATCGCCGATGCCGGGTCGTTTGAGCGCGGTAAAGGGCATCGGGCGGCAAAGGTCCATGGCGGCAATGCCGATGCGCGCGGTCATCAGCCCGTTGATCATGCCTTCGCCGAACCGGGCGGAGAGCTTGGAGGCAAGCCCGTGCCCCAGCACCTGCTGGACCAGACTGTCGCCAACGGCAATGGAGCCGGTGACGGCAAGGTGGGCCAGCACGTCCCGGATCAGCCGGAACAGGCCGATTGAACCGGGGCGACCGCCGTAAAGCTCGGCCATATTGCGGATCAGCCGGATCGATTCGTAGAAGACATACAGAATATCGACGGCGGCACGCGGGCTGATGGCGGTGACCACGGATACGCGCTTGGAAGCGTTGAGGATCAGCGCGCGGGCCTTGATGTCGAGCGGCGCCATCATCTCACGTTCGCAAAACTCCACCAGTTGGGGGGCATCCACGATTGCGTCGTCGAGTTCGCTGAGGCGCTGTCGGCCGTGCGCGGTTTCGGCCTTGTCGGCAACCAGGGTGGCCAGCTCGCTGACGGCCTTGCGGGCGGCGTGCGCATCGCGCCCGGCATGGGCCTCTGCCAAACGCAGCTTGATGTGCTGGATGGCGCCGAGCCTGAGGATCGCGATTGCCTCGCGGACAGCGATCACGATGGCCGCAACAACGCCGATGACGACAGCACCGAGCGCCAGCCAGCCAAGCCAGGGGGCGCGGGCGAACAGACTGCGCACGAGGTCGTCGATCCACAGCCCGATTGCCAGCGACAGCACGATGCCGAAGGCGGCGGCGGCAAGCTTTGCAAACGAGAAGCCGCGTTTCTTCATCGTCGCGACCGGCGGTTCGCCGTCTTCGTCGGCAATGGTTCCGGCCTCTCCCAGAAACGGATCTTCCGCCTCGGGCGTCATGCGAACGTCGGGATCGTCGAAATGGCGCGGCTTGCGGTGCGGGGCGGCCTCGTCGCTGCGTTTTTCATCCTCGACATCGAAGACGGCGGGCTTGCGCGGTTCGTTCGGGGTCATGCCAGCCTGTCTCCCACCAGAAACTGCAATACGCGATCAAGACGGATATGGGGGATCGAAAGGCCGCCTTCCTGACTGTCTGTGTCAATCTCGGGCGGGCGAAACCGCACGGCATTGATGTCGGCGAGGTGTTCCGGCGCCTTGCCTCCGCGCCGGAGCAGCCGGAAAAACGCATCGGGATTGGCGGGAAGGTCACCCGGGAAGATCGCGGTTTTCCGTTTCCCGTCAAATGTTTCGGCGCCGATCTTCTCACCGCTCATGGGCGTTCCCACGATGACCGGAAGCTGACTGGACCCGCTTTCGACGGAGGCCTCCCGCGTTGCCCGGACCGAGGCGATTGCCATCACCTCGATGCCGGCGCCTGAGGCGCCGATGGTGTTTGTGGCATCGTCCACCAGGCGGCGGGTCAGTTTCTCCAGCCGGTCATGGCTTTCATGATGCAGGTGATCAGCCTTGGTTGCGGCAATCAGCACGCGGTCGATCCGCCGGCGCACAAGGGAGGACAGCCAGGTGTTGCGGCCGGGCCGGAAACAGGCCAGCACCTCGGAAAGCGCATGTTCCAGATCGGCCACCGCTTCCGGGCCGCGGCTTAATGCCTGAAGCGTGTCGACCAGTACGATCTGGCGGTCGAGGCGGGCGAAGTGATTGCGGAAGAACGGTTTGACGACGACGGATTTATAGGCCTCGTAACGCCGCTCCATCAGTGCGCCAAGCGAGCCCCGTTTCGGCTTTTCCGCGCCTAGGCCTGCAAGCGGCGCGAAGGTCAGGGCCGGTGACCCTTCAAGATCGCCGGGCATCAGAAAACGGCCGGGCGGCAGGGTGGACAGCGAGTGCTCGTCTGCCCGGCATGCTCTCAGATAGGCGGTGAAGGCCTCATTGAGCGCCTTTACGGTCTTTTCATCCGCCGGCGCGTCATAGTCGCACTCGGCGCAGAGACCGAGCCAGTCACGGGCAAGGGCTGCCCGCACGCCGGTTTTGGCGCTGGCTTCGGTCTGCGCCGAAAACGTCGCGAAATCCTGGCCGAGAAGGGGCAAGTCCAGCAGCCATTCGCCGGGATAATCGACAATATCGATGGCGATCCGGCCGCGCGAAAACATCCGGTTCCAGCGGCTGGCGCTCTGATATTCGATGATCAGCCGCAATTCGGAAATCGCACGGGTCGAATCGGGCCAGATCCGTTCATCCACCAGCCGGTCGATATGGGTTTCATAATCGAATCGTGGGATCTGGTCGTCCGGCTGCTCGTCGAGGCGCACATTGGAAAGCCGGCCCGAACGCATGGCCTCGAACATCGGCAGCCGGCCGCGATGGATGAGGTTGTGGACCAGAGCGGCGATGAAGACGGTCTTGCCGGCGCGCGACAGCCCCGTGACGCCCAGTCGCAACGTCGGCTGAACTATGTCGGATGCACGATCGGTAATGGTGTCGAGCGTAAGTCTGGCATTATCGCCAAACGACGTATGGATCGGCGTCAAGATCGGCTTCCTTTCGCGGTTCAGACCGCAATATAGGCAAGGCCGGCGCGCGATAAAAGGCGGTTCGGGGAGAGCTGTCCGTTCCGTGGTGTCAGGGGGCGAGGAAGGCGGTCACCTTCCACTCCGGCAGACCGTTTCCCGTGTTGCCGCTATGATCGAGCACGGCAACGCCGGCGGTGGGGAAACCATAGGGACAGGTGACGTTGAAGGCTTCATATCCCACAAGCATCAGAAGTGTTTCCTCGATGCCCGGATTGTGTCCGCAGATCATCACCGACTGGCGGTCGGCGTGGTCGGAAATCGCCTCGATATAGGTGACCGGGGCCGCCTGGTAGAAATCGTCGATGAAACGGCAGGACGGCCGGCGATCCAGCGCACGATAGGCCGCATCGGCAGTCTGGCGGCAGCGCATGGCCGAGGAGGACAGGATGATCTCGGGCAAGTACTGTTCTTCCTTCAACCGCTGCGCCATGGCATCGGCGTCATCGACCCCGCGCTTTGACAGCGGACGCTCGAAGTCGCGCATGGTCGGCTCCGGCCAGACGGCCTGGGCGTGCCGGAAAAGATAGATCCGTTCAGGGTGAGGGCTGATCGTCGACATTGCTCATCTCGAAGCGGCATGAAGCGGTTTCGGCGGTGCTTTATCCACCATTGCGGCAGAGCAGCAGGTTCGAACATGTCCTTACCATGAAATTTACGCAAGGCCCTGCGTTTTTTTTGCCGCAGTGGATGACGTTGTTTTGAAAAAGCGCACGGGACAATCCGGCTGGATTCCGGGCATCTTTCAGGGCATCTGTCAGCAGTGCGGGAAAAAATCGACCTTCCGAAGGCGCGGTAAAACCGGGCGTTGCAGGTGTCGATGAAAGATTTGTGGCAGTTGCCTTCTTTTTTTGCAGAAAATCCAGAAACCCGGCCTAAATTTTCAACAGTTATTAAAGTGCTCAAATTTACAGCAGAGACTTGAATTATCAGGTTTGTTTGGGATATACAGCGCCCGTGGGGTGTTGTTCAGGAGAATGGCTTTGAACAAGAACATTGATCTTAGTAGCTATGTTCTCTCCGATAACGAAGAGTTCATGAATCCCAATCAGCGGGCCTATTTCCGCGCGAAACTTATCGCCTGGAAAAACGACATTTTGCGGGAAGCCCGTGAAACGCTCGATAATCTGGCGGCCGAAAACGCCAATCATCCGGACCTTGCAGACCGGGCCTCTTCCGAAACCGACCGATCCATCGAACTGAGAGCGAGAGACCGTCAGCGCAAGCTGATCTCGAAGATCGATGCTGCACTGCGTCGGATCGACGACGGGACATACGGCTATTGCGAGGAAACCGGTGAGCCGATCGGCCTGCGGCGACTTGATGCTCGACCGATCGCGACATTGTCGATCGAGGCACAGGAACGCCACGAGCGACGCGAAAAAGTTTACCGCGACGAATAGCATAACACATCAAAAGGCCGCGCCCGATCAGGACGCGGCCTTTTGGTTTCCGGTCCGGGCCCTCCGGTCCGGCAAGCGGCGAATCATCAGGCGTCGCGCTGCTCTTCCTTCGGTTTTTGATTTTCGCTTCCGGCGGCCGGCTGGCCGGCTTCGTGCCGGTGGCGCGTTCCGATGGGCGCCGGAATCCGCGTTTCAAGCAGAATATCGTTGGGGCCGCCGATCATGACGAGATGCTCGACATTATCGCGGCGAACCAGAACGACGCGCCTGCGGGCATCAACGGCTGCGGCATCCACCACATAAAGGCGCGGCCTTCTGTTCTTGCCGCCCTTGATGAACGGGTGAGGCGGTCTGTGGCGCAGAAGAAACCAGATTGCCAGGACGGCCAGAAGAATGATGCCGAATGACAGCAGCGGGAAATCGAAAATGGCGTTGCTGAAGGTCATGTCTCCCATCGCTTGTCTTTCACCCGGTGGTTTTTCTGGATTGTGGATCTGAAATGATTGTGCGCTTTGATGTTATGCGCATATCTGAATGGAATATCAACTTTCCGGACAGTTCCTTCAAGCTTCAGCCGCAACTGACAATCCGGCGTCCACGGTTTTGCGCGAATCACACTCAAAATTAAGCTTTTCCGGCTATTGTCCGCCGCCATAATGGAAGAAGTCTGGCCTTCGGGCCGGGCTTGGGTTCGCGCTGCGGGCGGCGGTGTTTTTATCCGTCTGCGAACCGGATAGGACTGAATGAATGTTTCGCCGCGGGGTGCTGTTCCTGTCGGCAGGCGCAGATGACGAGGTTGCAATGGTATTGGATCGACAGAGCGAAAAGGCCGGCAAGCCTGTGGTCCGGGGTGGTCCGGGGGCCGGCGTTTTCGCCAGGCTTGCGCTGGTGTTGCTGATTCTGGCGGCCATCATCACGCTCGGTTATCAGTATCGGGGCTATCTGCCGGACGATATTCTGCTGGCGATTCTGGGCCTTTTTGCGATCCTCGGGGTTTTCTTCGGACTGGCCGTTCTGACCGGCCTTGTGCAGCTGTTTCCCGGCGCACGGCAAAATCATTTCGCCGGACCGTTTCTGGACCAGTACCCGGAAGCCGTCGTGATCACTGATCATCGCGACCGCATGGTTTATGCCAATGCGGCTTACGGGCGGATGACCGGCAATGAGGGGGGCGGTGTGCCGCCAAGCCTCGAGTCGCTTCTGTCCGAGGAGCCTGAAAGTTCGGAAGTGCTCTACCGACTGACCCAGTCTGTGCGCGCCGGCAAGGACGGTCAGGAAGAGTTTCGGCTGACCCGCGCACTGTCCGGCAGGGACGGGGACACGGCGCGGTGGTATCGTTTGAGCAGCCGCTTTTTCCCGGTAACCGACAGCCGCGCGCATACCCGCAATTACAACATCTGGCAGATCTGCGACATCACCGAGGAACGGCAGGAACAGGAGCGTTATTTCAAGGAGTTGCAGAAGGCGATTGATTATCTGGATCATGCGCCGGTCGGTTTCCTGACCTGTGATTCCGACGGCAAGATCCGTTATCTGAACGCCACACTTGCCAGCTGGATCGGCATTGATCTGGCCGGTTTTGTCGCCGGCACGGTTGCGCTGGCGGATATCGTCGACGGTGAGGGCATGACCCTGCTTGAAACCCTTGGCGTCGAGGCCGGCCAGCGGGTGACCGAAACGCTGGATGTATCGCTCAGGCTGCCATCGGGCCGTCACCTGCCGGTCACGCTGCTGCATGATGTGACCGCCGACCGCGACGGCCGCCCGGCGGAAAGCCGCACGGTGATAGTGAAGCGCGAAGACAGCAAGGGCAGTGGCGGCGCCGGGGCGACGCAGGGCCATTTCTTCGACGACACGCCGATGGCCATTGCAACGCTTGACCGCGATGGTCGGTTGCTGACCACCAACACCCGCTTTCTGGCGATGTTCGCCGACCTCTTGAAGCGCGAGGATATCGGGCGCGGCGCACGTATCGCCAGTCTGATTGACGAAAACGATCAGACCAGGGTGAGCGAGGCGCTGGTAGCTGCCGCAGACGGGCAGGGCGAGATTGCCCCCTTCGAGGTGCGTCATGCGACCGATGACGGCCGTCACTTCCGCTTTTTCGTGCATGCCGCCAGCGGCTCGGGGCCGGACACGGTCGCGCTGGTCTATGCCATTGAGATCAGCGAGCAGAAATCGCTTGAAGCCCAGATGGCGCGCACCCAGAAGCTGAATGCCGTTGCCACGCTTGCTGGCGGTATTGCCCATGATTTCAACAATGTGCTGACGGCCATCCTGTTGTCGGCGGACCATCTTCTGTTGCAGTCGCGGGCCTCGGACCCAGAATTTGCCGATCTCGTCGAGATCAAGCGCAATGCCAACCGCGCATCCGGCCTTGTGCGGCAATTGCTTGCCTTCTCGCGCCAGCAGACGATGCGCGCCGAGGTCGTCGACCTCAACGATGTCATCGGCGACAACCGGATGATGATCGAGCGGCTGACGGGCGGATCGGACATCAGGCTGACGACCGATTTTGCCCGCGAACTGTGGCCGGTGAAAGCCGATCCGGGCCAGTTCGGCCAGGTGGTCACCAATCTCTGTGTCAACGCCCGCGATGCGATGCCGGGCGGCGGCACGCTGACGATCAGCACGCGCAATATTGCCGCCGGCGAGGTCGCCGCGCTCGGTCTGCGTGAGGTGCCGGAGCGCGATTTCGTGCTGGTCGAGGTGGCCGATACCGGAACGGGAATCGCGCCCGAAGTGCTCGACAAGATTTTCGAACCGTTTTTCACCACCAAGGATGTCGGCAAGGGCACCGGTCTCGGCCTCGCCATGGTCTATGGCATCGTCACCCAGTCCGGCGGTTTTCTGCATGCAATCTCGGAGGTTGGTACGGGAACCCGTTTCCTCATTCTTCTGCCGCGCCATGCCCGGGCGGCAAGCGAAGCCGTTGCCGCGCCTAAGGATCACAGGGGCCAGCCGATTGCCGCGGCCTTCTCCGAGGGCAATGAAAGCGACAACGAGGCGCCGCGCGAGGAGGATATGGACCTGACGGGCCAGTCCGCCGTGGTGCTGCTGGTGGAAGACGAGGATGCGGTACGCCGCTCGGGCAAGCGCATGCTGGAAATGCGCGGATTCACCGTGCATGAGGCCGATACCGGCGTGCACGCGCTGAAGATCCTCGAAAGACTGGAAGGCGCAGTCGATATCGTCGTCTCCGACGTTGTCATGCCGGAAATGGACGGACCGACGCTGCTGCGCGAGGCGCGTGGGCAATATCCCGATTTGAAGTTCATCTTCGTTTCCGGCTATGCCGACGACGCGTTCGCCAAGAACCTGCCCGACGACGCCAAATTCGGTTTCCTGCCGAAGCCGTACAATCTCAAGCAGCTGGTTGCTGCCGTCTGGGACATGCTGCGTGAGGGGTGATGTGGTCAGTCGGCCCTAGAGCGTTTCAGACTGAAATGGAAACAGTTCTGTTTGCCCAAACCGGTCATTCCACGCGAAGAAGTCCGCGCGGCATAGCCATAGCTATGGCGAAGGGCTTCGACAAAGTGGATGGCCGGTTTCGGCAAACCCTGAAGGGCGGCATGAATTTGCGCCATTACCGGCGGTCTTCGACTTGGACATAGCTAGGGCTATGCCCAGCGCCAAAGCCCTTGGTCTTGGCGCAAATTCCTTGCCGCAGAACGATTCCATTTCAGTCTGAAATGCTCTAGCCGGCTCGGATTATTGACAAACCCCGCAAGCAACCACGGTTTCGCCTCCTTCCCCGCCGTCATACCGGCTCAAGGCCGGTATGACGAACGAACGAGGGGGTGAGCTTTGTCAGTAGTCTGAGGGGCGGGAAAATATTCCGCCCCCGGGGGTTCCCGTAAAGCGCGATTTTTCTGATCACAGAACAATCCGATAAAGCGCAAATCCGTTCTCGCCGTCGCCGGCGGTTTCGATCTTCGCGCCCTTCACATCGGCAATGTATTCCGCCGCGCGCGGGCCGGTTTCGAACACGGCTGTGGTGCCGGGCATCGGGGCGAAGGTCCAGTTGAAATCGGCCGACGGGTTGATGGTGCCCTGGTCGACGATATAGCGGACGATCACGTCGCGGTTGGTATCCGGACCGACGAAGACGATGACGTCGCTGTCGATATCCGGAAAATTGCCGCCACCGCCGGCGCGGTAGTTGTTGGTCGCCACCACGAATTGCTGTTCGGGATCGATGGGTTTGCCGTCGAAGGCAAGATCGACGATGCGGTGCGAATCCGGGCTGGCAAGCGAGCCGTCCTTGGCATAGCGCGCCGGTTTCGACAGGTCGATCTTGTAGGTCACGCCGTCAATGACGTCGAAATTGTAGGACGGAAAATCAGGATTGAGGAGCGGCGCATCCGTGGCGCCGGGTTCGACCTGATTGAACATGCCGGCCGACATTTCCAGCCACTCCCTGACCTGCGCGCCGTTGATGAGAACCGCGCGGGCGGTGTTGGGGTAAAGATAGAGGTCGGCAACGTTCTTGATGGCGATGTCGCCGGCGGGGACTTCGGTATAATAATCCGGGCCGCCGCGACCGCCGGCCTTGAAGGGCGCGGCGGCTGAAAGGACCGGGAAATCCTTGTATTCGCCGTCTTTCAGCATGTCCTTGGTGTACCAGGTCTGCGCGCGTGACACGATCTGCACAGAGGGGTCGTCGGCCACCAATGCGAAATAGGATTGCAACGGCGCGGATGTCTTGCCGACCGGGGTGCGGACATAGTCCAGCGTGGCGTCGTGATCGGCCTTGACGGCGGAAACCACGGCGGGGGCGGATTCGACATCGGCCACCACCTTGCGGTCTTCCGTGCGGTGATAGATCGGACGGGCCTCGGTGGTGAAGTCGACAATCTTCCAGCTGTTGCCGTCCTTTTCCAGAAGCAGGTCGATAAGGCCCATATGGGAGCCCCAGAAGCCGCCCATGGCGGCCGGTTTGCCCTGCAGCGTGCCCTTGACCGGGTCGACGCCGGCAATGCCCTGAAAATCGGTCGGGCCGGGGAAGACAAGGTGCTGGTGACCGGTAAAGACGGCATCGATGCCATCAACACCGGCAAGATAAAGCGAGGCATTTTCCATCAGTTCCGCCGGGCCGGAGCCGTCTATGCCGGAATGGGAGAGCGCGATAATGATATCCGCGCCGTCTTCCTTCATCACTGGAACCCAAGCTTCGGCCGCTTCGACGATATCGCGGGTATTGGCCTTGCCGGAAAGGTTCTTTTCGTCCCAGACCATGATCTGCGGCGGCACGAAGCCGATGAAGCCGACCTTGACCGGGCTCGTATTGCCGGCGCCGTCGGTAATCATCTTCTCCTTGATCATGTAGGGTTTGAAGAACAGGTCGTCCTGTGTCGGATCGTTCGCAAGGGCGCCCTTTGTCAGATTGGCGCAGACATAGGGGAAATTCGCGCCGCCCGTGACCTTGAACATGAAGTCGAGGCCGTAATTGAATTCGTGATTGCCGAGCGTGCCGATCTCGTAGCCGAGCACATTCATGGCCTTGATGACGGGGTGGATATCGCCGTCATTCATGCCGCGCTCATAGGCAACGTAATCGCCCATCGGATTGCCCTGCAGAAAGTCGCCATTGTCGATCAGCATCGAATTGGTCGATTCGGCGCGAATGGCATCGATGATCGAGGCGGTGCGGGCAAGGCCCATCGTGTCGTTGGGGCGGTCGGCATAATAGTCATACGGAAGCACGTTGACGTGGATGTCCGTGGTTTCCATCAGCCGCAGATGCGCCTGATTACCGGTGGCGTTGGCGGCAAAGGGGTGGAGAACGATCAGCGCCGATGTTGCGGACATGCCGGCCAGAAGAGCGCGGCGCGAGATCAGGGACGACAGTACGGGCGTGGACATGAAGGCTCCGGGGTTCGTCGTTTGCAGGGAAATGCTGGAACACGTTCATCGCTTCGCACCGTCATGTGACAGGCGGTTGACATCGGGCGTGAAAGCGCACCAACCTTATGCCGATTTACGGAAACAATAGGCAGGCTATTCGCAGGCATGCCGGCCGTCAATACGGGAGGGAAGTTTGGTTACCAGTTTCACGATCCGAAATGCGGCCCGCGAGGATGTGCCGGATATGGTGCGGCTGATCAACATTGCCGGCCATCGCCTGCCGCTGTGGTGCTGGGGGCAGCTTGAGGGCGGGGCCGAAGATCCCTGGCAGGCCGGCCGCGAAAGTGCCGCCCGCGAAGATAGCGCGATCTCCTGGACCAAGGGCACGGTCGCGACACTCGGCTCCGATGTCGCTGCGCTGATGATTGCCTATCCGCTTGCCGACACGGCGCCGGGCTATGGCTGCGAAATCGATCATCCGGTCATGAGCCCGCTGCGCGACCTGAAACGGCAGGCCGAAGGAACGTTCCACATTCACGTTCTGGCGGCCTATGCGGAATATCGCGGGCGCGGGCTCGGTTCCTTCCTGCTCGACAAGGCGGACCGGCTTTCCGAAACCAACGATATCAGCCTGATCGTCTCTGAAGCCAATGCGCCGGCCCGGCGTTTTTACGAACGCCTCGGCTTTGTCGAGAAGGCGCGGCAGGCGCTGGTGACAGCGCCCGACTGGCAGGCCGATGGCGACAACTGGTTACTGATGATCAAGCCGGCGGCGTGACGAAGGCTTCGTCGACATCGACATTGAGGCGCTCGATGATCGGCCGAAGCGCGAAGGATGAATTGATCTGCACCACATGCGGCAGGGCGGAAAGCCAGTCGCGGTGGATGCGCTCATAATCTTTCAGGTCCTTGGCCGCCACACGCATTACATAGTCATATTCGCCGGAGACCATGTAGCAGACGATAATGTTCGGGCAGCGCCTGACGGCCTCCTCGAATTCGGAAAGCGTGCGGGCGAACTGACCGGACAGCGAGATGTGGACAAGCGCCGTCATCTTGTATCCGAGCGCCTCGGGGGAAATCTTGGCGGTGTAGCCCTCGATCACGCCGCTCTTTTCTAGAAGGTCGAGCCTGCGTGAGCATGCCGATGGTGATAGACCTACGGTTTCCGCTAATTCGGCATTGGTGATGCGGCCATTGTTCTGAAGCGCCTTCATGATTGCACGATCGATATCGTCCAGGTCCAATTTTCGAACTCCCTGCGAATTTTATTGTTCTTCTTCGAACAATAATCTGTTTTTTCAGTGAAGAAAACCGTTTCCCGCAAGGAAATTCTGTTGCGGGCTGGACAGGGTTTCGGAAGCGGACTGGCAGGGGCATGAGACCCGAAACCGCAATAAGATACTATTTCGTTATATCTAAAATCTTGTAACCGGCTTCTCTTCGATCTATATTTCGATATATCGAAAACATGATCGAAAGGACGCTGACATGCACGGACATTCTGGCAGGCATCACGATTGGTGCGATTGTGACGTGCGGGCGCTGTTCGCAATGGGGCGGGGGCCCGGACGCGGGCCGGGGCGTGGACCCGGTCGGGGTGGTGGTCACGGCTTTGGTGGCGATGATGGCGGCGGCCGTATCGGCCGGTTCCTCGGCCATGGCCGTATGCGCTTTCTGGTATTGCAGTTGATTGCCGATGAACCGCGCCACGGTTACGAGATCATCAAGGCAATCGAGGAGTTGAGCGGCGGTTTCTACTCACCCAGCCCGGGCGTCATCTATCCGACGCTCTCCTATCTCGAGGATGGCGGCTATGTGATCGCCACGGTCGAGGGCAACAAGAAATCCTACGCGATTACCGAAAGCGGCCGGGCCTATCTCGATGAGCAGGCGCCGGAGGCGGCGATGGCGCTCAAGGCGCTGCAGGCCGTGGCGGAGCGGCTGAGCGCCCGGCAGATGAAGCGCGAGCGCGCCCGCGGCGGCGATAACCTGCCGCGCAGCGTGGAGGCGGCATTTCTCAATCTGCGTGAGGTGATTGATCGGCGGCTGGAACAGGATGCGGGCGCAAGCGCTACGATTGTTGCCGAACTTCTGGGACTTGCCGAAAAAATGGAAAATGCCGGAACGCCGGATGACGGTACGGCGCCGGCTGAGCACTGACCGCATAAAACAACCCGTCCGCCGCCGAAGACCGGAGCGGGCGGGTTTCATCCGATTGCCGGACGTTGCTAAAGCTTGCGGGTGAAGGCCAGCAACTCGGCATCCGAAAGCGGAGTGATTTCGCTTTCGTAGGTCGATACCGGCGAAAAGCCGAATTGCTGGTAAAGCTGCAGCGCGCGCGGATGGTCGAGGCTGTTGGTGGCGGTGATGATCTTTTCGGGCTTGTCGGCCCACATCGCCTTCAGCCCCTGAAGCAGGAACCATTTGCCGACACCGAGGCCAAGCGCGCGTTCGAACAGGCCGAAATGAATGAGTTCGGTGATCCCGCCATCCTGTTGCTGATACTCGTAAAAGCCGGCCGGCGCGCCCTCCAGATAAAACACGGTGATGGTGGTGCGCTCATTGTGGACGTTGGCGGAAAGTTCCTCATCGCTCATGCGGATACGGTCGACCCATTCCCAGCGGGTTCCGACCTGACGGTATAAGAACCGGTAGAAGGGCAGCGGTATCTGCGGAACGCGCATCAGCGCAAGATGCAGGTTGGACGGCGCAATGATGTGTGCCTTTGGCGGCGCCGTCATCTCCAGTTCCGTGACATGGACGCTGAGCGGTGTCTGCTGCTGGTTTTCCATCGTGCTCACGCCTTCCCGGTCACAATCTCTGTATCATCGCGGCCGCCCCATTGTGACCAGGAGCCATCGTAGAGGCTGTTATCCGTATGGCCAAGGCTTTCCAGCGCAAGGGTGATGATGGCCGCTGTTACGCCGGACCCGCAACTGGTCACCACCGGCTGGTCCAGATCGATCCCGGCTTCGGTAAACATTGCCCTCAATTCATCGTTGGAGCGGAACCGTCCGTTTTCAGAAAACGCCGTTGCGGGCAGGTTTTTCGCACCCGGCATATGGCCGGAACGCATGCCGGGGCGGGGCTCGGGCTCGATCGCCTCGAAACGTCCCGCGCCGCGGGCGTCGGCGATCTGGCTTTTGCCCGACGCGACAACTTCGCGCATCGCCTCGAAGGAGGTCACCCTGTGGGCCTGAAAATCCGGGGTGAAAGTGGCGGGCTGCGGTGCCGGAACGATGGTTTCAACCGGGTGGCCTTCAGCCTTCCAGCCGTCGAAGCCGCCATTCAGCACATAGACATCGCCGGCTCCCATGATTTTCAGCATCCACCAGACGCGGGGTGCTGCAAAGATGCCGGGCCCGTCATAGACCACGATCGTGTCTGTTTCGCTGATGCCGCGCTTGCCCATTTCGGCCGCGAAGAATTCGGGAGCGGGCAGAGAGTGCGGCAGACCGGTGGTGGTATCGGCGAGCGCGTCCTGATCGAAGAACACCGCGCCGGGAATATGGCCTTCGGCATATTCCGCCTTGCCGTCGCGATTATGGGCGGGCAGATACCACGAGGCGTCGATGACGGAAAATCCGGCGCGGTTCAGGCGCCCGGCCACCCATTCCGGCGAAACAATATACCGGCTTTCAGCACTCATCTTGCTCAAACTCCTTGAAAAAACTGATAGGCTTACGCGGTGAAGCGAATACGAAAACGGCGGTTTTCACGGCCCTTTTTCTCGACCTTGCCGATGTGGACGGGGCCGACCTCGGCGGTGCTTCGCACGTGTGTTCCCCCGCAGGGCTGACTGTCGACCGACGAGCCCGCGCCGATGCACACAAGCGAGACACGGCCCATGCCGATGGGCGGGCGGACATTCTTCGATTTGACGATATCCGGATTGGCGGCGAGTTCCGCGTCGGTGATCCACTGGACATAGATCGGATGGTCTTCGGCCACGAGCTTCATCATCGCGTCGCTGACCACCTGTTTGTCGACGGTTTCGCTCATGTCGAAATCGACGCGCGATTCGTCCTCGCCGACGGAGGCGCCGGTGATCGGGTAGGGACAGACGACGGAAAGCAGATGGCATGCGGTGTGCATGCGCATCAGCTTCAGCCGGCGCGGCCAGTCGATTTCAAGAGACAGTGTTTCGCCGGGATGCGGCGGGGTTTCGCCTTCGGCCAGCACATGCAGGATGACATCCTTGCCTTCGCCGTGGCGGGTAACGCCAAGCGCAAGCGTCGAACCATCGGCGCGCCGGGCAATACCGGTGTCGCCCGGCTGGCCGCCGGACGTTGCATAGAAACAGGTTCTGTCCGTTTCGAATGTGCCGTCATCATGCACCGCCGTGACAACCGCATCGCATCTGGCAAGGTAGAAGTTGTCACGGAACAGGGCATCAACAGGCATGGGTCACTTTCTATTCGAACGGTACGGCGATCTCCGTTGTCGCCGTCAGCCATTCCGGCACAGGCAGGCCTTTGTCCTTCAGGAAGGAAGGGTTGTAGAGCTTCGACTGATACCGGTTTCCATAATCACAAAGTACCGTGACAATGGTGTGGCCGGGGCCGAGTTCGCGCGCAAGCCGGATGGCGCCGGCTATATTGATGCCCGATGAACCGCCCAGGCACAAGCCCTCTTGGGTCACCAGATCGAATATCAGCGGCAGGGCCTCGCTGTCGGCAATGCGATAGGCGAAATCGGGTGTGAACCCGTCGAGATTGGCGGTGATGCGGCCCTGGCCGATACCTTCGGTAATCGAGCCGCCTTCGCTCTTGAGTTCGCCATTGCTGTAGAATTCGTAGAGGGCGGCGCCTTCCGGATCGGCAATGCCGATCTTGATGTCACGGTTCTTCGCCTTCAGCCCCATGGCGGTGCCGGCAAGGGTGCCGCCCGAGCCGACGGCGCAGATGAAACCGTCGACCTTGCCGTCGGTGTCGCGCCAGATCTCTTCCGCCGTGGTCTCGATATGGGCATCGCGGTTGGCGGTATTGTCGAACTGATTGGCCCAGATTGCGCCGTTCGGCTCGCTCTTTGCCAGTTGCGCGGCCAGCCGTCCGGAGAGTTTTACGTAGTTGTTCGGATCGCGATAGGGCTTGGCCGGCACTTCGACCAGCTTGGCGCCGAGGAGCCGCAGCGCGTCCTTCTTTTCCTCCGCCTGGGTTTCGGGAATGACGATCACGCTCTTGTAGCCGAGCGCATTGGCGACCATGGTCAGCCCGATGCCGGTATTGCCGGCCGTACCCTCGACAATGGTGCCGCCGGGCGCAATCAGGCCGCGCCGTTCGGCGTCGCGGATGATGTAGAGTGCGGCGCGATCTTTCACCGACTGGCCGGGGTTTAAAAACTCCGCCTTGCCGTAGATGGTGCAGCCCGTGGCCTCGGAAGCCGCCCTGAGTTTGACCAGCGGTGTGTTGCCGATGAGGTCGATGACCGAGTCTGATGTCGTCATGGTCGAAAATCCTTGCATTTTTGCGTCCCAGAAACGCCTTTGGCGGGATTCAGGCAAGGTATGCGATTGCCCGTTTTAAAGCATTTGCGCAAACCCATTTCAGTCCTTGATCTTCTCGAAGGCGGCAAGCGCGCGGTTGCGGGCTTTCTTGTGGTCGACCAGAGGCTTTGGATAGTCTTTGCCCAGCGTCACGCCGGCGGCATCGAGCACATCGCGCGGTGCATCGAAGGGAGCGTGGATATGTTTTGCCGGCATGTCTTCAAGCTCCGGTACATAGCGGCGGACATAATCGCCCTGCGGATCGAACTTGTTGCCCTGAAGCACCGGATTGAAGATCCGGAAAAACGGTGAGGCGTCGGCGCCCGAGCCTGCCACCCACTGCCAGTTGGCCGGGTTGGACGCCGGGTCGGCATCGACAAGCGTGTCGCGGAACCATGCCTCTCCCTTGCGCCAGTCGATCATCAGATCCTTGATCAGGAAGGAGGCGACAATCATGCGCACCCGGTTGTGCATCGTGCCTTCCTGCCAGAGCTGCCGCATGCCGGCATCGACGATCGGATAGCCGGTGCGGCCGCGCGTCCACGCGTCGAAGGCTTCGTCATTGTCCTGCCAGGCAAAGCCGTCGAACCGGCTGTTCCAGTTTTCGGTGCGCAGATCGGGGGCGTGAAACAGCAGGTGATAGCAGAAATCCCGCCAGACCAGCTCCTGCAGGAATTTTTTCCTGTTTTCCGACGACAGGTCTTTGGCGCGCCCCACCCGGTGCCAGATGGTGGCCGGTGAAATCTCGCCAAGTGCGAGGTGCGGGGACAGCATCGAGGTTGCCTCGATATCCGGCCGGTCGCGCGATGATGCGTAGTGTTCGGCGATGGCGTCAATGAACCGGTCGAGCTGGCGGTTCGCCGCGGCCTCGCCGGGCGTCCAGATATCGTCAAAGCCGGCGGCCCAGTCCGGTTTTCCGCTATAAAGCTTCCAGTCTTCAAGCCGCTCGCTCTGCGGTTTTGTATCGGGCGCTGTCAGCCTGTCGGGCGCATCCTGCGGATCGGCAATTCGCGGGTCGGCGGAAAAAGCCTTCCAGAAGGGGGTATAGACCTTGTAGGGGCCACCGGATTTGGTTTCGAATTTCGACGGCTCGTGCAGGATCCGGCCGGCAAAGCTCTGCGCATCGATGCCGTCATCGCGCAGCTTTTGCTTCAGTGCTTTATCGGTGCGCATGCCGTCGGGCGTGTAGCGCCGGTTCCAGTAAACGGTTTCGGCGCCGGTCTCCTCGATCAGGTCGGCAATGATCGTCCCGGGTTTTCCGCTTTTGAGCACAAGGCCGGTGCCGAGTTCATCATAGGCCTCGCCAAGGCGGGCAAGCGAGCGTTCCAGCCACCAGGCCTGGGCGCCGCCCAGTGCGCCGGCCAGGTCATCCTCGCGGATATAAAGCGGGATCACCGGGCGGTCGCCCTTGGCCGCGGCCATCAGCGCGGCATTGTCGTTGATGCGGAGGTCCTGACGGATCCAGTAGATCGCGGGTGTCTTGTTCGGCATGATATCCTGTCACGGCAATGAATGACCATGATGTAGGGCAGGCCCGTGCAGGAGAAAAGGCCGGTGGAGGCTAAACGGATGCCAAGATGCTAATCCTGCAGCGCGTAACGCATCGAGCGCATGATCAGAACGGCAGATGCACAACCGGCATCCATCACCTTGTCCGGATGGGCAAAGGGCAGGGGATCGTTGTCGGTCGCCGGCTCGGAGCCTGCAAGGGCTGCATCGGCTGCCGCGGTCAGACAGTCGGCCATATGGCGGCCATTGTCCCGTGCGGCCTCATAGGCTTTGAGTGCGGGCTTCCAGGCGTCCACCATGTTCTTGTGCGGCGCGTTTGCCTGACCATGGTCGATGATGCCGCTGGCCATGGCGGCAAAGGCCCGGTCGAAATCATCCTCGCTGATGACGTGGCTTCCCGGAAGGCGGCTGCCGGCCCGCCGGAAGGCGGAGGCGTAGAGCCGGGCAGAGGCGGAATCGATTTTCAGAAAGGTTTCGGCGGCCATGTCGAAGACGCGGGCGGGCGTGACCGATGACGGATCGAGCGCTGCCAGCTGATGTTCCATGGCAATGAATGCCGAGGAAATGACTTCCCCGTGGTCGCCGTCGCCGGAAATCGTGTCCAGCCTGCTCAGCCAGAGACTGTTGCGGGAAACCGCTGCCGCGATTTCCGAAAACATACCAATGATCTCAAATGAAGTTATATCGTCCATGTTCGGTTTACACCGCTGAAAACTGATGATGCGCCTGCTGTTTCAGACGCTGAAAAAAGGTAATTCGAAAAACGCCAAACTATCGTTCTTTTATAGACCAGAATTTTACATTTGCGAAGGTGCAGCGGGGCTGTTTTTGCCCGCTGTCATATTCGATTTCCCGGTTTTCTGACGTTTGTCAGGAACGGCCTGGCACCGCTCCGGTTCACTCGACGAACTCCACCGTGACGCCCGGGCTGACCATTGCGGCCAGTTCCTGTGCATCCCAGTTTGTCAGGCGCACGCAGCCATGGCTGGAGGTCTTGCCGATCTTGGCGGGATCGGGCGTACCGTGAATGCCATAGCTGGGTTTTGAAAGCGCGATCCAGACATTGCCCACAGGTCCGTTCGGCCCCGGATTGATGGTCAGGACCCGGTCATTGTCGCCCTGCTTGAAGTTTTTCGACGGGTTGTAGGTATAGTTGGGATCCAGCGCCACCCGCTCGACCGTGACGGTGCCCGACGGAGACGGGGTGTCCGTCGACCCGATGGTGGCCGGATAGGCGGCAACCAGAGCGCCTGCCTCGTCATAGGCGAAAAGCTGCTTGAGGCTTTTATCGGCGATGATGCGGGTAACGGCGCCTTTCTGCTTTCCGCCCGGGTTGACCACCTTGATCACCGTTCCGGGGCGGGAGAAATCGGCGTCGGGATTAAGCGCCTTCAGAAAGCCTTCATCCATATGGAATTTTTCCGCAAGCATCTCCGAAACCGAGGTGTAGGAAAGCGCCGGAAGCTCGGCCTTGCGGCCATAATCGGAGGGAATGCTGGCGACATACGGGCCGGCAGCGTCCTCAGCGGTAATGGTGTAGTTTTTCACCGGCAGTCCGCCTTCCAGCGACAGCGATTGCAGGATGGTTTCGCTGTCGGCGTCAGCATCAAGCTGGCGGCCGCTCTTTTCGGCGTAGGCGTCCAGCGCCTTGCGGACATTATTGCCCATCAGCCCGTCAATCACGCCCGGTGAAAGGCCGTTGCGGTCCAGAAACACCTGAAGCGCCACGACATTCATGTCCGGTTTTGCATTGGCCTGCGCCCTTGCCGGAGCCCTGTCGGGTTCGGGGGCGGCTGGCGCGGGGATGTCCGGGGGCGGCGGAAAGCCATAGCTCTCGGACGGGGTTTCGTTCCAGCCGCGCGGCGGGTTGTTGTACCGGTCAGGCCGGTTTGCAAAGCGATCACCGTTCCAGCCCCGGTCATTGCGGTGCCAGCCACGCTCGGCCAGGCTTGCCGGACCACCACGGTTTTCCCGGAGGCTGCGATATTCCCGGGCCGACATTTCGGTGGCCACAAGGTTGCCGGACCGGTCGAGCAGGATCGGCCTGCCCTCGGCGTCGGTGCCCATGACCACGCTGCCATATTCGGGGATGTAGTCGAGCTGGCGTCCGTCCGGGGCGACCAGAAAAATCTGCCGACCGTTCTTGTAAAGCGGCTCGTGGGCCGCAGCCGGTTCCGTCACCGGCAGGAGCGCCAGGGCGAAAACAAATGGGATCGTGTAAAATCTTGCTTTTTTCATGGTTTCAACGCATTGCTGCTGTCATCGGCGAGCGCTTGCGCCTGGCCTCGGTTCGTTTGATTTTCGCTTCTACGGAATGAACGTTCGCTGAACACATCAGTTTCAAATAACAGCAGACTTGGTTAACAAAATGATCGAATTCGCTGCCAGAAGCGGCCCTTGCGTTTTTCTTGATCCGACCTCGGTCATGGATATTGCCGGCTGTGTTGTCGCCGGTGTCGATATCGCTCCCAAACGGGCGATCCCCGATGATGGCGATCCACGGATCGATCACTCGCTCGAAGGGTTTCTTTTTACCTGCGGACCGGATCACATTCGCCACCCCGAACCGGTCGAGGGCGATGAAAACCGGTTTTTCCCGCTGCACGGCTCCGTTTCCGGCAATGCCGCTGCGGTGAAATCGCTGGAAATCAGCGCTCTGGGAGCGGAATGCGTCTGCCATATCCCCGTCAGGACCGCCAATGGCGGCGACATGCTGATCGAGCGCGTCTGGACGCTTGACGGTGCCACCGGTGCGCTTGAACTGACCGATACCGTGGTCAACACATCGGACACGCCGCTGCCGGTGATGATGATGTATCATATCAATTTCGGCGCCATGCACCTTGATGACGGCGTTCGGCTCACAAGCGAATCGCTGCCCGAAAAATCTCTGCCCTGGCATTTCGGGGAGGGCGATCACGGCCTTTTCTGCGTGCCGGCCGTGGCCGATGACGATGGCTGGTCGAAAACGCGGTTCGGGCCGATTGCGGCCCTTGGCGGGTTGTCGTTCAATCTCGAGGTCGATACCGATACACTGCCGTTTCTGCAGATCTGGCGCAATCAGGAAGCGCCGGCCCATATCGTCGGCATCGAGCCGGCCTCCCATCGCGCGGCAAGCCGGAAGCAACTGGCCGAGGATGGAGAACTGACGCTGCTTGCCCCCGGTGAAACGCGCAAATTTCGTTTGCGTATCCGCTTTTCATGAGCATTGGCGACCTTGCAATGTCAAACGGCTCGCTTACCTTGCTGCCAAAATGCGAAGGAGAACCGGAATGAACATCCGTCCGATCGATGATTTTTATGCCGTCAGCGAGCAGATCACGCCCGAAGACATCGCCGATATCAAGGCGCAGGGCTTCAAATCCATTGTCTGCCACCGGCCCGATGGCGAGGAAGCCGGTCAGCCGGCCTTTGCCGATGTCGCGGCGGCGGCCGAAAAGGAAGGGCTTTATGTCGCTCATGTGCCGGTCGGCGGCATGGGGCTGACGCCCGATGCGGTCACCGGCATGGTGGATGCGCTCGACGATCTGGAAAAACCTGTGCTCGGCTATTGCCGCTCGGGCGCCCGTTCGACCCGGATTTACGAAGAGGCCAAGCGTCTGCGCGGCTGAGGTTTCTTGTTGAATGAAATTGGAAAGAACCGAAACATGACTGTAAAACGTATTGAAGTTGGCCCGCTGATGACCGGTGCCGTTGTGCATGGCAACACCGTTTACCTTTCCGGCCAGACCGGTGCCGGTGCCACCGTTGCCGAGCAGGCAAAGGATTGCCTCGCCAAGGTTGATGCGCTTCTGGCCGCTGCCGGCAGCGACAAGTCGAAACTGCTGCAGACGCTGATATACCTGAAGGATATGGGCGATTTCGCCGAGATGAATGCGGTGTGGAAGGACTGGATCGATCCGGCCAACCCGCCTGCACGCGCCACCAGCCAGGCGGCACTTGCCACGCCGGACTTTCTGGTCGAGTTCACGGTCACTGCCGCGCTGGACTGATTTTTGGTCTTTTGGGTAGGATCAACGGCCTCCGGCGAAACAGTCGCGGAGGCCGTTTGCTTTTGAGAGGGGAATTGATGGCAGGGGCGAAGAGGCTGCGGAATATGAGGATGCGGGTGTCTGCGGCTCTTCTGTGCCTGGCGGCTGGCCTGTCGGCGACGCCGGCGCTGGCGGGGCGAACCGAGGCGCTTCTGGCCGTCAGCTGGCAGCCAGCCTTTTGCGAGGGGCAGCCGGACAGGCCGGAATGCCGCAGCCAGAGCGAAGACCGGTTCGATGCCCGCCGCTTTTCACTCCATGGTCTCTGGCCCATGGGGGACAATTATTGCGCAGTCGATAAAAGCCTGCGCGATATGGATGCGGCCGGAGACTGGCTGGATTTACCCGCACTCGACCTTGAAACAGGCACACGGGCAGCGCTTGAGACGGTGATGCCCGGTACGCAGTCCGGGCTTCAGCGCCATGAATGGATCAAGCACGGCACCTGCAGCGGGATGACGGCAGAGGCCTATTACGCCCGTTCGCTCGCTCTGCTGGAGGATCTGAACGCCTCGGCGGTGGCCGATCTGGTTGCTGAAAATCTCGGCACCTATCTGTCCGCCGATGCCATCACGGCCGCCTTCGACACGGCTTTCGGGCCCGATGCTGCCCGGCGCGTCAAAATGAAATGCCGGAGAGATGGCGACAGAACGCTGATTACCGAACTGACGATCGGGCTTGGCGCAGGTTACGGGCAGGACAGATCGCTCGCTGACCTCATCCAGTCCGCCGGCGGCACGTCGTTCGGCTGCGCCGGCGGTATCGTCGATCCCGCAGGTTTCGACTAGCGACGATCAGAGCGTGCGGGTCTGGGCGCGGGCGTCAGCTTCCTTGTCGTGGCTCTGGTTTCTGGTCTGTATCGAGCGTTCGCGCGGCTTGAGGCCGTTGCGCACGCGGTTGATGCCTTCCACGCCGAGCGCGATATTGCCGGCGGTGGCGATTTCCTCGCGCAGATAGACAGTCCCCGTCAGCCGCGCCTCGTCGCCGGAGACCGCAACCTGCACTTCGGTTGCATCCACCAGGCCGGAGGCTGCCAGTTCTGTGGCGATTGCGTCTTCCTTGCGGGCGCTTTCCTGCCAGTCTTCGGTGTTTTCCACCGTGGTGCCGAAGAAAGCTGCTTTTTTCTGAACCATTGTCGCGTCCTTTCCTCTTTGTCGTTTTTCTGCTCACGTGAGGACAAAACGTATGGCGGCGGCGATTGTTCAATCTGTGGCGCGAACGTGGTTTTGGCGGGGCAGGCAAAACCGTCAAATATCGGCAGGCGCATTGTTAAAACGTCGTGTTTCGCCTAAATAGCGCCCCAGGACACGATAAGCATTTCAAAATCAGGATTACGCGGCATATGGCACGTCAGTTCATTTATCACATGGCAGGCCTCAACAAGGCCTATGGCAACAAGAAGGTACTCGAGAACATTCACCTGTCCTTCTACCCGGACGCCAAGATCGGCATTCTGGGGCCGAACGGTGCAGGTAAATCGACTGTTTTGAGGATCATGGCCGGGCTCGACAACGAGTATACCGGCGAGGCCTGGGTGGCAGAGGGCGCCACTGTCGGCTATCTGCCGCAGGAACCGGAGCTCAACCCGGAAAAGACGGTGATGGAAAACGCCATGGAAGGCGTTGCCGACAAGCAGGCCACCCTTGAGCGCTACAACGAACTGATGATGAATTATTCCGACGAGACGGCCGACGAGGCCGCCCAGCTTCAGGATATCATCGATAGCCAGAACCTCTGGGACCTCGAAAGCCAGGTCGAGATGGCCATGGAAGCGCTGCGCTGCCCGCCGGGTGACGCCAATGTTGTCAACCTTTCCGGCGGTGAGAAGCGCCGTGTCGCGCTTTGCCGCCTGCTGCTGTCGCAGCCCGACCTGCTGCTGCTCGACGAGCCGACCAACCATCTCGACGCCGAAACCATTGCCTGGCTTGAAAAGCACCTGCGCGAATATCCCGGCGCCGTGCTGATGATTACCCATGACCGCTACTTCCTCGACAATGTCACGGGCTGGATCCTCGAACTTGACCGTGGTCGCGGCATTCCCTACGAGGGCAACTACACCGCCTATCTGCAGGCAAAGGCCAAGCGCATGGCCCAGGAAGGCCGCGAGGAGGCTGCCCGCCAGCGGGCGCTTACACGCGAGCAGGAGTGGATTTCATCCAATCCCAAGGCCCGCCAGACCAAGTCGAAGGCCCGTATCCGTGCCTATGACGATCTCGTCAAATCGGCGGCCGACCGTCGTCCGGGCGATGCCCAGATCGTGATCCCGACGGGCGAACGTCTGGGCCAGGTCGTGATCGAGACCGAAGGGCTGACCAAGGGCTATGGCGACCGCCTGCTGATCGACGATCTCACCTTCAAGCTGCCGCCCGGCGGCATTGTCGGCATCATCGGCCCGAACGGCGCCGGTAAATCGACGCTGTTCCGGATGATCACGGAGCAGGAAAAGCCGGACAGCGGCGAAATCCGCATCGGCGAGACGGTCGATCTCGGCTATGTCGACCAGAGCCGCGATTCGCTCGATCCGGACAAGACGGTCTGGGAAGAGATTTCCGGCGGCGTCGACGTGATCAAGCTCGGCAGCCACGAAGTCAACAGCCGCGCCTATTGCGGTTCGTTCAACTTCAAGGGCGGCGACCAGCAGCAGAAGGTCGGCACGCTTTCCGGCGGCCAGCGCAACCGCGTTCATCTCGCCAAGATGCTGAAATCCGGCTCCAACGTGCTGCTCCTCGACGAGCCCACCAACGACCTCGATACCGAGACGCTGGCAGCCCTTGAGGATGCGCTTGAAAACTTCGCCGGCTGCGCCGTGGTCATCTCCCATGACCGCATGTTCCTCGACCGCCTGGCCACCCACATCCTCGCCTTCGAGGGCGACAGTCATGTGGAATGGTTCGAAGGCAACTTCGCCGACTACGAAGCCGACAAGATCCGCCGCCTCGGCCCGGAAAGCGTCAACCCGAAGCGGGTGACCTACAAGCCGCTGACGCGGTAGACCCTGCGTTTGGGCGGCGAACCTTTTTCTTCGCCGCCTGTTCGGGTTCTCGAAACCGGCCTTGAGCCGGCATCAAGGGCTATCGCATATGGCTTTGCCGCACAGCCCCCAAGTCTTCTCGCCCCGGAGGGGAGAGATGTCGCGACAGCGACAGTGAGGGGGGAACTTATCCACGCGGACGCCCTCACGGATTGAAATGCTGCTTCACCCTCACTGCCCCTTTCGGGGCATCTCTCCCGCAGGCGGGAGAGAGTATTGGGAGCAAGATCCAAGGCCATCTGCGACAGCCCCCGAGAAAAGGGGGAGATGCGCCGCCCGCAAGCAGGGTTGCCGACAGGCAGAAGCCGGAGACATCGTCTCCGGCTTTTTCATTGCCTCACGTGCGCCCGTAGATCAGGTCGCGGGCGATGTCGGTCGGCTGGTTGAGGCGGGCCTTGTAGATTTCGTAGTTTTCCATGATGCGCTGGACGTAGTTGCGCGTTTCCGGATAGGGGATCGATTCGATCCAGTCGATGACGAAATCGAGGTTTTTGCCGCGCGGATCGCCGAAACGATCGATCCACTGCGGCACGCGGGCAGGGCCGGCATTATACGCGACGAAGGTCAGGATGTAGGAGCCGTCGAAACGGTCGATCTGTTCGCCGAGATAATGCGCGCCAAGCGTTGCGTTATAGGCCGGGTCGTTGGTCAGCCGGCTTGCCGAATAGGACAGGCCGTGGCGGCTGGCCACACGGCGGGCGGTTGTCGGCAGAAGCTGCAGCAGGCCGCGCGCATCGGCGGGCGAAACGGCGCCCGGATTGAAGGCGCTTTCCTGCCGCGCGATGGCATAGGCCAGCGCCATGCCGGAGCCGGAAATATTGGCGTCCGTCGGGATCACGCCGATGGGGAAGGCAAGGGCTGCGACATCCAGCCCGCGTCCATAGGCAATCTTGCCGATCTGAAGCGAAAGCGTGTGGCTGCGGTCCTGTTCGGCCTGATAGGCGAGGATGGCCAGCTCGCCGGGGCTGGTCAGCTGCTCGGCAAGGGCGCGGTAAAGCCTGTCGGCGCGCCAGCCGTGGCCGACCGATTGCAGCCGGTTGATGGCCTGAACGGCGGGGTTCTTCTGGAAATTGGAGCGGTCGGCGGGCGTCGGGCTCGGATAGTCGACGTCAAACTGGGTCTGGCCGAGCTTCTGCAGCGCAAGCTGGCCGTAGAACGTGGTCGGGAACCGGCCGGCCTGGCGGTAAAAATCGCGCGCATTACCGGGGCCGCCGGCTTCTGCGGCGCGGCCCTGCCAGTAATAGGAGCGTGACGACGAGATCGGGGTTGGCGAAATCGCGACGATATCGGCGAAATGTGCGGAGGCCGTGCGCCCGTCATTCAGCCCGCGCAGTGCCATCCAGCCGGCATGAAAAGCCGCGTCCAGCCTGTCGAGCCGGCCCTCGGGCATGGCCGCGGCGACGATCTGATAGGCCTGGCGCGGATTGCCTTCCTCATAGAAATGACGGCCGACAATGCGGCTTTCGTCCCACCACTGGTCGGGATTGACGAGCGCGGCCTGATTACGCGGCGCCTTCTTCAACAGTGCGGCAGCCGTATCGTAACGGTTGTTCTGCCGGGCATTGCGGATCTGGATATAGAGAAAGCCGGGATCGTTGTGCCAGGAGGAATGTACGGCATTGATCAGGCTGTCGGAATTGGACTGCCGGCGGATGACGGCGGCCCATGCGTTGTAGAAGGATTGCGCATTGCCGTATTCGGAGAAGCGCTTGGCCTGTGTCGCGCGGTCGCGATAAAGCAGGTAGACCATGCGCTGTTTGTGGTCTTCCCGCGTGAGGATCGAGCCGAAGGCGTTCAGAAATTCGTTTTCGGTCGCCGTGTCGAGCGCCCAGCCGGTCCATGCGCGCACAACGATATCGTGGGCTTTTTGGCGCTGGCCGGTCGCAAGCAGCGATTTGCCGAGCAGCAACGTGCCCTCGGAGGTGACCGGAAGCGTATTGCCGAAAGCGGCAACCACGGCGCTGGCTGACGGGTTTTCGTCAGCATAGGCCCGTTCGGAATGGGCCCTCAGTGCCGAAAGGCCGGGCCAGCCGCGCAGTTCCTGCTGCGCTTCGGCAATCTCGGAGGAGGGGACGCCCTTGTCGCCGGAAAGCGCAATAGCCCAGCTCATGATCTGGTGGTCAAGCGAGCCTTCCGGAAGGCGGTTGCGGTCGCGCAGTGCTGTCGAGACGTCGCTTTCCTTGAGCGCATCCAGACCGTGTTTCAGGATGGAGCTTGATGCCGGGTTTGCCACAGGCTGCGAGATGGCGCCGGTAATCTCCATCGAAGGGGCGATCGAAGGCGCGGCCGCCGGCCTGTCGGGCCGAGCAAAGGGAATGGGGGCGACGGAGGGAAATTCCTGCGCGGTGGCAAGCGCAACATCTGTCACGGCCACGGACGTGGCGAGCGAAAGCAACAACAGGGTTTTCTTCATTCGAGCGTCCCGGGGATCGAATTCAACAGCGCCTGAAACTATCGGTCTTCTCGGTTAAGATCGCCTTAACCCTGATGATTTTCAAGGGTGGCGGAAGACCCCTCCATCACCGAACGCAATGCTTGCAGTGCCCCATGTCCGGCATTATGGTGCGCTCGATTTTTAAAACAGGAATGCGGCTTTAAAATGAACGCCGCCAGGAGATACTGCATGTTCAAGGGGTCCATTCCCGCTCTCGTCTCCCCGTTTACCGAAAGCGGCGCGCTGGACGAGGCGGGTTTTGTCGATCACATCAACTGGTTGATCGAGGCAGGCAGCCATGGGCTGGTGCCGGCCGGAACCACCGGTGAATCGCCGACGCTCAGCCACGACGAGCACCGGCGTGTTGTCGATCTCTGTGTGGAGGCTGCTGCCGGCCGCGTACCCGTCATCGCCGGCGCCGGCTCCAACAATACGCGCGAAGCGATCGATCTGGCCCAGCATGCGGAAAAGGCCGGCGCCGATGCGGTGCTGGTGGTGACGCCCTATTATAACAAGCCGACCCAGAAGGGGCTTTTCGCCCATTTTGCGGCGGTTGCCGAGGCGATCACGCTGCCGATCATCATCTACAACATTCCGCCGCGCTCGGTCATCGACATGCTGCCGGAGACCATGGGGCAGCTTGCAAAGACCTATTCCAATATCGTTGGCGTCAAGGATGCCACCGGCAAGCTGGAGCGTGTCTGCGAGCAGCGCATCTCCTGCGGGCCGGATTTCGTGCAGATTTCCGGTGAGGATGCCACCGCCCACGGTTTTGTCGCCGAAGGCGGCGTCGGCTGCATCTCGGTTACGGCCAATGTGGCGCCGAAGCTCTGTTCCGAGCTTCAGACCGCGCTTCTGGCGGGCGATTTCAAGACTGCGCTTACCTGTCAGGACAGGCTGATGCCGCTGCACAAGGCATTGTTTCTTGAACCCGGCGTCAGCGGCACTAAGTATGCGCTGAAGAAAATCGGGCGGATGGGCGATACGGTGCGTCTGCCGCTGCTCGGCGTGGAGGAAAGAACGGCCAATGCCATCGACGCCGCTTTGCGGCATGCCGGCCTGATCGACTGATCGCGCGAAGCGCCGCTCAAGGAACGGAAAAAGACCATGGCTCCGAAAGGCAGCAAGGGCGGCGCATTCAAGACCGTCGCCGAAAACCGCAAGGCGCGGTTCAACTACGAGATTCTCGATACGTTCGAGGCGGGCCTGGTTCTGACCGGGACCGAGGTGAAGTCATTGCGCGAGGGCAAGTCGAATATCGCCGAATCCTATGCCTCCGACGAGGATGGCGAGATGTGGCTGATCAATTCGTATGTCCCTGAATACCTGCAGGGCAACCGCTTCAATCACGAGCCGCGCCGTCGCCGCAAGCTTCTGCTGGGCCGCCGGGAAATCAGCCGGTTGCGCTCGGCGGTCAACCGCGAGGGCATGACGCTGATCCCGCTAAAACTCTATTTCAACGAGCGCGGGCTGGCGAAACTGCAGATGGCTTTGGGCAAGGGCAAGAAGGCCCATGACAAGCGCGAAACCGTAAAGAAGCGTGACTGGAACCGGGAAAAGAGCAGGCTTTTGAAGCAACTCGGTTGATGCGGGCGGTCACCTTGATGTTGCGTTTGGTGTCCCACGCCCGCGGTCCGGTCACGGTGATGCGACCTTCCGGATTGCGTGTTCTGAAATCTGTCAGTCGTCGAAGTCGGAGGGAACGACCTCTGCGGCCCGCTCGCGCTGCGGGCGTTCGGACAGTTCGCGGCCGACCTGCGATCTCAGCGAGGCAAGATCGATGAAATGATCGGCCTGGCGGCGCAGGTCATCGGCAATCATCGGCGGCTGGGTTGCCATGGTCGAGACCACGGAAACCTTGCGCCCCTTGCGCTGCACCGCTTCAACGAGCGTGGTGAAGTCTCCGTCGCCGGAAAAGATGACCAGATGGTCGACGGTCGAACACTGCTCCATCGCGTCAATGGCCAGCTCGATATCCATGTTGCCCTTTATCTTCCGGCGTCCCATGGAGTCGGTGAATTCCTTGGCGGGCTTGGTAACAACCTTGTAGCCGTTGTAATCCAGCCAGTCGATCAGCGGACGGATCGAGGAATATTCCTGATCCTCGATCAAAGCGGTATAATAATAAGCGCGCAGCAGATAAGCCTTCTCGCTGAAGGTTTTCAGCAGCTTGCGGTAGTCTATGTCAAACCCCAGGCTTTTCGAGGCGGCATACAGGTTCGCTCCGTCTATAAAGAGCGCAATTTTTTCGCGCGGGTCAAACATGGAAAATATCCTTCACTAAAACCTGCTGAATTGCATGGCCCGAACCCAAGGCCGCGGTAAAAAATCTCGACAATATATACAGTCTAATGATTGGTGTGCCGGCTGGCCACCCATTATTGATTTAGACATGATTCGGCAATATTCAACCCACAGTTATTATGGTTGTCGGGAAATATCCTCATTGGTTCAAAACCTTTGGGCGAGCTTGAAAATACGCTCTTGAATTCCGATTTATGAATCTCTATGAGAGGCAATTCCACAGAAATCACCTAAAAGGACAGTCAATGGCACGTGTCACAGTTGAAGACTGTATCGACAAAGTTGACAACCGGTTCGATCTTGTATTGCTCGCCGGTCATCGTGCGCGTCTTATTTCCCAGGGCGCTCCGATAACTGTCGACCGCGACAATGACAAGAATCCCGTTGTCGCATTGCGTGAGATCGCTGACGAGACACTTTCGCCCGACGACCTCAAGGAAGACCTGATCCATTCCCTGCAGCGTCACGTCGAAGTGGACGAGCCTGAAGCGGAAACGACCCAGGGCGCTTCCTCGGAAGATGATGTCGGCGAGGAAACCGCAGACCGTCCCGATCAGCCCGAGGCCATCCCTTTCGACCAGATGTCGGAAGAAGAGCTTCGTGCCGGTATCGAGGGACTGGTTCCGCCGGAAAAAGGCGACGATTACTGATCGCATTTCAAGCGGGGCCTAGCGCCCCGCTATCCGTTTTCCTGTTTTTCTTGTCAGAACGGGCCGCGCCTGACCCGTATAAAGCCCGACCGGGCCCGGTCTTTCAGTCATGATGCGGCAATACGAACTTGTTGAGCGGGTACAGAAATACAAGCCTGACGCCGATATTGCGTTGCTCAACAAGGCTTACGTCTATGCCATGCAGAAACATGGCCGGCAAAGGCGTGCCAGCGGCGACCCCTATATTTCGCATCCGCTTGAAGTGGCCGCGATCCTGACCGACCTGCATATGGACGAGTCAACGATCGCCGTCGCGCTGCTGCATGACACCATTGAGGATACATCGGCGACGCGTGCTGAAATCGACGCCTTTTTCGGCGACGAGATCGGTGCGCTGGTCGAGGGGCTTACCAAGATCAAGCGGCTCGACCTTGTGTCGCGCAAGGCCCAGCAGGCCGAAAATCTGCGCAAGCTTCTGCTTTCGGTGGCCGACGATGTCCGCGTGCTTCTGGTCAAGCTCGCCGACCGTCTGCACAATATGCGCACGCTCTATTACATGCGCCCCGACAAGCGTCGCCGTATTTCAGAGGAAACGATGGAAATCTATGCGCCGCTTGCCGGGCGCATGGGCATGCAGGACATGCGCGAGGAGCTGGAAGACCTGTCTTTCCAGTATATCAATCCCGATGCCTACCAGACCATCAACGGCAAGCTGCAGGACCTTTCCGGCCAGAACGAAGCGCTGATCAAGAGCATTGAAGATGAACTGAAGGCGCTGCTTCAGGCGCAGGGCCTTGAAGACGTCAAGGTTAAGGGGCGGCAGAAGAAGGCATTTTCGATCTTCAACAAGATGCAGTCGAAATCGCTCTCCTTCGAGCAGATGTCCGATCTTTACGGTTTCCGCATCATCGTTGACGAGGTGGAGACGTGTTACCGCGCGCTCGGGCTGGTGCACACCACCTGGCGGATGGTGCCGGAGCGGTTCAAGGACTACATCTCCAATCCGAAGCAGAACGGCTATCAGTCGCTGCACACCACCATCATCGGGCCGATGCGGCAGCGTATCGAACTGCAGATCCGTACCAAGCACATGCACGAGGTCGCGGAATACGGTATCGCGGCGCATGCGCTCTACAAGGACGGCCGCACCGTCAAGGGGCAGGTCGATGACGAGGAAACCAGCGTCTTCTCATGGTTCCGCAAGACCATCGAGGCGCTGGCGGAAGGCGACAGCCCCGAAGAATTCCTCGAGCACACCAAGCTCGAGCTGTTCCAGGATCAGGTGTTCTGCTTCACGCCCAAGGGCAAGTTGATCGCGCTGCCGAAGGACGCCACGCCGATCGACTTTGCCTATGCCGTGCACACCAATGTCGGCGATACCTGTGTGGGCGCCAAGGTGAACGGCCGGATGATGCCGCTGGTCACGCGGCTCAACAATGGCGATGAGGTGGAGATCATCCGCTCGGGCGTGCAGGTTCCGCCGCCGGCCTGGGAAGGGATCGTTGTCACCGGCAAGGCGCGCGCGGCCATCCGGCGTGCAACCCGCGCGGCGATCCGCAAACAGTATAGCGGCCTTGGTTACCGCATTCTGGAGCGCACGTTTGCCCGCTCCGGCAAGACGTTTTCGCGCGAGGTGCTTTCAACCGTGCTGCACCGGCTCGGCCAGACCGACGTCGAGGACGTGATTGCCGCCGTCGGGCGCAACGAGCTGTCGTCGGGCGATGTGCTGCGCGCCGTCTTCCCCGACCACAAGGATGAGCGCGTCACCGTCAAGCCCAGCAGCGAGGAGGGCTGGGTCAGCCTTCCCAAAGGCGAGGGCATGGCCTTCAAGCTTCCCGAAACGGCCGAAGGCGAGCCGGCGCCGGGCAGCTTTCCCCTGCGTGGCCTCAATGCCGGCGCAACCGTGCGGTTTGCCCCGACAGGCGCTGTGCCCGGCGACCGCATCGTCGGCATTGCCGGCGATGACGGCAGCATCACCGTCTACCCGATCCAGTCTCCGGACCTGCAGCATTTCGATGACGAACCGGACCGCTGGATCGATATCCGCTGGGATATCGATTCCACCAACGACAAGCGCTTTCGTGCCCGGGTCGGCGTCAGTGTGCTGAACGAGCCGGGAACGCTTGCCCGGATTACCGAGACGATCGCGACGCTGGGCGTGAATATCCGCACGATCCAGATGAAGGTCGTTGCCGAGGATTTTGCCGAGGTCACCATGGATATGGAGGTCTGGGACCTGCGTCAGCTGACGCAGACCCTGAACCAGCTTCAGGCGCTTGACTGCGTCGCCACGGTCAGCCGCCTGTTCGAATAGGCCGAAATTTCAAAAAAATTGGAACTTTCCACGTTTTTGCCGCGTCTTTCCCATAGCGTTTCTATCTGTCGCAGACAGATCTGACGCGGAAAGGTAGGTGCAAGATGCTGGACCGTCTGATGCGCTTCTTCAAGCGCTTTACCAGTCCAAAGGTTTCCGAGAAGGAAGTCGGGGGTGTCAAGCATGTGATCGACAATATCGACCACAGCTTCGATCCCAACCGTCCAACGCCCGAACGGCATTCGGGTGAGCAAAACCAGGGCTGACAAAACCGCCTGGTGGAGTTGACATCCGCAGGCGTACGCAGGAAGACAGGGTATGGACGAACCCGTCGTTCATCTGCCGGTCAAACGCGCACTCGAATGCATCGGCCCTTGCAATCACCCCGTCGGATGTCAAAACTAGGCGATGCTTTTTAAGAGACGTTCCCAGGCAAATTATTGGCAGCGGTTTCGCGCCGCATTCTGGCCCAAAAAGGGCTTTTGGCGCGTGCCGGTCTACCTTTATCACCGCACGGTCCGCCTCAGGGCCACCCCGCATGCAATCGCCATGGGGATTGCCGCCGGTGTTGCGGTTTCATGGACGCCCTTTATCGGGGGGCATTTCGTCTCGGCCTTTGCGCTCGCCTTTCTGTTCGGCGGCAATTATGCCGCCGCGGCCCTCGGTACGGCATTCGGCAATCCGCTGACATTTCCCTTCATCTGGATTTCCACCTGGCGGTTCGGCAGTGCGCTTCTCGGCCGCAGTGCAGCAGAACGCGACCATATCAATCTCGTCGACCTCGTGCATCGCTTTGAATTGTCGGACCTCTGGCGGCCGCTGCTGGAGCCGATGGCGGTCGGTTCGATACTGCCCGCCTTACTGAGCGGACTGATGTTCTACGCGCTCACCTATTTTGCCGTGCAGTCGTTTCAACAGCGGCGCCAGGCCATGCTGGCCGCGCGCGCCAACAAGCCGGACGGCAAGCAGACATCGGTCGCCGAAGGCACCAAGAGCTGAGCGGACAGGCCGTGTACGGAGAAAACAGATGATTGTCGGGCTGGGCAGCGATCTCATCGATATCAGGCGGATCGAACGCATGATCACGCGTTTCGGCGAGCGGTTCACCGCGCGCTGTTTCACCGACATCGAGCAGGAAAAGTCCGATCATCGCCGCAATCGCGCGGCATCCTACGCCAAACGGTTTGCGGCCAAGGAGGCCTGCGCAAAGGCGCTGGGCACCGGCATTGCCCGCGGCGTGTTCTGGCGGGATATGGGGGTGGTCAATCTGCCGGGCGGCAAGCCGACAATGGAACTGACCGGTGTTGCGGCCGATCTTCTGGCGCAGATGATGCCGGAGGGCTGTGAGCCCCGTATCCATGTCACGATCACGGACGACTATCCATTGGCGCAGGCTTTCGTGATTATCGAAGCTGTGCAGTAACGGCATATTGGCTTAAAAACATTGCCTGATCCCGGTGAAGGGGCTAAAGCTCGGGCAACGGACAGCCTGGGTGAAAGAAGGAAAGCACTGCGTGGCCGAAAAAGAAGAAAAGCAGGAAAGTTCGCTGTGGAGCAACGTCAAGGTTATTGTCCAGGCGTTGCTGCTGGCACTGGTGATCAAGACGTTTCTGTTCCAGCCCTTTACGATTCCCTCAGGCTCGATGATGCCGACGCTTCTTGTCGGTGACTACCTGTTCGTGAACAAGTTTTCCTACGGCTATTCGAAATATTCGCTGCCGTTTTCGCCCAACCTGTTCGAAGGCCGCATCTTCGGTTCCGATCCCGAGCGTGGCGATGTCGTGGTTTTCCGCTATCCGCCGAATCCGGAGGTCGACTACATCAAGCGCGTGATCGGCCTGCCGGGCGACCGCGTTCAGGTCAGGGACGATATCCTTTACCTGAACGGAGAACCGGTTCCGCGCACGTCCGATGGCACCTTCACCTCCGACTATCGCAGGGACCCCGGCCGCAATATTCCGGTGTTTCGCGAAACCCTGCCTGACGGCGTCAGCTACGACACGCTCGATGAGCTTCGCAATTCGCCGGGCGACAATACCCGCGAATTCATCGTCCCCGAAGGCCATTATTTCATGATGGGCGACAATCGCGACAATTCGCTCGACAGCCGCTTCGATGTCGGCTTCGTTCCGGCGGAAAATCTCGTTGGCCGTGCCAGCCTGATCTTCTTCTCGCTCGGCAACGACACGTCGTTTGCCGAAATCTGGAAGTGGCCGTTCAACATGCGCTGGGATCGCGTGTTCAAGGTTATCGGTGGCTGAATGGCAGCGCGTGGTGCACAGCAGGAAGAAGCGGGACGACTGGCCGCGCTGATCGGGTTCGAGTTTTCCGACACCGAGCGTCTCGGCAGGGCCCTGACCCATTCCAGCGCACGCAACGGCAAGGACGGCAATTACGAACGTCTCGAATTTCTCGGCGACCGGGTGCTGGGACTTGTGATTGCGGAGAACCTGTTTACCCTGTTTCCAACGGCAAGCGAGGGCGAGCTTTCCGTTCGTCTCAACCAGCTTGTGAGCGCGGAAGCCTGCGCGCGCGTTGCCGACAATCTCGGTCTTCATCGCTTCATCAAGACCGGGCAGGACGTGAAGAAGCTGACGGGAAAGCGGGTTCTCAGCATTCGTGCCGACGTGGTCGAAAGCGTGATTGCCGCGATCTATCTGGAGGGCGGTCTGGCGCCGGCCCGGCGTTTCATCGAGACCCACTGGAAACCGCTTTTTGCCGATGGCGTGACGCTGAGGCGCGATGCCAAGACCGAATTGCAGGAATGGGCGCATGCCAATCACGGCGAAACACCGGTCTATCATGTCGAAGACCGCTCGGGGCCTGATCACGAACCGCGCTTTACGGTGAAGGTGACGGTCAAGGGCGTGGCGCCGGAGATCGGCGTCGACCGGTCGAAGCGGGCTGCCGAACAGGTGGCGGCGGCCAGGCTTCTTGAACGCGAAGGTGTCTGGGCGCCCGCAGACTGATGCGCTTTCGTTCATGCACCGGTGTCGTTCAGCGTAGCAGTATATTGAAATCAAACAATGTTTAACGGTTTCGGCGCTGGCCGGCCGCAGGAGAAACAGATGACCGAGACTGAATCTGCAGGTGGTGGAGAAGCCGTTGCGACCCGCTCGGGCTTTGTCGCCCTGATCGGTCCGACAAACGCCGGCAAGTCCACCCTGGTCAACCGTCTCGTCGGTGCCAAGGTCTCGATTGTCAGCCACAAGGTCCAGACCACCCGCGCCATGCTGCGCGGCATTGCGATCCATGACCACACCCAGATCGTGTTCATGGATACGCCCGGTATCTTCAAGCCGCGCCGCAGGCTGGACCGCGCCATGGTGACGGCTGCCTGGAGCGGTGCACGCGATGCCGATCTGATCATGCTGCTTGTCGATGCCGAGCGCGGGCTGAAGGGCGATGCCGAAGCCATTCTGGAAGGGCTGAAGGAGGTTCGCCAGCCGAAAATTCTGGTGTTGAACAAGATTGACCGCGTGCGCCACGAGGACCTGCTGGCGCTTGCGGCAGCGGCCAACGAGGCGATCGCCTTCGACCGGACCTACATGATTTCCGCCACCAATGGTTCGGGCTGTGACGATCTGATGGACGATCTTGCAAAGACCCTGCCGGAAGGGCCGTGGTATTATCCCGAAGACCAGATTTCCGACCTTCCCATGCGCCAGCTGGCGGCGGAAATCACCCGCGAAAAACTGTTTTTGCGGCTGCATCAGGAACTGCCGTATTCCGCTCATGTCGAGACCGAGAAATGGGAGGAACGCAAGGACGGATCGGTCCGGATCGAGCAGGTGATCTATCTGGAGCGCGACAGCCAGAAGAAAATCGCGCTCGGCAAGGGCGGCGAGGCAATCAAGTCGATCTCCATGGCCGCGCGCAAGGAACTTGCCGAAATCCTCGACCAGAAGGTTCATCTGTTCCTGTTCGTGAAGGTGCGCGAGAACTGGGGCGACGACCCGGAGCGCTATCGCGAAATGGGGCTCGACTACTCGAAATAACCGAACGGGACGGGACCGATGGAGTGGCATGACGAAGGCATAGTTCTGGGAATGCGCCGCCATGGCGAGACCAGCGCGATTGCCGAAGTCATGACCCTTGCGCACGGCCGTCACCTGGGGCTGGTGCGCGGCGGCCGTTCCCGTGCTCTCAGGCCGGTGTTGCAGCCCGGAAACCGGGTTGCGCTGACATGGCGCGCGCGGCTTTCCGAACATCTCGGCGAATTCCGGGTGGAACCGCTCAGTCAGCGGGCCGGGCTTCTGATGCAATCAGCCACGGCGCTTCACGGCATGCGGGCCATGGCGGCGCTGCTGCGCCTTTTGCCGGAACGCGATCCGCACCGGCACCTTTGCGACGCCGTCGAGGTCATCATTGCACATCTGGAAGATCCGGCGACGGCGGGCGAGCTTTTCGTACGCTTCGAGCTGGCGCTTCTCAACGAGCTCGGATTCGGGCTCGATCTGGCGCGCTGTGCGGCAAACGGTTCGGCGGTCGATCTCGTTTACGTTTCACCGAAATCGGGCAGGGCGGTGTCGAAAGAGGCCGGTGCCCCCTATGCCGACCGCATGCTGGCGCTGCCGGATTTTCTGCGTGCCGACCTCAACGAGGCGGCCGATCGCCCGGGCCTTGCAGCCGGCTTTCGCCTGACCGGTTTCTTTCTCGACCGGCATGTCTACGAGCCGCGCGGGATCAAGCCGGACAGCGCCCGCGAAAGCTTCATCACCGCCACCCTGAAGGCGCTGGAAAAACAGCAGACGGCCTGAATTGTCAGCCCCGCCGTTTTTTCAACGGCCAGGGTTCGTCGCGCTCGCCCGTGATTTCCACCGTATCGCCGACCTGCAGCATGCCTTCGCCGCGCGGCACGGCGTTCCAGCCGAACAGCGGTCCCGGTACGCGACGGTCGCCCGACATGTGCTGCCGGCCCAGCGCAGGCAGCGGGTTCGCGCCGCCGCGCGCTCCGGTCATCTGGTCCTGGGTTGTCATGATGCAGCGCGAACAGGGTTTTACGAAATCGATCCGGATACCGGCGACCGTGATGCCCGTCCAGCCGTCCTCGGCCCAGGGGTCTTCACAGTCGAGAACGATATTCGGGCGGAAACGCTCCATGCCGACCGTTGCAGCACCCTGCGCCGCCAGATCGGCATTCAGTGCTGCAAGCGATCCCGTGGTGGTCACCAGAAGCTGAAAACCATCGGCAAAGGAAACCGGCGTATCGGTTTCAATCCAGTCGCGGCTGGCGATCCGGTTCGCCTGCCGGTCAAAAAAGGCCAGACGCACCGCTCGTTCAAGCCAGCTGGAAAGCGTTTCATTCACGCTCGCCGCCGTGCTGGCGGCATTGACGGTATCCTTCCAGACGGTGACGTCGAAGCGCTCCGTGCTGTGCGGGGCCGCAAAAAGCGTCTCCGCGCCATCCATTTCGATTTCCAGCCCCTGGTCGCGGGGCCGCACCGAAAGCTTGGCAAGGGCCGGTAATTCGCGCTGGGTGATGAAACGGCCGTCGGGATCGGTGATCACGGCGATCCGGTCGCCCTGAAGGCCTGAAAAACCGCATTGCCGCTTAGAAAGGGCGATCCCGCGCGCACTTTTGAGCGGATAGACATTGAGGGCGGCGATTTTCATGATGAGCTCCGGGAGGATATCGATAAAAAGATACCGGCGTGAGGCCGGCATCTTCGATAAATCCTTAGCTCTTTTCCGCTGGCTTGTCAGCGGTTTCGTCGGTCTTTTCGAGCGGTTTGTCATCCGCGTCCAGCGAGGAAAGCGTGACCTGCGGGAAGGGGATGGAAATGCCGGCTTCGTCGAAAGCGAGCTTGGCGTCGCGGGTCATGACATGGGTGGTTTTCCACCAGACGGCGCCGGGCGCCCAGTAGCGCATGGCGACGACAACGGCGCTGTCGCCGAGTTCCTTGACGAAGGCATAGGGTTCCGGATCGGCAAGCACGTTTTCGTTGTTTTTGGCCAGATCCAGCAGGATGTCGATGGCCTGCCTGAGGTCGTCGTCATAGCCGATGCCGATGGCCAGTTCGTGCATGCGCTCGCTGACGCGCGAATAATTGGTGATCGAGACATTCCAGAGCGTGGAGTTCGGCGCCAGGCGGAACAGGCCGTCGATCGTCTTCAGTTCGGTCGCAAACAGGCCGACTTCCTGCACCGTGCCGTCAATCGAACCGGTGCTGATATATTCGCCGACGCGGAAGGGACGCAGCACCAGAAGCATGATCCCGGCCGCGATATTCTGCAGCGTGCCCTGCAGGGCGAGACCAATTGCCAGACCGGCAGCACCAAGAGCGGCAAGAATGGAGGCCGTCTGCACGCCAAACTGGCCAAGCACCATGATGATGACGATGGTCAGAACGCCATAGCGTGCGATATTGCCGAAGAAACCGGCAAGCGTGCGGTCGACATTATCGAATTTCAAAAACGCATTCTTGATCGACCGCTGCACGATGGCAGCCACGATCCAGCCGACGATCAGAAGAATGATCGCGCCGAGGACCGAAAATGTGTAGGTGATCACCATCGCCCATATTGCGTTGGCGAAATCGCCGGACGCCTTGAACATGTCGCCGACCTGTTGCTCTATATTATCCATTGAAAATGCCTTGTCTTCGGAAATCGGAAGTGTGTTTTTTGCCTAGCTAGGGCGTTTTCAGCGTAAGTCCATGCTACGAAAACTTCATCGTTGGCGCAACTTTGCACGTGTCGTCGCACATTCGCTCGGGGTCCAGCACGAAAGGAAGGTTCAATTGGCATTCGCGGCCGCGGCCGATTGCCTTGACTGCCTCGATTAGGCGACCTTTCCGGCCGAGCACCTCATCACCAAGAAGAACGAGGCGGGCATTCGGTGTCGCGAAGGGCGACACTGTTCTGAGTGTTTGTGTCAGCGCGAAATCGTCCAGTTCCGGCTTGAGCGCCAGTGCCGCGATCAGAGCGCCGGCTGGTGAACGCGAAACGCCCATCCAGCAATGGATCAGCAACGGCCCGTCACAGCGACGAACAAAACGGATGATCTGCTCGATATGCGAAGCCTCCGGAGCGACCAGGTTTCCGGTTCCGGCAAAGGCAATGTCGTTCATGCGCAAGGTCAGGTGACGGCGCGGTTCGATCATGCCGGGCCGGGCGAAATCGTGACCATTGGCCATCAGCGACAACATGTGGCGGCAGCCGTGGCGGGCAGCCATTTCGCCGATGCGCGCAAGCGGGCTGACGACAATTCTGGCGGTCATCCGCTGTTCCGCTTCGCAGGCGCGGGCGTGCTGGCGCGTTCGCTCTCGATTTCCGAAAAGCGGGCGAGAAAGCGGGTCTGTGCATCCGTGGTCGCCATCGGCTCGACGGTCAGCATCTCGATCGACACACCGTTCGGCTCGCCGAAGAAGCGTTTTGCTTCGGCATGCGAGAAACCGGCCAGCGTGATCGCCTCGAAATAGGCAGCGATACGGTCGGCGGCCTTGATCCTGGATTTCAGGGTGCGGGAGGGGTGCGGTGGCAGGCCGAAGCGCAGATGGACAGCGGCCTCAAGCCGCTTTTCCACGCTTTTGTAACCGCCGCCGACCACCGCCTTGAACGGCGAGATCATGTCGCCGATCACATATTCCGGCGCGTCGTGCAGAAGCGCCATTTGGCAGTCTTCCGGGCTTGCCTTGTAGCAGTGCATGAAAATGGTTTCGACCACGAGACTGTGCTGGGCGACGGAATAGGCATGGGCGCCGACCGTCTGACCGTTCCAGCGGGCCACACGGGCAAGGCCGTGGGCAATATCGGAAATCTCGACATCGAGCGGGGAGGGGTCGAGCAGGTCGAGGCGGCGGCCGGAGAGCATGCGCTGCCAGGCGCGGACATCGGTCTTGGCCATGGTCAGTCGGTCTCCGTGCCTGAGGCTTCCAGCGTCACGCCGCTCCATGCGTAAGGTGTCACGCTGACCGGCATGCCGTTGACGCTGACATCGCCGCTGGCGGCCGCGATACGGTCCACGCGGACGATTGCCATGGCCTTGCCGTCACTGACAGAACAGATCGTGCCGGCGGTCTTGCCGCCTGCCTGCACGGCGCCATCGTCTGTTGTAAACGGCTCGGCTGCCGCCAGCTGTACGAGCCTGCGGCGGGCCATGCCGCGGTGATGCATGCGCGAAACCACTTCCTGGCCGACATAGCAGCCCTTGCGGAAGTTCAGCCCGCCATTGCCGTCATAGAGGATATCGTGCGGGAAAACGTCCTGCGCGGCATAATCGGCATGCAGTTCCGCCACGCCCGCTTCAATGCGCAGTTTTGTATATGTTTCAGGGTCTTGCGCGGCGTTGTTATACCTCCCGGGCAGGCGCATCAGGGGCATGTCGGCAAGCGCGAAACGTCTGTCCGGCACGGCCCCTTCGGGGGCTGTGGTGTCGCCATAAAAGAGGGTGGCGCCATCATGTTCAGGCGTTGCAATGGTGACCTTGGCGCGCAGCTTGTACAGCATCAGCCGCTTTGCCAGCGCTGACTGGTCGTCCGCATGGGTTTCGATCAGAAAGCCGTCCGGCGTGCGGGAGATCAGGAAATCGAACATGATCTTGCCCTGCGGCGTCAAAAGCGCGCCGGGCCATGCTTCGCCTGCAGGTAACCCCTCGATATTCGTGGTTACCAGGTTTTGCAGAAACGTTTCGGCGTCCTCACCCGCAAGCGTGATGAAGGCCCTGTCCGGAAGATGGATCGATGCCATGTTCGTCCCTTTCATGCACGCCGCGCGCGCTGATCGAATCGCGATCCGATTTGTCACGCGGTCGGCGGCATTCGTCAATGCGGGAAGGAAAATCCCGGGGCGGGCGTCATAACGGCCGCAGGGGCAAAATTACTGCAGGATGCGATCGGGTGAAAACTCACCGGCCAACATGCGCTCGCGCAGCGATTCCAGCATCGCTTCAGCGCCTTCCTCGCCAATCATCCGCACGGTCTCGCGCATGGCCAGCGCCAGCGCCGCATCGGCAATGATCTCGGGTTCGATGCCATCGGCAACACCATCGGCCCATGCTTCGTTCTGGTACTCGAGAGCCGCCTGCATCTTTTCCCGCACGATCATATCGTCGATTTCATTGGCATTCGGCTTCATCTGAGTTCCTTGCTGGCTTCTCGTTCTTGGTTGTTCCGGGCGCTATCGTAACAAGTTTTTATGCGGTCTGTCAGCGTCGCTGACATAAAAAGTCAACAGCCGGTTAACAGACGGGCCAAGTGCTTTGCGTGACAGCGCGAATGTGTCGCTTCGGTCACGCTTTCAAGCCGGCTGACCGAGCTTTTCGGCGCATTCGAGAACGCTTGTGGGCACATTCATGGTCCGAATATCGCCAAGCGCATACCAGCCGAGGTCGTCCGCGTCATCTGCGGCCACGGCCACGACGTCGTCGTCCACGTCGGCGAGAAACACACTCAGCCGGTAAAAGCTAGTGATCTGTCCGCTGTCATCCCGGTCTATCAGATCATATACGGCAAAGAGATCGGCCCGGTTTGCGGCAAGCCCGGTTTCCTCGGCAAGTTCGCGGATGGCGGCCTGTTCGGCGGTTTCGCCGGCTTCGGCCTTGCCGCCGGGGAAGGCATACATCGCCTGTGCGGGCGGATTGGCCCGGCGCACGAGCAGGAATTTTCCGCCGCGACGCACGATCACGGAGGAGGCGGGCTTGGGTGAAGCGGACATTGGGTTCCTTCCGGCATGCTCATCAGGCCCGCGGAGAACGGCGGGCCTTGTCATTCATCGCGCAAGATGAAATCTATGGGTAATGTGCGGACGTTTCGGCCTGATAACAACCCCTGATGCAACGGCGGAAGTCTTCGATCTGACGGCGATCGATTCATTTCCGCCGCGCTACAATATCGCGCCCTCGCAGCCGATCCTGATGGTGATCAACGCCTCGGAACTAACCGGCGGCGGTGAGGGGCGGACAGCCATGCTGGCGCGCTGGGGCCTGATTCCGGCCTGGGTGAAGGATGGTCGCGATTTTCCGCTGCTGTTCAATGCCCGCTCGGAAAGTGCTGCCGAAAAACCGGCCTTTCGCGGCGCCATGCGTCATTTCAGGGCTCTGGTGCCGGCAAGCGGCTTTTTCGAATGGCGCAGAACCGGCGGCAGGGACACGGCGCAGCCTTACTGGATCCGTCCGCGGCATGGCGGGCTGATTGCCCTTGCCGGGCTGATGTCGCCCTGGCAGGGCGCCGACGGGACCGAGCTTGATACCGGAACCATCCTCACGACGGCTGCAAGCGGCGTGGTCGCGAAACTGCACGAACGGTCGCCCGTGGTCATCATGCCGGATGATTTCGAGCGCTGGCTCGATTGCCGCACCCTTGAGCCGCGTCATGTCGCCGATCTGCTGCGGCCGCCGCCTGACGATTTCTTCGAGGCCTTTCCGGTTTCAAAGGCCGTCAGCAATGCCCGTAATCTCGGTGCGGATCTGATTGCGCCGATCGGTCCGGCGCTTTTGCCGGACGCGCCTGAGGCAGGATCGGACGCGCAGATGGACCTCTTCTGAAGTCCACCAGTTCAGATATCGAGGTCGAGGCGGTTCTTGCGCGGATGTTCGGGATCGTCCTCGTCATCCACATCATCATCCTCTTCCATCACCAGCGTGCCGTATTTGGAGTGCCAGGCGCGCGCGCCCAGCGGAAGGGCGGCCAGGTAAAGGGCAGAGCCTGCAATCATCACATGCCATGTATAGGCAACGAGCAGGGCGACGGAGAGCACCGCAAGCAGCATCATCGGCAGCGCGAATTCGCGGCGGACATTGAGGCCGAGGCTCTTTCCCGACCAGACCGGCAGGCGGCTGATCAGCAGAAAGCCGATGAGGACGGTATAAAGCGAGCAGGCAAGGGCGATGCCGCGGTTCGACTGCATGCCGAGAAAGCCGAGATAGACCGGCAACAGCACGATGATGGCGCCGGCAGGCGCGGGCACGCCGACGAAATATTCACCCTGCCAGCTTGCCTTGCGCTTGCGGTCGGCCATCACGTTGAAGCGCGCCAGCCGAAGGGCTGCGGCAATGGCATAGAGCAGGGCGGCAATCCAGCCGGGCGTACCGGCATCGTCCAGCAGGTAGATGTAGGAGACAAGCGCCGGGGCAATGCCGAAATTGACGATGTCGGCCAGCGAATCCATCTGCTCGCCGAATTTCGACGATGCCTTCAAAAGGCGCGCCAGCCTGCCGTCGACCCCGTCCAGAAATGCGGCGATCAGCAGCATCATCACGGCTTCGGGAAACTTTCCCTCGATTGCCTGCCGGATGCCGGAAAGCCCGGCGCAGATGGCAAGCACCGTGACCAGATTGGGGATGATCAGGCGAAGCGGGATTTCCCTTAAGCGCGGTCCGCGCCCGGATTGGTCCGGGGCGGGTTTCGGTCGCGTTGAAAGCGGCGTTTCGTTATCACTGTCGGCCATCAGATCCGCCGTCCGGCAACGGGCAGTTCGAAATCACCGAAAACGGCCAGCACGGTCTCACCGGCCGTTGCCGTCTGGCCAACGGCAACCCGCGGCGTGGTGCCGGCGGGCAGATAGACGTCGAGCCTGGAGCCGAAACGGATCAGGCCGAAGCGCTCGCCCGCGTCAACGACATCGCCGTTTTCCGCAAAGCAGACAATCCGGCGGGCGACGAGACCGGCGATCTGGACAACGCCGATGGCGCCGTGGGCGGTGTCGAGCACCACGCCATTGCGTTCGTTGTCTTCGCTCGCCTTGTCGAGTTCGGCATTGAAGAACTTGCCCGGCCGGTAATGGATGCCGCGAACCGTGCCCGCCATCGGCGCGCGGTTCACATGGCAGTTGAACACGTTCATGAATACGCAGATCCTGAGCATGGGCTCGCTGCCCAGGCCCATTTCCTGCGGCGGAATTTCCTCGCTGATGGAGGAAACGCGGCCATCGGCGGGGCTGATGACGATGTCGTCATCCTGGGGAACGACTCGTTCGGGATCGCGGAAGAAATAGGCGCACCAGAGTGTGGCGAAAAGGCCGATCCAGAACAGCGGATCGGCGATCCAGCCGAGAATGAGCGTTGCGACAAGGAAGATCGCGATGAAGGGATAACCCTCCTTGTGGATGGGCACCATGGCCTTCCTGATCGAATCGAAAACGGTCATATGGTTATCGGGCTCCCGGGGCTGCTTGTGTTCCGCCGCCAATATGTTTGACGTTTGAAAACCTTACAGGTTCCAATGTGAGTTGAAAATGATTCTCCGGCCGCAGCGGCAATTGCCTCAATTGGCCGGATCGAGCCGCATGATCACGCCCATATCGTCGCTTTCGCGGACCTCGCGCAGATGTTCCTCGGCAAGGGTGGCTTCGCGCTGGCGTTCCCACATCTGCGCATAAAGCCCGTTTTGGGCCAGCAGATCGCCATGGGTGCCGCGTTCGGCAATCTCGCCGCGCTTGAGCACGATAATCTCGTCGGCGCCGATGACGGTGGAAAGCCGGTGGGCGATGACGACCGTCGTGCGGTTTTTCGAAACCACGTCGAGGGCGGCCTGGATTTCTCGCTCGGTCTGGGTATCGAGCGCCGATGTCGCCTCGTCGAGAAGGAGGATCGGCGGCGCTTTCAGGATGGTGCGGGCAATGGCGACGCGCTGTTTTTCGCCGCCCGACAGTTTCAGCCCGCGCTCGCCGACCTGGGTGTCGAAACCTTCGGGAAGCTGACGGATGAAATCGCCGACCTGTGCCAGTTCCGCTGCCGCGTTGACCTCTTCGTCGGTCGCGGATGTCCGGCCGTAGCGGATGTTGTAGGCGATCGTGTCGTTGAACAGCACGGTATCCTGCGGCACCATGCCGATCGCCTCCCTGAGGCTGTGCTGGCGCACCTCGCGCAGATCCTGCCCGTCAATGGTGATCGCGCCCTCATTGACATCGTAGAAGCGGAACAGCAGGCGGGAAATCGTCGATTTGCCCGCACCTGTCGGCCCGACGATGGCAACCGTCTTGCCGGCGGGCACCTCGAAGGAAATCCCCTTCAGGATCGGCCGCGCCGGATCATAGGCAAAGTGCACATCCTTGAAGGCTATCGCGCCCTGGCGGATCTGCAGGTCCTCGGCATCGGGCTTGTCGGTGATTTCCGGATCGACTTCGAGAATGTTGAACATTTCCTCGATATCGGTCAGCCCCTGACGGATTTCGCGATAGACCGAACCGATGAAATTCAGCGGAATGGCCAGCTGGATCAGCATGGCATTGACGAACACGAAATCGCCGATCGTCTGCGTGCCGTTTTTGACGGCAAGCGCCGACAGCACCATCATCAGCGTCATGCCGGCGCCGAAGATCAGGCCCTGACCGAAGTTCAGCCAGCCAAGCGAGGTCCAGATGCGGGTTGCCGCGACCTCGTACTTGGCCATCGAACTGTCGTAGCGACAGGCTTCCATGTCTTCATTGCCGAAATATTTGACGGTTTCGTAGTTCAGCAGCGAGTCGATTGCCTTGGTGTTGGCGTCGGTGTCGCTGTCGTTCATCTCGCGGCGAATGGCGATGCGCCAGTCGCTGGCCTTGATCGTGAACCAGACATAAAGCACGACGGTGACGGCGGTAATCGCCAGATAGTCGAAGCCGTAACCCCACCAGAAGATGATGGCGACCAGCAGGAATTCCAGCACCGTCGGCAGGGTGGCCAGGATCGTGAAGCGCACAATCGTTTCGATGCCCTTGGTGCCGCGCTCGATGATGCGCGAAAGGCCGCCGGTCTTGCGCGAAAGGTGAAAGCGCAGCGCCAGCTGGTGCATATGCACGAAGACCCGGTAGGCCAACTGGCGCACGGCATATTGGCCGACGCTGGCAAACAGCGCGTCGCGCAGCTGGTTGAAGCCGAGCTGGCCGATGCGCGCCAGATTGTAGAACAGCACCAGCGTGACGGCGCCAAACAGGAAGGCCGGCAGAATTGTGTTGATCTCGAGTTCGCCCGTCAGCGCATTGGTCACCCATTTGAAGGAGTAGGGCACGAGCAGAAGTATGAGCTTGGCGATAACCAGCGCGATTGTCGCGTAGACAACACGCCGCTTGAGGTCCGGGCGGGCCGATGGCCAGATATACGGCCACAGATTGATGATTGTGTGAAACGGATTGGCGGAATCCGCTGATACGGTTCTCTGGCCTTCTGCCATGATCATCCTTCGGCTCAAGGCCGATCGGCCGAGCCATTGTAAATGTGTTCAGGGTCGGGAAAACAACGCAAGACGCGCGGCTTTGGATCGCCAGATAAGGCTGATTGCAGCCGATTGCAATGGCGAGGGGCCGTGTGGCGGCCCCTCACACCTTACCGGTCCTCCGGCGGAAGCTGATATTCCGGTCCCACCGGCATGCCTTCCAGCAGGCGGCGGTGGATGGTTTCCGCCTCGCTGTCGGGCAGCGGCTGGCCGGGCAGCGAGAAGACCTGACCCGGCAAGATGAGGTCCGGATTGAGGATCTGGGTCTCGTTGGCGAGGTAGATCGTGGTGTAGCGCACGCCGCGTCCGTAGACCCGGCGCGAAATCCGCCAGAGATTGTCGCCGCGACGGATGATGACGGCATTGTCGCTGCCCTGAAGCTGCGGTTGCGTGAATGTCTGCGTTCCGTCGGTCTGTGCTGCGCTGGTGCCGGCGCTGTCGGCGGAAACCGCGGCAATCTGGTCGCCCGGCGGCCGGTCGAACGGCACGATTGCACGGGCGATCACCCGATTGTTTTCGTCCAGCATGTCGACCCGGATGGTGTGAACGCCGACCGAAACGTCAGTCTCCGCCTCAAGCACATAATTTCCATCAGTGTTGACGGAGCCATCGCTGAGAAATGCGTCATCGATATAGCCGCGAATGATCGCGTCCGGCGCGCCTTCGCCGGCAATGAACAGCATGTTGTCCTCAATCTCCACGGCCTTGATGCTGACGGTCGCATCAACGGGCTCGCGGTCGGCTGCGGGCTGCTGTTCCGCCGTTGTCTGCGCGCCGTTGCCTTCGCCAACTGTTTCAACGTTGACGGCCGGAAGGTCGGTGTCCTGTCGATCATCGCCGGAGACGTTGTCCTGACTTCCGGCGTTGGTCTCAGCGGCTTCTTCGTCTTCGCCGGCCGTCGGTGTCGTGGCCACGAGCGTATCGTCGGGAAGCGAAGATTGCAGTTCCGGCGCGGAGATGATTTCCGAGGCCTTGCCAGGCTCGGTGATCAGCGCCAGAAGCTCGCCGCTGTCGTCTTCCGGGATCGAGACCGTTGCCGTCTGCTGCGATCGCGCGCTGCGCCCGTCGGGCATGGTGACGTTGAGATAGAGCAGGTGGTCGCCCGGTGTCAGCGGCGTTTCCACAATGGCAACGAAATCACCGGTGTCGGTGACTTCGGAGGAGGCGAGAACGGTGTCGTCTTCCTTGACGTCGAGAACGCCGAGCGGTTCGGCAGCACCCGCAATCACGGCGGTGCCGTCGGGTTCCACGCGCAAGACATCGAATGTCGGGATACGCAGCTGCGTGGCTTGCCGGGTTTCGTCGTCTGCGCCGTCTGCGGTCGTGCCTGCGCTTTCGGCGGCATCCTGCTGATGGTCGGGTTCGGGAGCAGCACTTTCGGTCGTCTGCGTTGCCGGTGCGCTATCCTGCCGCTCGGCGACGTCGCCATCGTTGTCGCGCAGCATGAAGTAGGCGCCAGCCGCAACGAGCACGAGGATAATTACCGCAATGATGACACGTGTGTTGTTCTTGTTCATTCGTCACTCCAGACACGGCGCCATGCGCATGGTGCCGGTTCCCTGAAAACGCTAGTCATAGTGAGGTTTATACACAAGTCTTCATTCGCACTTGCGGGAAACCGTGAACAGGGTAAACGCCCGATTGTGATCGATTTGCAATCAACTTGACCGGCAATGGCCAAATGGGGTTCAGTAAACCCATGAACAGCGAACATGATACGATTCGATCCATCTGTGTATATTGCGGGTCCAGACCGGGCGGCGAGGCGAGCTATATGGCCGCCGGCAAGACGCTGGGCACTGCAATCGCGAAAGCCGGTTACCGCCTCGTCTATGGCGGCGGAACCAAGGGCATTATGGGGGCCGTTGCCGAGGGCATGCTCGAAAATGACGGCCACGTGGTCGGCATCATCCCCGAATTCCTTGTCGATATGGAGGCAACCCGCCATCAGCTGGAAGCGCTCGACGAGTTGATGATCACGCCGGACATGCATGTGCGCAAGCATACCATGTTCGAACGCGCCGATGCATTTGTTGCCCTGCCGGGCGGTATCGGTACGCTCGAGGAAATCGTCGAGATCATGACCTGGGCCCAGCTCGGTCGCCATTCCAAGCCGATGATCTTCGGCAATGTCGATGGTTTCTGGAACCCGATGATCCAGTTGCTCGACCATATGAGCGGGCAGGGTTTTCTGCACACCAGCCATCAGGTGCGTCCGCGCCTCATCGACGATGTCAATGAAATCGTGCCGACGATCGAGGCCCTGTGGTCCGAGCGCGACAGCGACGACGAAGGCGAAAAGCACATCATCAGCCGGCTCTGATTCGCGTAATTGCCGGTTGCCGGGCCTTCCGGTAACCGCCTGGCTCAGTCGTTGCCGGCCGCCTCGTTCAGACGCTCGATATCGGGCACGGTGACGTGGCGGTTGTTTTCCACCAGAATCACCTTTTCCTTGCGCAGCTTGGTCATCTGACGGCTGACCGTTTCGATGGTCAGGCCGAGGAAATCGGCAATATCGGCGCGCGACAGCGGCAGATCGAAGGTGCAGCCGTCATCGGCTTCCGGATCGATATGGGTGGCGATCAGATGCAGGAAGGAGGCGACCTTCTCGCGCGCGGTCTTGCGGCCGAGCGTCAGCATCCAGTCGCGCGCCTCGTCAAGTTCCTTCAGCGACTGGTCGTAGAGCTTGTGTTCCAGCCCGGGCGTGTCGGCGATCATCCGCTCGACGGCGGCGCGCGGAAAGGCGCAGATCTCGGTTGTCGTGGCGGCCTCGGCCGTCAGCGAGCTTTCGCGCGAAAAAGGACGGCCCAGAAAATCCGGTGCGAACTGAAGCCCGACGATCTGCTGGCGGCCGTCAGCCATCATCTTGGACAGCTTCACGACACCGCGCAGAATGTTCGAATAGGTGTTGACGTTCTCGCCCTGGCCGACAACCTCGGTGCCGGGATCGATCGTCCGCTTTGCGGAATGCTTGTTGAGAGCAGCAAGCTGTGAGCCGTTCAGAACCGAGCAGATGCCTCCGTGACGCGCCTCGCAGGCCCGACAGACCTGCGGTATGACATCCTCGTCAGTTGTGATATGCGGCTTTTCGTCCATGGTTTCACCAAACTGCAGCCACGTCATATGACTGTCTTTGTTTTCCGGTTCCGCTCTAGACGCCCTTTTGACGGCGCGCAACCGTTTAGCGGCTGAAGTCAGCGGTCTACATATGTATCTCTTGATTAAAGTCAAAGCCGGGGTGAGTGCAAGGCGTTAACGAAAATCTTATCCCGAATGAAGGAGGGTTTTCCGTCATGACATCAGGCAGGCAATTGCTGACCCGGTTTTCGCGACCCGTTCCGCGCTATACCAGCTATCCGACGGCGCCGCATTTCCACGGCGGCATTTCCGCCGGCGATGTCGCCGGCTGGATGCGCGGGCTGGAGGCGGGGCAGAGCCTTTCGCTTTATGTCCACATCCCCTATTGCGACCGGCTGTGCTGGTTCTGTGCCTGTCACACCAAGCACACGCTCCGTTACGCGCCCATTGCCAGCTATCTGGAGAGCCTGAAGCGGGAGATCGAAACGGTCGGGGCGCTTGTATCGCCCGATGTCAGGGTGACGGCGCTGCACTGGGGCGGCGGTTCGCCGACCATGCTGAAGCCCGCCGACATGCGGGCGCTGATGGGCTGGCTGCGCACGGCCTTCCATTTTGCCGAGGATGCCGAAATCAGCGTCGAGATGGACCCGAACGATCTCGATGACGCGCGCTATGATGCACTTGCCGATATCGGCGTGACCCGCGCCAGCCTCGGGGTGCAGGATTTCGATGAAAAGGTGCAGAAGACCATCAATCGTCTGCAAAGCTTCGAGCAGACGGCTGCGGTGATTTCGGCCATGCGGGCGCGGGGCGTGCGCTCGGTCAACTGCGATCTGCTTTATGGTCTGCCCTACCAAAGCCTCGAAACGCTCACGCACACGGTCGAACAGATCATATCGTTGCGCCCGGACCGGATCGCGCTTTTCGGCTATGCCCATGTGCCGTGGATGAAAAAACACCAGACGCTGATTCCCGAAGAGGCGCTGCCCGACGCCGACGCCCGTTTCGAGCAGATGACCCTTGCCGGCGAATTGCTGGCGAATGCGGGATATGACCCGATCGGCATCGATCACTTTGCGCTTCCTGGCGACAGCCTTGCACGGGCGGCAAGGTCCGGCAGGCTGCGCCGCAATTTTCAGGGCTATACGGATGAAAGCGCCGATGCGCTGATCGGGCTTGGGGCATCCTCCATCAGCGATGTGCCGCAGGGTTACTGGCAGAACATGCCGGCGATCGGCGAATACCGGCGGCTGGCGGAAGCCGGCGATCTGCCGGTGGTGCGTGGCATAGCGCTGGACGATGAAGACCGGATGCGTGGTTTCGTGATTGAAAAAGTGATGTGCGCCTATGGCTTTTCAACCTCAGAGTTGCGTGCGCGCTTCGGCGCGGCGGCCGGGCCTGTGATCGAGGAAGCGCGGGCTTATGCGCGGCAGAATCCGGATGTCTGCAGCTTCGATGCTTTCGGATTTCGACTGCAAAAAGACGCTTTTCCGTTTGCCCGCTCTGTTGCCGCGCATTTTGATACCTATCTTGAGGGCGGCCGGGGCCGGCATTCGGCTGCGGTCTGATCAAATGTCGAAAAAACATCATCTGACGCCTTGCGGCCATTGGCTTTTCGCCAATCTTTGCCTATGAGAAGGGCTGAATTGATAGATTGAAGAGGTACAGGGCGTGAGCGCTACATTCGATAAAGTTGCCGATATCATTGCGGAAACGAGTGAAATCGACCGCGACAAGATTACGCCGGAAAGCAACACGATCGACGATCTGGGTATCGACAGCCTCGATTTCCTGGATATCGTCTTTGCCATCGACAAGGAATTCGGTATCAAGATTCCGCTCGAAAAATGGACTCAGGAAGTCAACGAGGGCAAGGTCGATGCGGATGAGTACTTCATCCTGAAGAATCTCTGCGCCAAGATCGATGAACTCAGGGCGGCCAAAGAGTCCTGATTGCGCGGACAGCCCTCCATGCGGACAAGCTTCGGTGCCTGCCTTGGTGTCCGCTTCCTGGCCGATGTTGATGCAGGCGGGAGAGGCTGAAGGCATTCATGCTGCTCGAATATTTTCAGATGATCGATGAAGTCGTGTCGGTGGACCTGTCCGCCGGCACGGTTCGTGCACGCTCGACGGTGCCGGAAAAAAGCCCTGTCTTTGAGGGGCATTTTCCCGGCATGCCGCTTGTGCCCGGCGTGCTGCTGATCGAAACCATGGCGCAGGCCTCGGGCCTGATGCTTCTGGGTGTCAACAACTGTTCTGCGATGCCGTTTCTGATGATGGTCGACAGCGCCAAGCTGCGCAGCTTTGTCGCGCCGCATGCCGTTCTCGAGATCGAGGCGGCGCTGGAGCACGAGGGCTCGGGCTTTGCCGTGACCAAGGCGAAGATCGCGTCTGACGGCAAGCCTGTTGCCAGCGCGCAGCTGAAATTCAGAACGCTCTCTTTTGAAGATAATGATCTGGCGCCGATCGTCAGGCGACGGGCTGAAGAAGTCGGCCTGTTCGCTGCGATCGAAAACGGCCAGACCGTGGAAAGGTCCTGAAATGACGAAATCGGACAATGATGTCGTTGTCACCGGTATCGGGCTTGTGACCAGTTTCGGTGTCGGTCAGGCGCCGCATGTCGCCATGCTGACCGGCAGCGCTGCGCCCGAGATCAATATCGACAGCGAAATCTGCGCGCCGTATCCGGTGCATCCGCTGCCCGAGATCGACTGGAAAGAGCAGATCCCCAAGCGCGGCGACCAGCGGCAGATGGAAAACTGGCAGCGGCTCGGTGTCTATGCGGCCGGTCTTGCGCTCGATGATGCCGGCGTGAAGGGCAATGAAGAGGTCTGTTCGACAATGGACATGATCGTGGCAGCCGGCGGCGGCGAGCGCGATATTGCCGTCGACACCATGATCGTCAATGAAGGTCTGGAGCGCTCCGACCGCGAAATTCTGCTCAACGAGAAGCTGACCACGGAACTGCGTCCGACGCTGTTTCTGGCCCAGCTGGCCAATCTGGTTGCTGGCAATATCTCCATCGTTCACAAGGTCACCGGTTCGTCGCGCACCTTCATGGGTGAAGAGGCTGCCGGCATTTCCGCTGTGGCCACCGCCTATGCCCGCATTCTGGCAGGCCAGTCGACGCATACGCTCGTCGGCGCGTCCTATGTTGCCGAGCGGCGGGACATTCTTTTGATGATGGAAGCCGTCCACGCGCTCTCGCGCGGAAAATGGGAACCGCTCTGGGATCGCGCGGCCGAAGATGACGGCGGCATGGTCATGGGCTCGGCCGGTGCATTCCTGGTGCTCGAATCGCGAGCCTATGCCGAAGCGCGCGGCGCGCATATCTACGCAACGCTTAGCGGTGTCGAAGGCGACCGCGGCAAGCGCGATGACGGCAGGCTCGAGAAGCGGCTTGGCCGGCTTTTCGCCGATGCGGGCTTTGAGGGCGGAAAGGGCGAGGCGGTGTTTTCCGGCGCCACCGGCCTGAGCGAACTGACGAAGCGCGAGGCGGATTTCCTCAAGGGTGCATTCCCGGATGCGCCGTTGCGCGGTTATACCGGTATTACCGGCCATGCCATGGAAGCCAACTTCCCCCTCGGTATTGCGCTTGGCGCACTGGCGCTCGACAGCAAGACCCCGGTTCCCGTCTTCAATGAAGGCGAAGAACAGATGACGGCGCCGGCACAAAAGATCGCCGTGACCAATGTTGGCCTGCAGCGCGGCGAAGGCGTTGCCGTGCTTGCCGGCGAAAACTGAGAAAGGACGGGCAGATGCGTAACAGATTTACCGATCATCTTGGCCGTCCGCTTGTCGCGGTAACGGGAATGGGCGTCGTGACCTCGCTCGGTCGCGGCCTTCAGGACAACTGGTCGCGGCTGACCGGCGGCGTTTCCGGCATCCACGCGATTTCGCGCTTTCCCACCGACCACCTGCCGACGCGGATTGCCGGCACGGTGGATTTCATTGCCTCCGAAGCCAACCCGGTGGCGCGCTCCTATGCGTTTGCCGAGGCGACGATCGAGGAAGCCCTCGAAATGGCCGGGCTTTCCGGTGATTTCGATGCGCCGCTGTTTCTGGCCGCTCCGCCGGTTGAGCCGGAATGGTCGATGCGTTTTGATCTGGGCGACCGCGCACCGCCGCCGCAGGAAGACAACGACGTCTATGTCCGTTTCCTGGCGGCCATGCGCGAAAAGGCCGATCCGGCCTTCCACGAAGCCGTCATGTTCGGCTCGATTTCGGAGCGGATCGCCGACCGGTTCGGCACACGCGGCCTTCCGGTCACGCTGTCGACGGCCTGCGCCTCCGGCGCCACGGCAATCCAGCTCGGTGTCGAAGCCATTCGCCAGGGCCGCACCGACAAGGCGATGACCGTGGCCACAGACGGCTCCGTGACGGCCGAGGCGCTGGTGCGCTTCTCGCTGCTGTCGGCGCTTTCAACCCAGAACGATCCGCCGGAAAAGGCCTCCAAGCCGTTCAGCAAGGATCGCGACGGTTTCGTGATTGCGGAAGGGGCGGCAACGCTCATTCTGGAATCGCTGGAAGCCGCCCATGCCCGCGGCGCCACGGTTTACGGGATCGTTCGCGGCTGCGGCGAAAAGGCGGATCATTTCCACCGCACCCGGTCTTCGCCTGACGGCGGCCCGGCGATTGCGACCATTCGGGCGGCCCTTGAGGATGCGGGGCTCGGTATCGACGAGCTTGATTACATCAACGCCCATGGCACCTCGACGCCGGAAAACGACAAGATGGAGTATTCCGCGCTCAAGGCCGTTTTCGGCGAGGAGAAGATGCCCTCCATCCCGCTGTCGTCGAACAAGTCGATGATTGGCCACACGCTGACGGCGGCGGGAGCGGTCGAAGCGGTGTTCTCGCTGCAGACCATGCTGACAGGCGTGTTGCCGCCGACCATCAACTACGTCAATCCCGATCCGCTGATCGAGCTCGACGTGGTGCCGAACACCAGCCGGGAGGCCTCGGTGTCCTCCGTGCTGTCCAACTCGTTCGGTTTCGGCGGGCAGAATGCCTGCCTGGTGATGACGCGCGAGCCGTCCTGAGGGCGGACGCGTCGGTTTTTTGGGGCAGGTTATGCTGCCTTTGACGAGACTGCGAAGGAATGACCAATGCGCGCATTGCAGCTGACGGATGACCGCAAGATCGAGATTCGGGACGTCGCCGAACCGGAAGCGCCCGGACCGGGAGAAGTAACGCTGAGGCCGAAGGCGGTCGCGCTCAACCACATCGATGTCTGGGGCTGGCGCGGCATGGCCTTTGCCAAGCGCAAGCTGCCGCTGACGATCGGCGCGGAAGCCTCCGGCATTGTCGAGGCCATCGGCCCCGGCGTTGCCAATGTCCTGCCCGGGCAACTGGTTTCGATCTTCGGGGCACGGGTGTGCGGCCATTGCAAGGCCTGTCGCGAGGGCCGGGACAATCTGTGCGAACATGTCGGCGGCGTGCACGGCTTTCATCTCGACGGTTTTGCCCAGGACCGGATCAATATTCCCGCTCGCCAGCTTGTCGTTGCGCCACCCGGTGTGGATGCGATTGCCGCTGCGCTTGCGCCGGTTACGTTCGGCACGGTCGAGCACATGCTGTTCGACAATGCCATGCTCCAGCCGGGTGAGAGCATTCTCGTCCATGCCGGTGGTTCGGGCATCGGTTCGGCGGCTATCCAGCTGGCCAAGAAGATGGGCTGCACCGTGATCACCACGGTCGGCTCGGCCGACAAGATGGAAAAGGCCCGTGCGCTCGGCGCCGACCATGTGATCAATTACCGCGAGGACCGCTTTGAAGGCGTGGTGCGCAAGATCACCAAGAAGAAGGGCGTCGATGTCGTCTTCGAACATGTCGGCGCGGATACCTGGGCGGGCTCGATGCTGTCGATGAAACGCGGCGGCCGGCTTGTGACCTGCGGATCGACGTCGGGCGTTTCCACTAACGTCAATCTGATGATGCTTTTCCAGCAGCAGCTGAAATTCTTCGGTTCGTTTGGCTGCCGCATGGAAAACATGGCCGATGCCATGCAGAAGATGGCGCAGGGGATCGTTCATCCGGTCATCGATACGCTGGTTGATTTCGACGGTATCGACAAGGCGCTGGAACGGATGGAAAGCCGTCAGGTTTTCGGAAAGATTGTGCTCGAAATCGGCGACTGAGCTTTCATCGTCTCAGCGCTTGGCGCAAACGGAAATCGCCGTTAAAAGGCTGGCAGCGCGGCGGTGAACGTGCTGCCCGCAGTCAATCTGGATCTGATTTCGTGAAATCCCTCATCACCCGCATCGTTCTCAAAACCCGCCAGTTTCAGCAATGGCTGGTGGCACATCTGGTTTTTGGCCTGCTTTCGGTTCTCAAGCTGTTTCCGGCTGATGGCTCGATCCGCTTTGCCGATTGGGCAATGCGCAAGATCGGCCCGCTGACCGGCCGTCACAAGCTGGTGCTGGAAAACCTGCACCGGGCCTTTCCCGACATGGACGAAGCGGAAATCCAGCGGATCGCGCTGGCCAGCTGGGGGCATATCGGACGCCTTGCCGCCGAATATGTGTTTCTCGACGAAATCTTTGATTTCGATCCGGAAAATCCCGATTCCGGACGGGTCGAGGTTGAGGGCGTCGAGCGCTTCATGGAACTGCTGGCGCGCGACAAGCCGTTCATCGTGTTCACGGCCCACACGGCCAATTTCGAGCTTCTGCCGGTGGCGGCTGCCTCGTTCGGCCTGAATGTGACCGTGCTGTTTCGACCGCCGAACAATCCCTATATCGCCAAGAAGGTGTTCCGCTTCCGCCGCAAGCGCATGGGCGAGCTGGTTCCCTCGCATGCGGGCTCGGCTTTCGCGCTTGCCAATGCGCTGGAGGCGGGCAGGGGTGTCGGCGTGCTCGTCGACCAGAAATTCAAGCGCGGCATGACCTCGCAGTATTTCGGCCAGGATGTGCGCACCAATCCGCTGCTGGCCAAGCTGGCGCGTCAGTTTGCTTGCCCCGTGTTTCCCGCGCGCTGCATCCGGCTGCCGAACAACCGTTTCCGGCTGGTGCTTGAAGAGGAAATGCCGGTTCCGATGACACCGGCGGGAAGCGTGGATGTGCCGGCAACCGCACAGGCGCTCAACGACAAGGTTGAAGCCTGGGTGCGGGAATATCCCGAGCAATGGCTCTGGTATCATGATCGCTGGAGCCGCCGGAAGCGATAGCGGCCGGCGTCTTCATCTAACCATCTTCACGGTTGCAGGCGGTTGGCCACCAGCTCCTGCTCAAGCGCAATATGGCGCCGCAGGGCGCCGAACAGGCCGCGCAGCATGTAGCCGACGGCTTCGGTGTTGACCACATCGCCAGATGAAAGCCGTTTGAGTGTTTCCGTTACCTCTTCGGCAAAACACAAATCTTCGAAATGCTCGTATGTCAGGCGGTCCAGCACTTCGCCGGCCGCTTGCGGACCGGCGGCCGTGTGGCGCAACTGCGGAAACACCTGCATCTCTTCGGTCTCCTGGGCGTCCTTTAGTGTCGGGACCAGGTCATCGGCCAATCGCCGACAGGCATTGCGGTTGACATTGGCAGGCAGGGAGTCTGCCACGGCTTCAAGAGCGTCGCACAACCGCAGGATCGACTTGTGTGTCGACCGGAGGGTGCCGCTGGCTGTCCGCGGGTTCTGAGGTATTTTCTGCTTCAATGGATTGTCCAAGCATTCAGTCGCGAGGGTTTCGACCGTCATGCGTTCCTCCCTGCTGAATCGACCGGTTTATTTAATCATTTGCCGACAAACGCGCGTCGCTTTCATTGACTTAGGTCAAGAATGGCCGAACTCGGCGGTCTGCCGGGCGCGCAGCTGCCGGACTGACAAGCAGACGTCGCGCAGATGTCATGAAACTCACAAGTGCGGAGGTTAGGTGTTTCCCGTATAGGCTACATCAACATTCGAGAGGAAACCTCCATGAATGAAATGTCGACCGATCCGGCCGGCGTGAAAACGGCGCGCAGTGTTCAATTCTATATTGATGAGCGTCCGTTCTGGGTTGACGGAACCGAGGCGCCCGCGCCGAAGATGACGGGCACTCAGTGGCTGATCTGGTGGCTGTCTGTGGCGGGCAAGTTCTTCGAGGGCCTTGTGGTGTTCATGACCGGCGTCGCAATGCCGTTGATGGCCTCGGAATTCGGGTTGGGTGCGACCCAGCACGGCATGGTCGGCTCGGCCTCGCTGTTCGGCATTCTGATCGGAGCAAGTGCCCTTGGCGGGCTTGCCGACCGGTTTGGCCGCAAGCGGGTTTTCATCATGGAACTCGGCCTGTTCATCGCATTCCTTACGGCCATCATCTTTACCCAGAATTTCGCCTGGCTGATCGTCTGTCTTTTCGGCATGGGGCTGGCGCTCGGGTGCGATTATCCGACCGCGCATCTGGTGATTTCGGAAAGTACGCCCTCGAAGACCCGCGGCGGGCTGGTGCTGTCGGCCTTCGGTTTTCAGGCCGTCGGCGCGATCTTCGGGACGTTGCTCGGCTATGTGATCCTCACGCTCGATCCGTCGGTCGGCGCCTGGCGCTGGATGTACGGCGTTGCGATCGTTCCGGCGCTGGCCGTCTTCATCGGGCGGTTCTTCATTCCCGAAAGCCCGCACTGGCTTGCCGTTCGCGGACGCGGCCAGGAAGCCGAAACGGAACTGCAGAAACTGCTGAAACGCGAACCGGCCTATCCGACGCGGGTGAGCGTTTCCGAACCGGCGAAACCCGCGCGGGAGGCCAAAAGCGGCTATCGCGCACTGTTTCAAAGGCGCAATATGCGCGCGTTGATCCTGTCGTCGGTCCCCTGGTTTCTACAGGATCTCGGGACCTATGGCATCGGTATCTTCACACCGACCATTCTTGCCGCCACCGTCGGCCATCAGCGCGCGCATGCTCAAAATGTTGCCGATCTGGTGCACAACGATCTGATTGCAGCCAAGGGAACAGCTCTGCTCGACATCCTGCTTCTTGTAGGCATCATCGGCGCGGTGCTGCTCGCCGATCGCATTGGCCGTATCCGGCTTCAGGTCTTCGGCTTCATTGGCTGCGCGGCAGGCCTGTTTATCGCCGCTCAGGCCGGCAGCTATTCCGGCGCCACCCAGACTACACTGATTTTCTGCGGTTTCATGCTGTTCAATTTCATGACCAATCTCGGGCCCAATGCGCAGACCTATCTGATCGCCGGCGAGGTGTTTCCGACCCATATTCGCGGCACAGGCGTGGGCTTTGCCGCCTCCTTTGCCAAGATCGGCGCCTGCCTGACCGCGTTCCTGTTTCCGGTTCTTCTTGCCGATATCGGAACGACCGCACTGCTTTACGGGCTGGTCGCGACCTCGCTGGTCGGTGCGGTTGTGACCTTCGTCTGCCGGATCGAAACACGCGGAATCAGTCTCGACGGACATTGACGGCGCAAGGGCGCTGTAGCCGCAAAAAAAAAGCCCGGCCTTTGGAAAACAAAGGCCGAGCTTTCCGGTTTGACAGGAGGCGCTACCGCTTAGTTGGCGGCGGCTCTGGCGGTTTCCAGCCAGCCGTCGACTGCGTCGCGGTTTTCCGCGATCCAGGCGTCGGCCTGGGCTTCGATGTCGTCGTCGCCTTCGATCATCGCGGCGTTCTGCGCGAAAATGTCATCGAGGGGGATCGAGACGGTCGTCAGGATCGATTCGATTGCCGGGTTGGCCTCAAGCAGGTCCTTGCGCGCGACCGGCTGAATATCGTTCGGCGGAAAGCCCATGTAGCAGGGATCGGCGACGCAGGTTTCCAGCCCTTCGGCCGGCGGAACCGTCTCGACGCCTTCGACCTGCGGGACCGGGATCCACATCACGTCCTCGCCGGCTTTCAGCTCGTAGCCGGTCCAGTTCGGCGTCCAGGCGTAGTAGAGCACATGTTCGCCGGCATTGTAGCTGGCGATCGTGTCGGCCATGGCGGCGTTGTAGCCGGCCGTGGTCGTGGCAATATCGTCATCCAGGCCAAAATCCTCGAGCTGTTCGACGATCACGCGTTCGCACAGCCAGCCGGGCGGGCAGGAGACGAGGTCGGCCTTGCCGTCGCCATTGCGGTCGAAGGCCTCGCGAACCTCGGGACGCGCAAAATCGGCGAGCGATTCGATGCCGAATTCCTCAACGGCGGCCTTGTCGACCATGTAGCCCTGAAGCGCGCCGCGGTCGACGACCGTGCCGATAACCTCGGCCTGGCCTTCCATGACCGGCTTGTAGGTGTCCTGCGCGGGGAACCAGCCATTGACCCAGAGGTCGACGTCGCCCTGCATCACCGCCTGATAGAATGGCGGTACGTCGAGCGTCGTCGGCCCCTCTACATTGTAACCGAGTTCTTCGAACAGTTTGGTATAGATTTCGGCCTGAAACCAGCCGCTGTCCCAGCTGGCGCGTGCCATCTTGATGGTGGTGCCGTTGCCGGGTTCCTGTGCGCCGGCCGTTGCCGGAACAAGGCCGGCGGCGCCGACCATGGCTGTCAGGGCCAGCGTGTGAAGCATTGTCTTCATGAAAATCTCGTTTGATGGAACTGTATTCTTGTCGGATATGACCGGTGGCAGGGGCGGGCGCCGCAACGTGCTGCCACCGGACAACAAAAAAGGCCGGAAGGCGGCCAAACCGTCCTTCCGGCCTCGTTTCAGCTGCTATCAGTTGGCAGCAGCGCGAGCGTTTTCAAGCCAGGTGTTGACCTGGTCCTGATTGTCCTCGATCCACTTGGCGGCCTGGGCCTGAACGTCGTCATCGCCTTCGTTCATGGCCGAGTTCTGCGCGAAGATATCCGGCAGCGGGATCGATACTTCCTTCAGGAGGGCATCGACAGCCGGGTTGTCGGCGAGGAACTCGTCATTGACGACCGGAACGATGTCGTTGGCGACAAAGCCCATGTAGCACGGATCGGCAACGCAGGTGTCGAGACCTTCGGCCGGGGCCGGCAGGTCAACGCCTTCCTTCTGCGGCACTTCGATCCACATCACGTCCTTGCCGGGGGCGAGCTGGTCAACGGTCCAGTTCGGCGTCCAGGTGTAGAACAGGATGTGTTCGCCGTTCTGGTAGGCGGCGATCGCATCGGCCATGGAAGCGGAGTAGCCGGCCTTGATCGGGTTGATATCGTCACCCAGATCGAAGTCTTCCATGTGCTGCGAGATCGTCAGTTCGCAGCCCCAGCCCGGCGGGCAGGCGACCAGATCGGCCTTGCCGTCGCCATTGCGGTCGAAGGCTTCCTTGACTTCGTCGCGCTTGAAGTCGTCGAGCGTCTTGATGTCGAATTCTTCGATGGCCGCCTTGTCGACGAGGTAACCCTGGAGCGCGCCGCCCTTGGCAACTGCGCCGTCAACCTTGGCCTTGCCTTCGAAGGTCGATTCATAGGTCCTGTGCAGCGGGAACCAGCCGTTGACCCAGAGGTCGACGTCGCCCTGCGAGACAGCCTGATAGAAGGCCGAAGCGCCGAGCGTCATCGGGCCGGTCACGGAATAGCCGAGGTCTTCAAACATCTGCTTGTAGATTTCAGCCTGGAACCAGCCGGTGTCCCAGTCGGCCTGGGCCATCTTGATGGTCTTGCCGTCACCGGGTTCCTGCGCAAATGCCGCGGTAGCCGGTACAAGGCTGGCCGCGCCGATCATCAGGGCAGCGGTAAGCTTGCTGAGGTTGTTGGTCATGAGTGTTTCTCCGTTTCTACGTGTTGCGGCGCGCCGCCTGCCGGTGGCGGGCAGGGCGCCTTGGCTACGGGATCGGAGATCCCTGGAAAGCGGCCGTCGGGCCGCCCCCGTGCTTAATCGGCGGCCGTCTTCTGGCCGCTGAAGAGAGTTCCCAACGCCTGACGGAACGTCATCCGGTTGGGATCGGAAGGCTCTACGAGGCCCTGGGTGATGCGGTCGAGCACGATGGCCAGAACCACGATGCCGACGCCGCCGGCGGTCGCGCCGCCAACATCCAGCCGGCCGAGGCCGGTATTGACGACCTGTCCGAGGCCGCCTGCGCCGATCAGCGCTGCGATGACAACCATCGACATGGCAAGCATCAGCGTCTGATTCAACCCCGCCATGATGGTGCGCATGGCCAGCGGCAGCTGAACCTCGATCAGCGTTTGCGAATAGGTCGCGCCGAAAGCCTCGGAGGCCTCGATCAAATCGGTGCGCACATTGCGGATGCCGAGATTGGTCATGCGGATGATCGGTGGCAGCGCGAAAATGATCGTCGCGATGATGCCCGGCGCCATGCCAACACCGAAAAGCATAACGATCGGAACAAGATAGACGAAACTTGGAACAGTCTGCATCACATCGAGGATCGGGCGGACGAGGCGCCAGAGCGTATCGCTGCGGGCCACCAGAATGCCCACGGGCACGCCGATGATGGTGCAGAAGAACACCGATGTCAGGATCATGGCCAGCGTTGTCATCGTCTCCGGCCAAAGCCCGATCAGATCAACGAAAAGAAAACCCAGAATGGTAACGATCGCCATGGTCTTTCCGACGATACGCCATGCAAGAAGCGCGAAAATGACGGCCATTGCCAGCATCGGTATCCATGCCAGGAAGGTGTCGAGTGCCATCAGCACCTGATTGACCGGCACCTGAAGCGCGCGGAAGAACGGCCGGAAATTGGGAACGAGGAAGCCGCGGACGAAGTCGTTGACCCACGTGTCGAACGGGATCGTGAAATACTGCGATGGATCTAGCAAATCTCTGGTCTCCTGTCGGCTTATTCCGAGGCCGGCTGGTCTGCAGCCGGTTTCTGTTTCTGCTCGTCTGTTTCTTCACCCTCGGCGGACGGCTCTTCCGGATCCGCAGCAAGCTGTTCGAAGATATCGTCCTGGGAGACGACGCCGACGAGCTTGCCGTCATCATTGGTCACGGCCATCGGAACACCGCCCTGGGCGGCCGAATAGACCTCGTTGAGATAGGCTTCTTCCGAAACGGTCGGCGGCTCTGCAAACATGGCTTCGCGCACCGGGGTCTCACGTGGACATTCCATGGCGTCGGACCGCATCAGCAGGCCCACGGGAACGCCACGCTCGACCACATAGGCGAGGTCGGTCTTGGCCTTGTCCATGACGCGAAGTGCATCGCGTGCCGTGGCGTCGACCTTGACCCAGGCGGCATCGCTGGAAATGTCGGAAACCTTGAACACGCGGCTGCGGTCGATATCGGAAACGAAGGCGCGGACATAGTCGTCGGCCGGTTCCGAAACGATTTCCTGTGCAGTGCCCACCTGAACGAAAGCGCCGTCCTTCATGATGGCGATGCGGTCGCCGAGGATCATCGCCTCGTTGAGGTCATGGGTGATGAAGATGATGGTTTTCTTCAGTTCTTTCTGAAGAACAATCAGTTCGTCCTGCATTTCGCGACGGATCAGCGGGTCAAGCGCGCCGAAGGGCTCGTCCATCAGCAGGATTTCGGGATCGTTGGCCAGCCCGCGGGCAAGGCCCACACGCTGCTGCATGCCGCCGGAAAGCTGGCTTGGATAGCTGTTGGCATAGGCATCGAGGCCGACCTTGGCAAGCGAGACGCGGGCCTGCTTGTGGCGCTCTTCCTTGTCCATGCCCTTCAGCTTCAGGCCGAAGGCGACATTGTCGATAATCGTTTTGTGAGGAAACAGCGCGAAGTGCTGGAAAACCATGGTGATTTTCTGCCTTCGAACATCCCTCAGCGCTTCCTTGCTGCAGGTCGCGACGTCGACATCGTCGATCATGATCGAGCCGGATGTCGGCGGGATCAGACCGTTCAGCGTGCGCACGATGGTGGATTTACCGGAGCCGGACAGGCCCATGATGACGAAGATTTCGCCTTCCTGAACGTCGAAACTCACATTGTCGATGCCAACGGTAACACCGGTGGCCTTGAAGATTTCTTCCTTGCTTTCTCCGGCTGCGAGGCGACGTGCCCCTTCGCCGCTGTCGTCATTGAAAAGCTTGGAAACGTTTTTCGCGGTCAGTTTGACAGTCATACCTCTTCCTTATTCGGCAACAGGGGATGAAGATCCCTGAGGCGTCCGATCTTCGGTTGTGCCTGCGTGCCACCCGCGCGGGCCACGCATAAGGGGCGCCGGCAGCAACATGCGCTTCCATCGGGACAACTCTCGCATTCGAGCGAAAGCGCGGGGCGACTTGGCCGCCCGGCAAATGGTCCGCGATACCCCAGGACTCCGTAGAGTCCGACAAGGCCGTCTTGTATATCGTCAGTTTAACGATTTGACGGCTTCCGTTGTGTAGAATTATGGCGGTGCAATGTCAAATTCAAGGCACGGAGATGTCGGCGTTCGGCGGTATTATCGAAACCGGGCAATTTCGGTGAATTCCGGCGGCGCGGGGTTATACATAAATGGCTTTCGTCTTGAACCGCGGGCGCGGTAAGAGTAGTTCATGGGGGATTTTATAGACATGGCGAGACGGGTAACATCTTGATCGACCCCTACGAAGTGCTTGGCGTAGACCATGATTGCGACGAGAAGGCCGTCCGGGCGGCCTATCGGCGGCTTGCCAAGGAAGCCCATCCCGACAGCGGCGGCGACGAGGAGCGTTTTGCCCGCCTGCAGGCGTCCTATGACCTTTTGAAGGATCCTGTCCGGCGCAAGGTGTTTGACGATACCGGTTACGATCCCGAGCTTGCGGACGCGAAGGATCTGAAGGGACTGCTGCTGTTGGAGCCGCTCGTCAACGAGATGATACTGGACGACCGCGAGCCGGGCAGTTTCGATCCCGTGGCGGCGATGCGCCGCAAACTTTCCGACGATATTCTGAAAAGCCGCTTTCACATTCTGGAGCTGGAGCGTCACCGTGCCCGCGTGCGCAAGCACATGGCGCGGCTGGGGCGCCGCAAACGCGACAGTTCGGGCACCGATGTGCTCGGCTCAATGCTGCGTGCGCGAAGTGATTCGATTGCCGAGGCAATCCGCAATGCCGAAGCGCAGATCGAGGTGATCGAGCAGGCCTATACCATGCTCGAAGGTTATGCCTACGAGCTGGAGCGCGACGAGACCGACGCCGACAGCGATGAAGACGCCGCGCGCGCCGACGACAAGGCTGCGGAATAGCACCACCGGCTGCGGCTCGATGCAGAAAGAAGGGGATATCTCATGGCCGCGATGAAATGGGAAAAACTGCTGGATCTGGAACGGCTGTTCCAGTCATCGCATCAGCAGACGGCGCGGCGTCCGGCCTATGATCAGGATGCCGACCGGATCAGTTTTTCCGCTCCCTTCCGGCGGCTTGCCAACAAGACGCAGGTTCATCCTCTCTATGATAACGATCATATCCACCATCGCCTGATCCACAGTGTGGAGACGGCAAGCGTCGGCCGTTCACTCGGGCTGGAAGTCGGTTGGTGGCTGGAAGAGCAGGGCCTGGTGGGAAAGGGTGGCCAGGCCATCGTTGCCGGTCTCGTTCATGCCGCCTGCCTGGCGCATGATATCGGCAATCCGCCCTTCGGCCATTCCGGTGAAGATGCGATCGGTGCGTGGTTTGCCGAAAAATTCGACCGGGGCGAGGGGCTTTTTGCCGATCGGCAGGCCTGTTTTTCAGAAGAATTCGAGGCCTTTGAGGGCAATGCCCAGGGCTTTCGCATTCTCTCCGGCCTTGAGATGAACCGGCGAGGTGGCATGCGGCTGACCCATGCCACGCTTGCCGCGTTCCTCAAATATCCGGTGACGGCGCGGGTGCGCAAAACACTCGCAGGGCGCGACAGCGGGCTGAAGAAATTCGGTGTTTTCGAAACCGAGCGGGAGGCGCTTGAAACCGTTGCGGCGAGGACCGGTCTGGTTGCCGGAGATGACACCGCGACATGGTGGCGACGCCATCCGCTGGTCTATCTGGTCGAGGCGGCGGACGACATCTGCTACAATATTCTCGATCTGGAAGATGCCTTTACGTCCGGGGATCTGTCCTACCGGGAAGCGGCCGGGCTTCTTGCCGCCGTTTCCGGCGTTGTTCCGCAGGAAGACCGCGGAGACACGCCGGGCGAAAAGATGGCCTTCCTGCGCGCTGTGGCCATCAGCAAGGCGTTTGAGGATTGCAGTGCCGCATTCAGCGCCAACTACGACGCGATCATGACCGGCAGGTTTACCGCCGGGCTTGTCGAGGCATCGGCCCAGAGAGAAAATTTCGCCGAAATCGGCAGGCTTGCCAGCGAACGCATCTTCACCTCGCCGCGCAAGACCGAGCTGGAGGTGATGGGCCGCAATCTCGTCCATCGTATCCTCGATGGCGTGTTGCCGGTGCTCGAGGCGTTGGCGGCAGTGGATTTCGAGGCGGAAAGGATCAGCGGCTATCCGCGCCAGCTGCAACGCGCGCTGGGCATCGATCTGCGTCAGGCGCGCGATCCCTATTCCGCGCTTCATACGCTCGCCGACTATGTATCGGGCATGACCGACCGCTATGCCGTGAAGATCGACCGGATCATTTCCGGCTGATCATTGATCCTGGGTATGAAGTCCTATTTCAGGATGTCATGGAAGTGGGCGGCGAAGAAATCGCCGAAGATGAAGGGGACGGATGTCCAAACGGCCGTCCACAGAATGGCGCCGGTAATGTTTGCCACCACAAACGGCTTCCAGCGCATGGCCATCATGCCGGCAACGATGCCGTTTAATTGTCTGAGGATGACGACGAAACGCGCGCCGACAACAACGGCAGCACCTTTTTGCGCGTAAAGCCCCTCGATCCATTCCCGTCGCTGCTGATTGAGCCCGATGTAACGGCCGTAGCGCTCGATGATGCCGCGGCCGCCATAACGCCCGATCAGGTAGCCGGTATTGTCGCCAAGAATGGCGCCGGCGGCAACGGCAAGGAATACGCCCTCGATCGGCAACTGACCGGCCGAAGCCAGCAATGCAGCGCAGATCACACCGCTTTCGCCCGGCAATGGTGCGCCGAGTGATTCCAGATAGACGATGACAAAAAGCGCCGGCAGCCCGTAGTGGCGCAGATAGGGTTCAATCATCGCGATCGATTCGTGGATCAGATGCATGCCCGCTCCTCATGCCGACGCGGCCTGTTCCGGCGCCGGTATCATGGCAATCCTTTGAAAAGCCGGTAGCGTATTATGCTTTGCCGATAAAGGGCAGGCCTACGGAATGCGTGCGAATCGCGCAGGCAGGCGCCGGACATGGTGTGGAGCTTTGCGAAATGGCTGCCGGGCCCGGGCGCGCCTGTGGATAACTGGTACGCCCTAGGGGAATCGAACCCCTCTTTCCAGAATGAGAATCTGGCGTCCTAACCGATAGACGAAGGGCGCATGCGCCGGTGAGGGCACGATGCCACAGAATTTTGGCGGTCGCCATCTCTGTTTTACAGGGGTGGTTGCCGTCAGGCAGAATTTGAATGGCACGCCCTAGGGGAATCGAACCCCTCTTTCCAGAATGAAAATCTGGCGTCCTAACCGATAGACGAAGGGCGCGCATTTCAAATTCGAAGACACCGCTTTGGGCGAGGTCCTCAACAGCAAAACACAGGTTTCGAAGCCAGGCTTCGACCCCATTTGCAGCAAGGCTTTTACACCTTGTGCGAATGGCACGCCCTAGGGGAATCGAACCCCTCTTTCCAGAATGAAAATCTGGCGTCCTAACCGATAGACGAAGGGCGCATGCGTTCGCTGGGCGCCCTTATAATCAGGCAATAGAATTGCTGCAAGCGTAAAACAGCGATTCCTTCAAAAAAACGACATGTTGAAAATGAAGTCGCAGGATCGCGTGTAACCGACTGATTTTAATGGAAAGAAGCGGCGCCTTTCGGCGCAGCTTCTGTTGCGGCTACCAGCTGCCGGTGTTCGGCATCGACGCCCAGGGTTCTTTCGGCTCCAGCGGATCGCCCTCCTGGAGAATCTCGAAGGAGATGCCGTCGGGCGAGCGGACAAAGGCCATATTGCCGTCGCGCGGCGGACGATTGATGGTCACACCGGCGTCGGAGAGCTTCTGGCAAAAGTCGTAGACATTTTCCACACGATAGGCGAGGTGGCCGAAATTGCGGCCGCCGGAATATTCTTCCGGGTCCCAGTTATAGGTCAGCTCGAGTTTCGGCACATGCTCGCCATCGCCGTCTTTCAGATCGCCGGGGGCGGCGAGAAAGATCAGCGTGAACCGGCCCTTTTCATTTTCCACACGGCGCACTTCCTCAAGGCCCATAAGCGTGCAGTAGAAGTGCAGCGATGCGTCGATGTCGGTAATGCGGACCATGGTGTGCAGGTAATGCATTGTTCTCTTCCCTGTCGGATTTTTCAAAAGCGGCGTGTGTCGCCGGGATGCGCATCCACTGCTTTTTCGTTTGGACTTGTGGCACCCCGAGGAATGAATGTTATTCTAATGACAAGAATCAGTTAATTCGCAGCCGGGTTTTTTCAAGGAGCGGGACGGTATGGCCGAGAGGTCACAGACAGAACGATACTCGGTCGGAGAGGATGCGGGCACGGAAACGGGAGATCTGCTCGAGGTCACCGGTTTTGTGAAATGGTTCGATGTCGGCAAGGGCTTCGGTTTCGTCGTGCCGGACAATGGCATGGAAGACATGCTTTTGCACATCACCTGCCTGAGGCGCGACGGCTACCAGACGATCCTGGAAGGCACGCGCGTGGTTGCGCTGGTTCAAAAGCGCGAGCGTGGCCTGCAGGTGTTTCGTATTCTTTCGATGGATCAGTCGACGGCCGTACACCCTTCACAATTGCCGCCGGTCAAGACCCATGTTCAGGTCGAACCGTCGAGCGGCCTTGAACGTGTTCTGGTCAAATGGTTCAACCGCGAGAAGGGCTTCGGCTTTCTGACGCGCGGTGAGGGGACCGAGGACATTTTCGTGCACATGGAAACGCTCAGGCGCTATGGCATTACCGAACTGGTGCCGGGACAGAGCGTGCTCGTACGCTTTGGCGAGGGCCCCAAAGGGCTGATGGCGGCCGAAGTTCATCCCGATATGCCGTCGCCGCACGGCCGCACACACTGAGGTCTCCGGTTTCGGGTGACGGCACCCCGTTTTTCTGAAAATGCTTTCCTGTTTTCGGCCTGAAGCGCTATCCTTTTCTCAACTCAGAGGCAGGCATGGTGGCCTTCCGGCTGTTGGTTGAATGGCAATGATAGGCCGGCGCTGTTGCCGGAAATGGAGAGATCATGACGATCCGTATGCACAGGGGCTTGTTTGCCGCCGTTTTTCTGCTCGCCCTGTTCGTGTCAGCGGGCCTAGTCACCGCCCAGGATAACGACATTGTCTTTCCGACATCCGAACTGACGCTGCATACCGAAAGCGGCGATTATCCGCTGGTGGTCGAGGTTGCCACCAGCTCGCCGCAGCGCCAGCGTGGGCTGATGTACCGCACCGCGCTTGACCGCGGCCACGGCATGATTTTCGATTTCGGGCAGTCGCGGCCCGCTTCCATGTGGATGGCGAACACGCTGATCCCGCTCGACATGGTCTTTATCCGCGCCGATGGAACGGTTTCGGGGTTTCACGAACAGGCCGAGCCTGAGTCCAAGGCGATCATCAGTTCATCCGAACCAGTGCGCTATGTGCTGGAAATCGGCGGCGGAGAGGCCGAAGCTTACGGGCTGAAACCCGGCGACACGGTCAGCGGGCCGACCATAGACAAGTAATCGTCCGTATTTGCAAAAGCCATTTTCCTGTTGCGGCGCGCAGCCCTTCAGTGTATCCGGGCACCCAGTGTCGGAGTGTAGCGCAGCCTGGTAGCGCATCTGGTTTGGGACCAGAGGGTCGGGAGTTCGAATCTCTCCACTCCGACCACTTATCAATTTGAAATTGCTATTATTTTTCGTGACCTGAAACTACGCGAAGTGTTCCCTGTGAGTGCATGGTGGGAGCAAGCAGGCTCTTGTGGGTGTGATTCTGAAGTTTCTGGATGATCATTTCCGTGGCGCGCATTGGGTCTTCCAGGTAGTCGGGGTCGAATTTTTCGTACCAGTCGGTCGTCCGGGAGCCTTCGGCAACAACGTGACCCAGCCATTTCGAGCGCTGCTCGCGTGAGACCTCGATGCCTGCGCGGCGCATGTTGGTCGCAATAAAGTGCCGGAGCGTGTAGCAGGTCATGTCAGGCATGCTAAGCGGGGCAAGCAAGCGACCGTCCGGGTCTCTCGGCTGCAAATCTTTTCCCATGGCGTTCAGCCGCTTTTCGACCGTATCCTGATATTGCCGGATTGGTCGGTCATCTCCCCAATGGTCCAGCCAGGCCGCAAGGCCAGTGGTCAGCCGAATCACCGGGCGCCGCTTTTTCGTCTGGCGACGGCCGGACGGGTTGAGATCGATCGTTCCGCTATTGAAATCAACCTGGCCATCGACGCGAAGGTCGAAAATCGCCTCGTTTCTTGTTGCCGTGTTGAGCGCGATGCCAGAGGAGGCTCGGTTTGTCTGAACAGTTTGGGGCGTTTCGTTAAGTGGATTTCCGCCTAGATTATGCTATCACCTTCATTGGTTCCAGCGCGCTGAAATAGGACTGATCCGGCGTCTGCCGGTCAAGGGATGAATGTGGGGGTCGGGTGTTGTAGAAGGTCAGATAGCGACCGATGTCAGCGCGGGCCCCGGACACGGTTTTGTAGGCGTGGAGATAGACCTCCTCGTATTTAATCCGACCGCCAGAGCCGCTCGACGAAGACGTTATCCCGCCACGCCTCCTTGCCATCCATCGAGATGGCGATTTCGGCGTTCTTCAGCACTGCGGTGAAGTCGATAGAGGTTAACTGCGATCCCTGGTCGGTATTGAATATGTCGGGTTTGCCATAACGATCAAGCGCTTCCTCGACTGCTTCGATGCAGAAGGCTGCTTCCATCGTGATCGACAGCCGCCACGACAGCACCTTCCGGCTAAACCAGTCGATGATGGCGCAGAGATAGACGAAGCCGCGCGCCATGGGGATATATGTCGGTCCATAGCCCAGACTTGGGTATGGGCCTGGTAACCACCAGTTTGCGCAGGAGGTAGGGATCGATTTTGTGCCCAGGTGCCGGTTTCAACGTGTTCGGGCGACGGTATATCGCCTCTATGCCCATCCTCTTCATCAGCGTGGCGACGTGTAACCGCCCCGTTACCAGCCCTTCTCCCCTCAAGAGTCCTTGCAACATCCGGCTTCCGGCAAACGGGTAGTCGAGATGCAGTTCATCGATCCGGCGCATCAGAGCCAGATCTCCGTCAGATACCGGACGGGGCAGATAATAGACACTGCCACGGCTGAAACCGAGAAGCTTCGCCTGACGGGTAACCGACAGTTTGTGTGAGCGGTCGATCATTTCTTGTCCCCCAGCAACCCCGCCTTGCCGAGCGCTCCTGACCTGAGACCCGACTTCCCTCCATTTTTCGGGAGAGTCTTGGGTTTTTAATCTGGCCTCAAGCGGCCTGTTTTTCCAGTGCCATTTTCATTGC